>JBEVNG010000513.1:0-9425 GCA_040508235.1 Polyangiales bacterium | reverse complement strand
CGTGGCGCTGATCAGCGCCGCCAAGAGCCTGCCGCCCCCGTGGCTGGTCGAGAACGACCCGGCCGATCGCACGCACCCCGCCTACGGCATCGCCCAGCACCACATGGCCAACGTGTTCGAGCAGCCGACCAAGACGTCGCGCGTGCTCGGCTACCTGCGCCGCGGCGCACGCTTCCGTGCCAGCGAGCAGGTGTCCCTCGAGGGCTGCGCCAAGGGCTGGTTCGAGGCGCTCGGCGGCGGCTTCGTGTGCAACGGCGAGGGCGTCACCGTCGCCGCCAACCCACCCAAATACAACGACCCGCCGATCCTGCCCGCGCTCAGCGACCCGCTGCCCTACCGCTTCATGAAGACCACCAAGGTCGACGTGCCGCAGTACCTGCGCATGCCGACGCCTGAGGAAGAGGCGGGCATCAAGGCGGCGTTCGCCAGGCCGCTGCCCAAGCCCGTCAGCGCGGACGCCGGCGTGAACCCGCTGGCCACGGTGCCGCAGCCGCTGCTGCCGGTGGTGCGCATGCGCATGCAGCCCGGCTTCTACGTCAGCGTCGACCGTCAGGTCACCGACGAGGCGACCGGCCGCTCGTTCTATCGCTCGGTGCGCGGCGGCTGGATCCGCGCGGAGGAGCTGACCGACTCCAAGCAGCCGCAGGGGCTCGGCGTCACGCTGGGCGGGCGGCTGAACCTGCCGCTCGCGTTCGTGTATCGCCCGGGCATGAAGGCGCTGCGCCTGCACCCGGTCAGCGGCGAGCCCATCAAGGCCGGCGACGATCTGAAGGTGCACAGCGCGCACGGCCTGACCGGCAAGGTCGTGAACCGCGGCGGCGTTCGCTACTACGTGACCACCGAGGGCCTGTTGCTGCGCGATCAGGGAGTGCGCATCATCGAGAAGGTCGCGCGGCCCAAGCACACCAGCAAGACCGAGCGCTGGATCCGGGTCGACCTCGACCGCCAGACGCTGACCGCGTACGAGGCGGGCGAGCCCGTGTTCGCGACGCTGATCTCGTCGGGGCTCGATGATCACGCGACGCCGGTGGGCGTGTATCGGCTGCACGCCAAGCACGTGGCCACCACGATGGCGGACGACGTGGCCGACGGTCCGTACAGCATCGAAGACGTGCCGTGGACGATGTACTTCCTCGGCAGCTACGCCCTGCACGCGGCGTTCTGGCACGACAAGTTTGGCAACCAGCGCAGCCACGGCTGTGTGAACCTCGCGCCGCGCGACGCACGCTGGCTGTTTTACTGGAGCGCGCCGGACGTGCCAAGCGGCTGGCATGGCTCGATCGCCGCGATCGGCAAGGGCACGGTGGTCTCGCTCGACAAGGGCAGCGTGTACGCGCTGGAGGCGCCCGGCTCATGACGCGCGCGCCCTCGCCGAAGCCGCCCGCGCCGCGCGATGAAGACATCGAGCTGACGCCGCACTTCGAGAGCGGCCCGCCTCCGGCGGAGAAGCCGCGCAAGCCGCGCGCCAAGAAGAGCCCCGAGGCGGAGCCCAAGCCCAAGAAGCCGCGTGCCAAGCGCGACAGCGGGATTGCCAAAGCCGACAAGCCCGCGAGCGAGAAGCCGCGCGCGCGCAAGTCGAGCACGCCGCGCAAGCAGCCGAGTGCACCGACGCCGACGCCGAGTGTCCCGCGCGAGGAGCCCGCGCGCGACAGCTCGCACGATCCGCTGCGCTCGGCCTCGCTCAACCACGCGCGCTGGTCGAGCAACCACGTCGACCGCTTCGCGAACCCGGCGGCGCCTCCCGAGCGGCAGCGCGCGATCGACAGCGTGATGCGCACGCACTCGGTGGTGATCGGCGACCCGGTGGAAGCGGCGGTGGTCGTCATCGAGCCGCCGGCGCCGCCAGAGCTGCCCGCGGAGGCGGTGGTACAGCCAGAGGCCCCGGCCAACGACATCGCGCTGCCGGTGCCGCACACGCTGCCGATCACCGAGGTGATGCCGTACCAGCCGTCGGTGCCCTGCGCGTCGTGCGCCACCGGCGTCGATCCGCTGCGTGCGGCCTGCGTGCGTGCCACCGACCGGGGGCTCGAGTTCTTCTGCAGCCGCGTCTGTCGCGAGGCGCAGCGGGCGGCGGAGCGTGCGCGTCGCGTCGAGCCGCCGCCGGTGGTCGAAGCCAAGGTGAAGGCGCCGGTCGTGAGTGCGCCGCTGCCGAGCGTGCCGCCGTCGCGCCCCGCGCCGCCGTCGGTGGAGCCGCTGGCCAGGCGCATCAGCGCGGGGCGTGCGACGACTCCCCTGTGGCCGTGGCTGACGGCGCTCGCCGCCGGTGCGATGCCCTGGCTGCAGCAGCCGTTCGCCACGCCGATCGCGGCCGGCGTGCTGGTCGCGAGCGCGGGCGTGTTCGCGAGCCGCAGCGCCGCGACGCGCGAGCAGGCCGGCACGGTGGGCTGGCTCGCGCCGGTGCTCGCGGTGGCCTCGCTGTCGCTGGCGGCGGTGCTCGCGGACTCGGGCCACGCCAAGCTCTGGATCGGCACCGCCGCGGTCGCGCTGCTGGCGACATGGGCACGCGAACACTGGCTGGAGCGCGCGCACGCGATCGTGGCCGCGCTGCGCGCCGAGATCGAGGCCCGCAGCGCCTCGCGCGTGCGCGTCGTCGGCGGCGACAACCAACTGGCGGAGCGCGGACTCAACAGCCTGCGGGTCGGCGACCAGGTCTGGATCGAGCAAGGGTCCGTGGTGCCTGTCGACGGAGTGATCGAGCACGGCGACGCCGAGCTGCTGCCCTACCCGCAGGCGCGACTGACGGTGCAACGCCGCGTAGGCGGCGCGGTGCTCGGCGGTGCGCTGGTGATCCGCGGTGCCCTGCGCGTGCGCGCCACCGCGGTCGGCCCCAAGCGCGCGTTGCTGCGTGCGCTGGCAACGCCGGATCGATCGCTCGAGAGCGTGGCGCCCTCGGCGCAACATGCCGCACGCGTGCGCGCGCTGGGTCCCGGCGTGGCCGCCCTGGTGGGCGCGGTCGTGTGCGCGGCGATCACGCCCGGCACGCCGAGCACCAAGCTCGCGGGACTGGGCGCGGCGCTGGCGGTGCTGCCCATGTTGGCGGCCTCGCGCGGTGTGCTCAACGCCCTGCAGCGCGCGGTGATCCGTGGCGCCGCGCGCGGTGTGTTCTTTCGCGACGGGGCCGCGCTGGAGCGCGCCGGCCAGATCGACACCGCGGTGCTGCGCGTCGAGGGCACGCTGGTGCCGCGCGCGTACACGCTGGTCGAGGTGCACGCGCTGGCTCCGGACGTCGCTCGCGAGACCTTGCTGGCGTGGGCGCTCGGCGCGGAGGCCGCCGCCGATGGCCATCCGCTGGCGCGCGCGGTGCGCCGTCATGCCGCCACGCTCGGCATCGAGCCAGCGACCGTACGTCGGCTCGCCTACGCGCGCGGGGCGGGCGTCAGCGGCCTGACCGACGGCCACGGTGCGCTCGTGCTCGGCAGTCGCGCCGCGCTCCTGCAGGCGGGCGTCAGCGTGGCGGTCGCCGACCGCGAGGCGCAGCAGGCGGAGCAGAACGGGCACAAGGTGGTGTTGCTCGCGCTCGGTGGACACGTGCGCGGCCTGTTCGTGTTCGCGCAGGAGCTGCGTGGCGAGGCGAGGCTGGCGGTGCAGTCCTTGTTCGATCTGGGGCTGGAGGTCGAGCTGGTGGCCGGTGATCATCGCAACACCGTCGAGGCGCTCGCGCGCACGCTCGACGTGCTGCAGGTCAAGGCGGAGCTGACGCGCGAGCAGCGCGAGGCCGAGCTGCGCAGGCTGCGCGACGGCGAGGCGCGCGTGGCGGCGATCGGCAACGCCGAGGACGCCGGCGGCATGCTGACCGCGGCCGACGTGGGCGTGTGCCTCGAGGGCGCGCCCGAGGTGCACGCGCCGGGCGATCTGCGCGCGATCGCGCACGACCTGATCACGGCCTCCGGCGACCTGCGCGACGCCACCTACGCGCTCGGGGTCGCACGCGAGGCGCGACGTGCGCTGCTGCAGGTGTGGGCGATGGCGGGGCTCGCGTGCCTGCTGGCGCTGCTGTCCGCGCTGTCGCTGACGCCGGCCTGGGCCGCGGTGCTCGCCGCGCTGGCCCTCGACGCCGCCTGCCTGCGGCCGAGCATGCTGCGCCCGCGCGCCGACCAGGACTGAGCGAAAAGCGCACGCTTTCCCGCAACAACTCTGCAAAACCGTGCGCGCACCCGGCACGCGGCCAAAAAGCGCACTACACCTGCCCCCGCGGGCCGCCGCGAACCCGGCCCGCGAGGAGCAGCGGATGTCGGACAAAGCATGGGGTGGGCGTTTCGAGCAGGAGCCTGCCGAGGTGGCGGCCAAGTTCAGCGCCAGCATCGACGTCGACAAGCGCCTCGCGGACCAGGACATCCGCGGCTCCAAGGCGCACGCCAACATGCTCGCGGCCCAGGGCATCATCAGCAGCGAGGACGCCCAGCAGATCGAGGCCGGCCTGGAGCGCATCCGCGAGGAGATCGCGCGCGGCGAGATGAAGTGGCAGGCCGCGCGCGAGGACGTGCACATGAACGTCGAGGCCGTGCTCACCGAGCGCATCGGCACCGCCGGCGGACGCCTGCACACCGCACGTAGCCGCAACGATCAGGTCGCGACCGACATGCGGCTGTGGACGCGCGAGGCTTGCCAGGGAACGATGGCGCGGCTGGTGCGGCTGCAGCGTGTGCTCGCGCTGCGCGCCCGCCAGCACGTCGACGTGCTGATGCCTGGCTACACGCACCTGCAGCGCGCCCAGCCCGTGCGGCTCGCGCATCACCTGCTGGCCTGGACCGAGATGCTCGAGCGCGATCGCGGTCGGCTGGAGGACGCCGCCAGGCGCATGAACGAGTGCCCGCTCGGCTCGGGTGCGCTCGCCTCCACGACGTTCCCCATCGATCGCATCGCGACCGCGACCGCGCTCGGCTTCGACCGTCCGTCGCGCAACTCGCTGGACGCCACCGCCGATCGCGACTTCCTGGTGGAGGCGCTGTCCGCGCTCGCCAACTGCGCCGTGCACCTTTCGCGCATCTCCGAGGAGCTGGTGCTCTGGAGCACGCAGGAGTTCGGCTTCATGCAGATGAGCGACGCGTTCACGACCGGCTCGTCGATGATGCCGCAGAAGAAGAACCCGGACATGGCCGAGCTGGTGCGCGGCAAGACCGGCCGTGTGGTCGGCGACCTGGTGACGATGCTGGTGCTGCTCAAGGGCCTGCCGCTCGCGTACAACCGTGACCTGCAGGAGGACAAGCCGCCGGTGTTCGACGCGTTCGACACCGTCGACGACAGCCTCGACGTGCTCGCGGGCTGCCTGGCCGAGGCGCGCTTCCACGCGGACGCGATGCGCAAGGCGCTGCGCGAGGGCTTCCTCGACGCCACCGAGATCGCCGACTACCTGGCCGAGCGCGGCGTGCCGTTCCGCGACGCGCACCATGTCGCCGGTCGCCTGGTCGCGCGCGCGGTCAAGAGCAGCAAGGTGCTGGCGGAACTGTCGCTCGAGGAGTTCCGCGAGGAGCACCCGGCGTTCGAGCAGAACATCTTCGCCGCGCTCGATCCGGAGACGATGGTGGAGCGCCGCAACGTGCTCGGGGGCCCCGCGCGCGCGCAGGTGCTCGCGCAGCTCGAGGACCTCGATAAGCGTCTCGCCGCGTTCGTCTAAGCTCGTCCAACTCGCACTCGCTTGCGCAGCCAGGCCAGCAGCAAGGTCAGCGCCGACAGCGGACCGAGCGCGTCGCCGAGCCGCGCGTAGACGGTCTGCCCCTCCAGCAGCGGCACCGCGGCGCGCAGTGTGTCCTTGGTGAAGACCGCGCTGGTGCGCGTGTCGCGGCCCACCGGGTCGACGATGGCGCTGACGCCGCTGTTGGTGGCGCGGACCAGCGTGCGGTGATGCTCGACCGCGCGCAGCATGGCGAGCGCCTGGTGCTGATGCGGCTCGCGCGTGTCGCCGAACCAGGCATCGTTGGTCAGGTTGACCAGCAGCTGCGGGTTGGTCTGCATCACGCCGTCGGCGATGAAGCCGGCGAAGATGTCCTCGTAGCAGATCGACACGCCGATCCGGATCGGCCCGAGCTGCAAGAGCGGCGGCCGCGTGCCTTGCAAGAAGCGCCGCTGGCGCGGCGAGAGCTCACGCAGCGCCGGGAAGCGGTCGGCGAACGGCATGTGCTCGCCGAACGGCAGCAGCTTCTGCTTGTGGTACTCCGACTGCAGCGAGCCTTGTCCGTTCACGAGCCTGGCGGCGTTGAGGTAGCGCGGCTTGTCGTTCTCGAAGTCCGCGATCAGGCGCGCGCCGAACAGCACCGGCACGTCGACGTGATGCGCGAGCATCTCCCAGGGCACGCCGTCGACCTCGTCGTAGTCGACCACCGTCTCGGGCCAGATGAACAGCTGCGGCCCGGGCATGGCGAGCACGCTCTGCGCAAGGTGGCTGCGCACGTTCTCGCCCCCGCGGCGTCGCTTGTCGGGCGCGCTGAGGTTCGACTGGATGATCGCGAGCTCCAGCTTCAGCGCATGCTCCGCGCGCGCGTCGACCTCGCGCACGCGGTACACGCCGTAGCCGAGCGTCGCCATCCACAGCCCGAGCGCCGCCAGCAGCTCCGCGCGCCGCGCCCACCGAAAGCGCGACAGCAGCGCGAACAGCGCGACGCTGGCGCTGATCAGCAGCGCGCTCAGGCTCAGCGGACCGCCGAGATCCGCGATCTGGAGCGCGTGCGGCAGGCGGTGCAGGCTCAGGCCGAAGTAGTGCGGGAACACCTCCGGGAAGCTCCACTCGGCAAGGCACAGCGCGCACACGGCCGAGACCAGCACCCCGACACGCGCGGCGCGGGCCTGCACGTACAGCCACGCGAACAACGCGAGCTGGAGCCCCTGGTAGAGCCAGACCAGGGACACGAACAGCGCGCACACCAGCGCGGGCATCCGGGAGTAGGACTCCAGGGTCGCGAGCAACCATGTAAAGCCGCCCACGCTCTTGACGACGCCGGCCACCAGCCCGAGCCAGGCCGCACGTCGCGCGCTGGGGGCCTGCTCCAGCACCCAGAGCAGCGGCACGAACGCCACGAAGGCCAGCGGCAGCAGGTCGAAGCCGGGCCAGCCCAGGAAGTACAGGCCTCCCGAGCAAGCGGCCCACGCCCCGGGCACGAACCACGAGCGCGCTTCGAACGACGGTGTGGATAACGACATGCGTGACGCGCTGCGGCGAGAGGTCTGACCGCGGCCAGCCGCCGACTATCTCCAGCAGGGAACACGCCGTCAATCGGCTTTCGTTCCCGCCCGCACGGCGATACGGGGTGTCACGTGACGGGCGACACGCCCTCAGCGAAAGCGCGCCTCGACCCGGTCGGCGAACGGATAGTTGGCGACCCACGGCCGCGCCTCCTCCAGCACGCGCGCCACCGACGGCCGCGCGATCAGCCGCTCGAAGTACGCGCTCAGCTTCGGCGACGTGACCGGCTCCAGCGTGCGTGCGTAGAACAACGCCGGCGCCGCCGCGCAGTCGGCGAGCGTGAACTCGTCGCCGGTCACCCAGGCCTGCCCCAGCTGCTTCTCCAGCATCTCGTACGCAGTGCGCAAGGTCTCGCGCGCGTCGTCCACGCCGGGGTCACTCCAGCCGCGCAGCTTGTCGAACACGATGCGCTGCATCGGCGCCTGCACGTAGTTGTCGAAGAAGCGGTCCCACAGCCGCACCGTCAGCCGCTGCTCGCTGTCCGCGGGCAGCAGCAGCCGCGCGCCCGGGTACCGCTGCTGCAGGTACTCCACGATGATCGTGGTCTCCGCGATCGCGCGCGCACCGTCGAACAGCACCGGGATCTTGCCCACCGCCCAGGCCTCGCGCAGCGGTGCGCTGGAGGCCTGGTCACGCAGGTCGACGATCCGGTGCTCGAACGGAATCTCGTTCTCGTACAGGGCGATCAGCACCTTGTGGCAGAACGAGGCAAGCGGGTGGGAGTGCAAGACGAGCGGGCTCATGACGGTCTCCTGCACGCACAACTATTGCCCCGGCTCGTGGCGCGCAATGGAGAAACCACTGCGGCCGCGTGTATGCTGCGCGCGATGACCGACTTGTTATCGGCGCTCCACGCGCCGCTGGCCGAAGAGGTGAGCGGGCTCGAGAACGCGGAGGAGGGGCTGCGCGGCCAGCTCGATCTGCGCTACGGCATGCTCGGGTTCCAGATCGACCACGACGAAGAGGCCGAGGTCGTGCGCGTCGCGGTGCGCGTGCCGCCGCCCGTCGGTGCGGGCCCGGAGTTCCTGATCTGGGCGCTGGCGCTGAACGCGGAGTCTTGGACCGCCAAGCTCGGGCTCGACGACAGCGGCTTTCTGCTGGTGCACGTCGACATGCCCGCGCCCGCGGAGGCGGAGGTCGAGCTGCTGCGCGACGACATCACCGAGAGCATCGACGAGATCGCGCAGCTGATCGACGATCACCTGTGCAGCTACCTGTCCGAGCGCAACCTCGGCACGCCCGCGCAGCTGGAGCGCTGGTCGGGCGAGAGCGAGTAGTCAGCGCCGATCCGCGCGGGCGATGTAGGGCCGATCGGTGTGGCCCTCGAAGACCTGCGACGGGCGGAACATGCGGTTGTTGGAGATCTGCTCCAGCAGGTGCGCGAGCCAGCCCGCGACGCGCGCCACGGCGTACATCGGCGTGAACAGATCGGTCGGCAGGCCGAGCATCTCGTAGACGATGCCGCTGTAGTAGTCGATGTTCGGGTACAGCCCGCGATCGCCGACCAGCGAGCGCATCTGCTCCTCCAGCTCGACCGCCGTGTCGTAAACCGCCGAGCGGCCGAAGCGCTCGAACAGCTCGTCGATCAGCCGCTGCTCGATGGTCGCGCGCGGATCCTTGACCTTGTACTCGCGGTGGCCGAAACCGCTGATCTTCTCGCGTCGCGCCAGCCGGTCCTCGGCCCACTCGCGGATCGCGCTCGGGCCGGTGGCCGGGATCGAGCGCAGCATGCGCAGCACCGCTTCGTTGGCGCCGCCGTGCAGCGAGCCGGAGAGCGCCGTCACCGCCGTCGACACCACCGCGAACGGATCGGCCAGCGTGGAGCTGGCGACGCGCGCGCAGAACGTCGAGGGCGCCATCGAGTGCTCGGCGTGGAGCACCAACATGGTGTTGAGCGCATTGGCGACCAGCGGCTCGGGCTCGCGGCCGTTCAGCATGTACAGAAAGTTCGCGGCGTGGCCGAGGTCCGCGCGTGGGCCGATGGGGTCGTCACCACGCCGGATGCGATGAAAGGCCGCCACGATGGTGGGCACCTTGGCGATCAGGCGCACGGCCGTGATGCGCATGTACTCGGGGTCGTGGATGTGATCCCCCGGGTAGAACAGGCCCATGGCCGCGATCGTCGCCGACAGCGCGTCCATCGGGTGGCCGCTCTCGGGGAACAGCTTGAGCATGTCGATGATGCGGAACTTCAGCCGGCGCTCCTGCGAGAGCTCCGACTTGAACGACGTCAGCTCGTACTCGGTCG
>JBEVNG010000443.1:0-16308 GCA_040508235.1 Polyangiales bacterium | reverse complement strand
TGATCAGGCACTTTATGGAGCCTGCACGGCGTCTGGTACACCGCAGGGCGCCGGGGGCACCGCCAAGCGATTTTCGCGACATGCGCGTCGCACGGGCGGCACGGTCACGCGCGAGGGCGCACGAAGCCCTTGCCGCGGGCTCGGCCTTCAGCGGTAAGGTCAGCCGACCTTACGCGCCGCGATCGGAATGGAAGGTGGCATGCTCAGGCTGTGCGCGCTGCGCTCGCGGGGGACCTCCAGGATCACGCGCGAGCGGCGGCTCCAGGTGAAGTAAGCCCAGGCCCACTCGAACAGCACGGCGACGCGGCTGCGGAACTCGACCAGGAACAGCACGTGGATGGCCAGCCAGAGCCACCACGCGAACACGCCGGAGAACTGGAAGCGACCGAGCTGCGCCACGGCCTTGTTGCGACCGATGGTCGCCATCGAGCCCTTGTCGACGTAGCGGAACGGCGTGCGCGGCTTGCCGTTCACGCTGGCGAGGATGTTGCGGGCGGCCTGCGCACCACTCTGCATCGCCAGCTGCGCCACGCCTGGCAGCGGCTTGCCGTCCTGCGTCTTGGCGATCAGGTCGCCCACCACGAACACCTCGGGGCGGTCCGGCACCGACAGGTCTTCCTCGACCCAGATGCGGCCCGCCCTGTCGACCGGCACGCCGAGCTGACTGGTCAGCGCGCTCGCCTGGACCCCGGCCGCCCAGATCGTGGTGCGCGCGTGCACGCGCTCGCCGCCGACCTCGACGAAGTCGGGCCCCATGTCCGTAACCGGGCTGCCCACGCGGACCTCGATGCCGAGGTGCTCCAGCTGCCGGCGTGCGCTCTCCGAGAGCGCGGGCTCGAACGACGGCAGCACGCGCGGACCGGCCTCGACCAGCACCACGCGCGTGGTGCGCGGGTCGAAGCGCCGGAAGTCACGCGCCAGGGTGCGACCCGCGATCTCCGCGATCGCGCCGGCCAGCTCCACCCCGGTGGGCCCGGCGCCGATCACCACGAACGTGGTCCAGGCGCGACGCTCGTCGGGACTCGACGCGAGCTCGGCGTTCTCGAACGCGCGCAAGATCCGGCGCCGCACGTCGAGCGCCTCGCCGACCGTCTTCAGCCCGGGCGCATGGGCCGCCCACTGGTCGTAGCCAAAGTACGCATGCGTCATACCGGTTGCGACGATCAGGTAGTCGTAGCCGGTCTCGCCCTGCTCCAGCACGATCCGCCGCCGCGTCACGTCGATGCGCGTGACGTTCGCCATCCACACGGTGACGTTCTTCTGCTTCCAGAGCAGCTTGCGGATCGGCGCCGACACATCCGGCGCGGCCAGCGCGGCGGTCGCCACCTGGTACAACAAGGGCTGGAACAAGTGGTGGTTGGTGCGGTCGATCAAAGTGATGCGCACATCGACCGTGGCCAGGGCCTTGGCCGCGGCCAGTCCCCCGAAGCCGCCCCCCAGAATCACCACGTGGGGCTGCTCGCGCTTCAGCATGCTTGCCGGCATGGGGGAATTGTTCGCGTCGTAGAAAGCCGGCATGCTGCCGGCTTGTAAACACGCCGACCGTGGCCCGCTTTCGCCACGCCGGCGCGCGCCCACTGAGACAGACGGGAGCCCTGCCATGAGCGAAGAAATCGTCTTCTATTACAACCCGATGTCACGCGCGCGCATCGTGCATCTGATGCTCGAGGAGCTCGGGGTGCCATACAAGACCGAGCTGGTGCGCTTCGACAAGAACGAGCACAAGCAGCCGGCGTTCCTGAACATCAACCCGATGGGCAAGCTGCCCACCGTCGTGCACCGCGGCGTGGTGATCACCGAGGGCGCCGCCATCTGCACCTACCTCGCGGACGCGTTCCCGGCCGCCAAGCTGGCGCCCGCGCTCGACGATCCCAGTCGCGGCACCTACTTGCGCTGGCTGTTCTTCGGCGCGGGCTGCCTGGAGCCGGCGCTGGTCGACAAGGGCTTTCAGCGCACGCCCGTCGATCGCCCCGCCGGCATCGGCTACGGCACCTACGAGGACACGCTGAACACGCTGGAGCAGGCGCTCAAGCCCGGCCCGTGGCTGCTGGGTGACCGCTTCAGCGCGGCGGACGTCTACATCGGCTCGCAGATCGGCTGGGGGCTGATGGCCAAGAGCCTGGAGCCGCGCCCGGCGTTCACGCAGTTCGTGGAGCGACTGAGCAAGCGTGACGCGTTCAAGCGCTTCCAGGCCGCCACGGAGAAGGCGCTGGCGCAGATCAAAGCCAGCTCGTGAAGGAACCTTACTCTTTCGACCTGCAGCGCATCTTCCTTGGCGAGCTCCCGGTCTGGTACCTGGTCGAGATCGTCTTTCGCACCAGCATCATCTACCTGTACACGCTGCTGCTGATCCGCGTGCTCGGCAAGCGTGGGCTCGGGCAGCTGTCGTCGTTCGACTTCCTGATCGTGATCGCGCTCGGCTCCTCCGTGGGCGACCCGATGTTCTACGAGGACGTGCCCCTGGCGCACGCGATGATGGTGATCACGGTGGTGGTGCTGCTCCAGCGCGGCGTCACCTGGCTGACCGAGAAGAGCACCGCGGCGGAGCGCATGATCGACGGGCAGCCACGCCGGCTGGTGCGCGGCGGCGTGGTCGACCACGCGAACATGCGCGAGGAACAGCTCGACTTCGAGGAGGTGTTCGCGGGGCTGCGCGCGCAGGGCGTGCACCAGCTTGGCGAGGTCCAGCGCGCCTACATCGAGCCCTCGGGCGCCTTCAGCGTGCTGCGCGAGCCGGAGCCCCGGCCGGGGCGGCCCTTGATCGCCCGCTCCGATCCGGACTTCCCCACGCCGTTCCGCGGCGGCCAGCAGGCGCCGCACGCGGGCACGTACGCCTGCGACGACTGTGGTTTGTTGCTGCCGCTGTCTGCCCACGAGGCCTACCCGGAACGCTGCACAAACTGCGAGAGCGACCGCTGGCTGCTGGCCGCGGAAGGTCTGCACGTGCGCGCGCCGCAAGACAGCTAGCACCGTCTGCCTTACCAACCGTCGCGGGTGTGCATGCACGCGCCTGCGTACAGACTGGGTGCGCGCACTCTGCGCGCCTTTCTTGACAGTCTCTACTCGGACGCACCGAACTTGGGCGCGCTCGACGATCGCGCTTACGGTTGCCCTACGCGGGGCCTAGCATCGAGTAGGGATGCACACCGAGCCGTCGTACAACGCGCGAGAGCGCGACATCATCCACAGCGTCTACAAGGCGCTGCGGCCGTTCATGATGACCGAGTCCGCCTTCCAGGCGTCGGTGACGCGCGTACAGAGACGCGTGGTGCGCTTCACCCGCGCACGCTACCTGCTCGCGGACCGTCAGGTCGTACGGCGTAGCGAGCCGGCTCGCGTCGACATCGAGCAGGAGCTGGAGGCGCTGATCACGCCCTTCTTCGATCCCTGGAGCGCGAACCTCGACGACCTGCGCAGCGCCACCCGCCAGCTCGTGGCGTGCACCCGTTGCCAGGGCAAGCGCAGCAAGGGCTGCGAGGCCTGCCTCGGCAGCGGTCGCGTTCACACCTGGCTCGATATCGAGCAGACCACGCGCGTGGAGGTGTTCGCCACGCCGCGTCAGGTCGCCGAGCACTGGCTGTCGCGCGCGCTCGACGAGAACGACTTCCTGGAAGAGGAGTACCTGCACGAGTGCGAGCAGGACCTGGTGTTGCCCGCCGAGGCGATGACCGGGCTCAACAAGGCGCTGCGCCCCGAGCTCGCGCGCGACGACCGCGTGTCTCAGATCTGTCTGCAGACGTTCGCGGTGGACTTGCACGAGGTCCACTACGAGACCGCGTTCGGCGACGGCATGGTCGAGGTCGCGGGCAGCCCGCTCACGGTGTTCGACGCCGCGCGCCAGCCGCTGTCGCGCCGCAACGCGGTGGCGCGCATGTTCGCGCTGGCCGCCGCCGCGGTCGCGGTCGCCGCGCCGATCCTGCATCGCGCGCAGCACCCGTGGTTCGAGAAGTACGGCGCCGCCGCCAGCGCGCTGCTGGTCGGCCTCGGCGCCTCGGGCCTGCTCGGCATGGCGCTGCTCGGCTGGCTGCGCGCGCACGCCTCGCGCACCGCGATCAGCACCTGGATCCCCACCGCCGCCGCGCTCGGCCTGGCCGCGCTCAGCACCGCCATGCTGGCCAGCACCAAGCCGTCGATCGCGGACGCCCGCGACGCGCTGGAGAAGCGCGACCTGGAGCGCGCGCGCGTCACCGCCGACGCGCTGTCGATGATGGGCGCGCCGCGCGACGAGCAGCGCGTGCTGCACGACGAGATCCGGCTCGCGCGCATGGACCTCACCGACAGCCTCGGCAACAAGCTGACGATCGCCAGCAGCGAGGGCTGGACGCCGCAGCGTCGCGCCACCATGGAGAGCAACATCCTGCACTCCGTGCACGAGCGCGCCGAGCGCGCGCGCAAGCTGGGCGACGGGCAGAGCCTGGTGCACCTGGCCGAGCTGATCCGCCCGCTGCTGCCCAACGAGGCGCGCACGCTCACCGTCGAGGCCGCCGCGCACGAGAACCGTCGCTGCATGCTCAAGGCCGAGCCACGCTGCATCGAGAGCTCCGCGGCGGAGCTGGAGCGGCTCGGCGCGCACGCCCTGGCGGCGCAGAGCCGACGCGTGCTGGTGACGCTGGTGCGCCAGCGCTTCGAGCGCGCGCTGGAGTCGGTGGCGCACTCGCGCAGCGCCAAGGCCGAGCTGGAGCGCTTGACCGCCGCGCAGATCCTCGCGCGCAAGCTGAGCGACCTGGGCGCGCCGCCTCCGAGCGCCACGCTGTCGCTGATCGAGCGCGGCATCCGCCGCACCGAGGCGCAGGTCCAGGCCGCCGCCCACGGCACCGCCAGCGCCAGCGAGCCCGCGCTCGGCCCGCTCGCCAGCGCGTACTGACCTTACTGCGCGGCCAGCGCCTGCTGCTGCGCCTGCTCGTAGCGGTAGTCGTCGAGCGGGAACGTCTTGGCGGCGTGCACGGCCTGCAGCGAGCTGGTGGGCCGCAGCAACGAGAAGTCGCCGTGGTGATCGAAGTAGTAGGTGTTGGCCGAGCCGCACTTGCCGCTGTAGAGCAGCGAGTTGCGCGAGCGCTTGCGGATGAACTCGAAGAAGCGCTTGTTGGCCTCTTCCTTCACGGCGACCGCGGTGGCGCCGCGGCGCACGGCCTCACTGATCACGCGCACCGCGTGGTGGCTCTGCGCCTCGACCATGGTGTGCCACGAGCTGCCGGTCCAGGAGTACGGCCCGAAGATGGTGAACAGGTTGGGTAGCTTCGGCAGGCTCACGCCCTGGTACGCCTGCAGCGGCTCGCGCTCGTAGAAGTCGGCCAGGTCGAAGCCGTCGCGCCCGCGCACGGGCTTCTCGCGGTAGTTCTCGGGGTCGTACGAGAGCCGGAAGCCGGTGGCCAGCACCAGCGCATCCAGCTCGTGCTCGACGCCGTCCGCGGTGCGCACGCCGCGCGGCGTGATCGCCTCGATGCGCTCGGTGATCAGCGCGACGTGGGGCTTGGTGAAGGTCTGGTAGTACTCGTTCGACATGCTCGGCCGCTTGCAGCCGAAGCCGTACTCGGGCGTGAGCTTCTTGCGCAGCACCGGGTCCTTCACCTGGCTGCGCAGGTACGCCTTGCAGAACAGCGCGGGGATGTCGCTGAACGGCGGGACGCGCTTGCCGTGCACGGTGATGCCCACCAGCACGAACTCGATCGCGGCCGACGTGATCATGCGCACCGCGGACTGCAGGATCGGCAGCTTGGCGAACAGCCCCTGCACGAACGGGGAGATCTCGTAGTCCGGCTTCAAGAACACCCAGATCGGGCGGCGCTGAAAGACGGTGAACTTGGAGGCCTTCTTGGCCAGCTGCGGGATCAGCTGCACCGCCGTGGAGCCGGTGCCGATCACCGCCACGCGCTTGCCGCTGAAGTCGTAGTCGTGATCCCAGCGCTGGGCGTGGATCAGCTTGCCCTGGAACGTATCGAGTCCCGGGAACTCCGGCTTCTTGGGATCGATGAAGGCACCGAGCGCGGAGATCACGAAGCGCGCGCTGACCTCGCGGCCGTTCACGTCGACCCACCACACGTGGTTGGCCTCGTCCCAGCGGCGCCCGCGCACCTCGCTGCCAAAGCGCAGGTGCGAGCTCAGCTCGTACTTGAACACGCAGTGCTCGGCGTAGCGCTTGACCTCGGCGCCCTTGGCGAACACACGCGACCAGCCCGGGTTCTGCTCGAACGAGAACTGGTAGCTGAACGACGGGATGTCGACCGCGACGTCCGGGTACGTGTTGTCGCGCCAGGTGCCGCCGATCTCCTTGGCGCGCTCGTAGATCACGAAGTCGTGCAGGCCCGCCTTCTTGAGCGCGATGCCGGCGCCGATGCCGCCGAAGCCCGCGCCGATGATGATGACTTGATGGTCCGGGGTCATGCTGGCTCCGACACGAGCGCGCTGCGCTTCGCGTACAGGTTGTCGCGGTAGATGGGGGCGCTGGCAAACTCACGCTTCCAGGTCTCCAGCAGCGCGCTGCTGTCGATCTGGTGCGGATGGAAGTCGCGGCGATAGTACTCCAGGTACGGCTTGTAGACGCGCACCAGCATCGCGGGATCGACGAACAGGAAGCGGAAGAACGCGCGCCACTCCTCGCGCGAGAACAGGATGCCGTCCGCCGCCATCATGCGGAGCTGGTGCTCCAGCGTCTTGAGCAGGAAGAAGGTGGTCGCCAGCACCATGATCGACACGCGCAGCGGGTAGCTGCCGCTGACCTGCTGCAGCACGTCGAAGGCGACCGCGGAGTGCTCGTTCTCCTCGGCGGCGTGCCAGCGCCAGAGCGCGTCCATCTGTGGGTGGGCCTTATGCAGGAACGAGTCCTCGGCCAGCGCGACCTGCGCGAACAGGGCCGTGAAGTGCTCCAGCGCCGCCGTCACCGCCAGCTGCGCACGCTTGGGCAGCACCAGCCGCGCCAGCGCCAGCATGCGCCGCGAGCTGCGGTCGATGGCCTTCACGGGGTAGCCCCACTTCGCGAGGCGCTCGTTGTACTGCGCGTGCTCGCGCCCGTGCAGCGCCTCCTGGGCGTGAAAGCCGCGCACCGCCGCGCGCAGCGTCGGGTCGGTCAGCTCGCGCTCGAACGCGCGCACGCTCTCCATGAAGAAGCTCTCGCCGGGCGGGAACACGATCGAGAGCTGGTCGAGCAGCAGGCTCAGCGAGCGCTGGCCGCCGAGCCAGTACTGGGGGGTGTCATCGAGCGGAAAGCGCAGGTTGCGCACGGTGATGGGCGCCATCGTTCCCCTCTACTGGCCACTCGCTTGGCCCGTTAGGTCCGGCCGTGCCATTTGTTGGTGACTTGGCGCCATGACCACGTTGCCCAAAGAGCGAGTCACCATCCCGGCCTCCCACGGGCTCGATCTGGCGGATCTGGTCGAACAGCTGGGCGGCTCGTCGGTGCGCTTGCTCGCAAGCGCCGGCCTCACGCGCGCTCAGCTCGAGCCGTCGAACGCCGTGTTGGGGCTCACGCAGATGCAGACGCTGGTCGCGCAGGCGATCGCACAGACCAACCAGCCCTGGATCGGCGTGCTGCTCGGGCTGCGCATGCGCGTGCCGGCGCACGGCTTCCTGGGCTTCGCCGCCATGACCGCGCCCACCGTGCGCGAGGCGCTCGACCTGGTGGTCCGCTACGCGCCCATCCGCAGCGACGTGCTGCGCATCTCGTACGAGGTGCACGGCGCCGAGTGCACGGTCTACCTCGACGAGCAGGTCGACCTGGAGGACGCGCGCGACACGCTGCTGATCGCGCTGGTGACGGGCATCTGGTGCATCGGCGAGGCGCTGACCGGGCAGAAGCTGGTGGGGCGCGCGGAGTTCACCTTCCCTGCTCCGGCGTACGCCGCGCTGGCGATGCAGACTCCGCTGCGCGTGCACACCATCGCCTACGCCAGACCGCGCAACCTGATGCGCTTCGACGCCGCCTACCTCGACCTGCCGTTCGCGATGGCGCACGCGTCCGCGTTCCAGCTGGCCAAGGAGCAGTGCGAGCTGGCGCTGGCGGCGCTCGATCGCGCGGGGCTGGAGCGCCAGGTGCGCGAGGCGCTGCCGCGCGAGGGTGGCGGCGTGTGCACGGTGGACGAGGTCGCGCTGCGGCTCGGCACCTCCAGCCGCACCCTGCAGCGCAAGCTCAAGGCAGAGGGCATCTCGTTCTCGGACATCGCCGACGCGCTGCAGGACCAGCAGGCGCGCGCGCTGCTGCGCGACGACCGGCTCTCGCTGGAGCAGGTGGCCGAGCGGCTCGGCTCCTCGGACGTCTCGAATTTCACGCGCGCGTTCCGGCGCTGGACCGGCGAAACTCCGGCCGCCTGGCGACGCATAGTCAATCGAACTTGACCATCGTGATCAGGCGTGGTTGACTACTCCCCATGACCCGAGTCGAGACCTTCGAGCACGCGCAGGTGCTGCCACCGTTCGCGTTCCAGATGCCCACGCGCATGAGCGCGATCGCATGCGAGGCGGGCGTGGCGCTGATCTCGCCCGTGCCCATCGACGATGCGCTGGCCGCACGCCTGGCCGCGCTCGGCGAGGTGCGCTGGCTGATCGCGCCCAACCTCCTGCACAGCATGTACCTCGAAGCCGCGGCGCGACGTTACCCCAATGCGCGCGTGCTGACGCCGCGCAAGCTGACGCGCGTGCGCAGCGACGGGGCGCTGGAGGATGGCCTGCCGCGCGAGCTGCCGCTCACGATGATCCCGATCGCGGGTGCGCCCAAGGTCGATGAGTTCACGTTCTTCGAGCCCGCGACGCGCACGCTGGTCGTGACCGATCTGGTGTTTCACATGGTGCGCCCGCGCGGCTGGTTCGCGAACCTGGCGATGCACGTGGTGGGCTGCCACGGCTGCCTGGCGATGAGTCGCGCCTGGCGCATGTTCGCGCGCGACCGGGCGCAGGTCTCGGCCAGCTTGCAGCGTGTGCTCGCGCTGCCGATCGAGACGCTGGTGATGGCGCACGGCGAGGTGGTGCACGAGGGAGCGCATGCGCGCTTGCAGCACGCCGCACGCTGGCTGCTACCGGTGAGACCGAGCCTGCCAGCCTCCAGCCGCTGACAACTCGTGGTTGGCAGCGCGCGGTTGCCATGCGCGCGTTTACCCTAGTTTTCAGCGCGAAATGCAGCGGCATGCAGGTTGCTCTTGCAGCGTGTTGCATGAAGCCCCTGCCCTCTGCCTCCGCCGCGCTCCGGGATCAACTCAGTCGCGGCGCGCCGCCAAAGCTCGCGTTCGCACAGCTGCCCGGGCTCGACCTCACCTGCGCGCGCCTGGTCGAGGCCACGCTGCAGAGCGCCAACCTGCGCGGCGCGCGGCTGCGCTGCGCGGAGCTCGTGCAGGCGCGCGCGCAGGACGTGATCCTCGACGGAGCCGACTGCAGCGGCGCGCACTTCGGCGCGGCCGAGCTCTCGCGCGCGAGCTTCGTGCGCGCCATCCTGGAGCGCGCGTCGTTCCGCAAGGCCACGCTCGCCGACGCCAACTTCGAGGGCGCGCGCATGCAGGGCGCCTCGCTGGTGCACAGCGACTGCCGCCGGGTGCGCTTCGTGGAGGCGGACCTGCGCGGCGCGGATCTACGCGGGGCCCGGCTGCACGGCGCGGACTTCTCGCGAGCGCAGATCGAGGACGCCCACTTCGACGAGCACGTCCGGCTGCCCTGGCTGCACGCACGCGCGACGCACGTGTTCGTGGCGGGCCAGCGCGTGGACCGGCCCGAACGCTGAGCTACAGACGGGGCATGACCTTGCATGCCTTCACGGACGACGCGCTGGCGGACGACGATGCCGTGGCGATCGCCCACAAGCTGCGCACGGGACAGCTCTCCGCCGACGAGGTGCGCGCCGCCGCGATCGCCCGCGCGCGCAAGGTGGATCCTTCGCTGCACGCGATCGAGCTGGAGCGCTTCGACGCGCCGCTGCGTACACCCCGGCCCGAGGCGCGACTCGATGGCGTGCCCACGTTCGTGAAGGACACGCTCGCCCTGCGCGGCTGGCCGACGGGACTCGGCTCCCGGGCGGTACCGCGCACGCCTGCGCGCTCCACCGACCCCGCCGCCAAGCAGCTGCTCGACCAGGGCCTGCTCGTGCTCGGCAAGAGTCGCATGCCCGAGCTCGGCTTCAACGCCAGCAACGAGTTCGTGCACGGCGAGCCCACGCGCAACCCGTGGCACCTGAGCTACTCCTCCGGTGCGTCTTCGGGAGGCGCGGCGGCGCTGGTCGCGGCGGGCGCGGTCCCGCTGGCGCACGGCAACGACGGCGGCGGCTCGATCCGGATCCCCGCGGCGTGCTGCGGGCTGGTCGGGCTCAAGCCGACGCGCGGCCGCATGCGCAGCATTCGCGAGGCGCGCACGATGCCCATCGACATCGTGTGCGAGGGCGTGCTGACCCGCAGCGTGCGCGACAGCGCGGCCTTTTACGCGGACGCGGAGCGCATCGTCCCCAACCGCAAGCTCACGCCGATCGGACACGTCGAGGGCCCCGGCGCACGGCGCCTGCGCATCGGCCTGGTCAGCGACTCGATCACCGGCAGCGGCACCGACGCCGACACGCGCCGCGTGCTGCAGGAGACCGCGCGCCTGCTGGAGAGCCATGGCCACCAGCTCGAGCCGCTGGCGCTGCCGGACGTGCTGCACACGTTCGCGGACGACTTCATGGCGTACTGGGGCATGATCGCGTTCCTGTCGGAGCGCTTCGGCAAGCTGGCGTTCGGCTTGTCGTTCGATGCCTCGCGCCTCGATGGCCTCACGCGCGGGCTCGCGCGCTACTACCGCAGCCGCATCACGCGCACGCCGGGCATGCTGTACCGGCTACGCCAGTCCGCGCACGAGTACGCGCGCATGTTCCAGCAGTACGACGCGGTGCTCTCGCCGGTGGTCGCGCACGTCACGCCGGAGCTCGGCTACCTCTCGCCCGCGCAGCCGTTCGAGCAGCTGTTCGACCGGCTCACCAAGTGGGTCGCCTTCACGCCCCTCAACAACGGCACCGGCAGCCCCGCCATCTCGCTGCCGATGGGCGCGACGGCGGAGGGGCTGCCCGTCGGCGTGCAGCTCTCCGCTGCCCACGGCGCCGAGCGCACGCTGCTGGAGCTCGGCTTCGAGCTGGAGGCCGCGCGGCCGTTTCGCCGCATTCAGGCCTGACGGCGTCGCCGCAGCCAGAACAGCGCCAGCAGCGCCAGCGACCACGAGCCATCGCGCCCGCCGAGCGCACAGCCCTTGTGCCCGCGTCGCGTCGCCTCGAGACCGCCTTCCTCTTCCTGCTCCGCGTCGACGTCGCGCCATGGCGCGATCACGCTCGCGTCCGTCGTCGGCACGCTGGCGTCCTGCGGCGCGCCGAGGGTACAGGTCGCGCTGCAGCCGGGCGTGCCGTCGCAGGCTTCGTTCGAGTCGACGGTGCCGTCGCCGCAGTACGCGAGCGTGCAGTTGGTGTGGCAGGTGTCGGGCGCGGAGTCGCTGTTGGCGATGCCCTGATCGCACACCTCGCCCGGATCCATCACGCCGTCGCCGCAAGAAGCGGGCATGCAGGTGGTGCGGCAGGCGCCGGATGCGATGTCGCTGTTGCGCTCGCCGTCGTCGCAGCCCTCGTCCCCCGCCTTCACGCCGTCCCCGCAGCCGGGACGCCTGCAGTTGGTGCGACACGGCGTGCCGTCGGCGTCGCTGTTGGCGGCGCCGAGGTCGCACTGCTCGTCGGCGTCGAGCGCGCCGTTGCCGCAGTTGCGCGCCCAGCCGATGTCGCGCAGCACGGCCAGCGTGAGGTCGACGTCGTGGTTGGAGCCGCCCTGCACGTACGCTTCCATCAGCAGGTTCGGGCGCGCCAGGGAGTCGAAGTGGCTGAGGCTGGAGCCGCGCAGCGCGGGCTGCGACGCGAACAGCAGCGGACGCCCCTCCACATCCGCGCCCAGCAACGCGTCCGCTTCGCCCGCCAGCGTCGCGGTGTACGCGTCGCGCTGGATCGCGTTCGCGATCGTGATGCCCGTCGGGATGGAGACCGTCACCGCGCGAACGGAGCTGGGGTTTCCGTAGCCGAACGCATCGAGCGGCTCCGCGGGCGAGCTGGCGGGCGCGGAGACCACGAACACCGCTCCCACCGCGCCCTTGGCGCCGAGCCGCGCGAGCGCGTCCTGCCACGCACAGTCAGGTCCGTTCTCCAGCACCACCACCGCGCCGCTCACGTCGTTGATTGGACCCGAGCAGGCGTCGGTCGGGTTCGCGAGCACCATCGGCCCGCTGACCGGCATCTTGGCCGCGTTGGTGGCCAGCTCGACGTCCGACACCGCGCGCGTCAGCGTCACGTTGGCGACCGCGGGCGTGATGCTCAGCGTGGGCACGCCGCTGGCGAGGCGACCACGCGCCATCTCCTGCGCGTGCTCGCCATCGAACACCAGCCGCCGTACGTTGCCCGCCGACACGATGCGCTCGGCCGCGCTCAGCTCGTCCCAGTGCTTGTTCTGATCGAGGTCGAGCAGGTGCGTGGTGTACACATCGACGCCGGCGCTGAACTGCGACGTGCCGGTCTGCGGATCGATCGACGACGCGAAGCCGAGCCCGTGCGCCAGCTCGTGTAGCGCGACCTGGATCAAGTCGTTCTCGCCCTCGGGCGTGACGCTGTCGATGCCGTAGTACCAGCCGCCCGCGACGCCCGCGCAGGCGGCGAGATCGACCGAGGCGTTCAGCTCGATCGCGAGGTCCGGTTGGTTCGCGGACAGGTCGCGCCCCACGATGCGATCGGCGAGCGCGCTCGGATAGTAAGGTCCACCGACGTCGCCGGGCAGGTTGCGGATGTACTGCCACGCGTAGGCCTGGCCGAGCACCGCGCCCTCTGGCGTGCAGCCGAGCTCGGGAAAGGTCGCGCGCACCACGATCGGCGTCGGGCTGTCGAGCGCCGCGCCCCAGATCTCCAGCGCGCGGGCAAGCGCACGCCGGCGTTGCTCGCCCCGCGTGGTGCCCTGGTTGCCGCCCACGGGCTGCACCGGCGTGCTGTCGGTGAAGCCGGCCCCGTCGGGCACCAGCACGAAGTCCGCACGCGCCTCCACGCGACTCGCCCATCCCAGCAGCATGCCCAGCAGCAACAGCGCGCGCGTCACTCGCGCTCCCCGCGCAGCATCGCCTCGGCTTCGCTGGCCTCGTTCACGCAGCGCGCCTTGCGCGTGCCGTCCGCCGCGCGCGTCACGATGGTGGCGTGGCGAAAGCCGCTCTCGACCTGCACCACCTGCGTGCCATCGCGCAGCCTTCGCTCGCGCAGGCCCGCGGGTGCACGCGACAGATCGCGCCGAACGTTCTCGAGCGCCTGCTCGGTACGCGCCGGCGAGACCTTGCTCGGCTCGGACGACGCACAGTGCGCCAGCAGCACTCCCAACCCCAGCCCGGCGACGATCCTCACGCTCACCTCGCAGTGATGAGCGATCGAGTATGCCCTACTGGCAGTAGATTGGCGGCGCGCACACGGTGCCGCCCATCTGCAGCGACGCGCAGCAACCGCTCTGGCACTGCGCGTTGCTCGTGCAGCGGTCGGCGCATATCGGGCCCTGGCCCTGGTTCACGCACACCTGCGTGTCGCCCGCGCCGCCGCAGCAATCCGCGTTGGTCTGGCAGGGCTCGTTCGCGGCCGCGCAGCTGTTCTGGCACTGGCTCGCGGCGAAGCACGCCATGCCTCCGCCGCTCAGCGGTGCACAGCAACCAGACTGGCAGTCCGCACCCGTGGAGCAGCTGGCGCGGCAGATGGCGCCGCCGGCGGGCTCGGTCACGCAGAACGCCTCGCTGTCGCCGAAGCCGCAGCAGTCGTCGTTGCCGGCACACGAGGCTCCGGCCTGCGCACAGCACGCGGTGCCGGTGAGGCAGAGGTTGCCGGCATTGGGCGCGCTCGACAGCGGACGGCAGCAGCCCGTGTCGCAGTCGGTGTCGACGCTGCAGCCGGTGAAGCAGGCGCTGAGGCCGTGGATGGGCGCGGCGTCGGTGCCGCTGGTCACCGCGGTGACGCAGTGCCCGTTGGTGCCGCACTGCTCGTCCTTGCCGCAGAACGCACGGCAGATGGAGCCCACGCACGTGCTGCCGGCGACGCAGGTGTCCGCGCTGCATGCGCTGCCGTTGGCCACCGTGCCGGTGTTCACGCAGCCGAGCAGCAAGGTGCTGCCGGTGATCGCTTGCACACCGCAGCTCTTGCCGGGCGCGCAGCCGCACTGGCCCACCGCGTCGCAGGTCGCGCCCGGCACCGTCGGCATGCAGACCGCTGCGTCGACCCCGCCGTCGACTCCGCCCTCGACACCGCCCTCGACGCCGCCGCCGCTCGCCGCATCGCCGCCCGCGTCGCGCACCGGGGGCAAGCTCGCGTCCGGCGGCACGCTGGCGCCGCACACCTGCGGCTGCCAGTCGATGCGCGCCTGGCTCCACGCCGGTAGCGTGTCCGGGCCGTCGACGGGGGCGCAGCTGCCCTCGCAGGTCGCGCCGCGCGCCTCGCCGTGGCAGGTCTCGCCCGCGACCGCGCTACAGGCCTTGCGCAGGCAGGCGCGGCCGAGGAACACCTGCAGCGACACGGTCTGCGCGTCCTGGAAGCGGACCTTGATCAGGCGCTCGATCTGCGCGTCGCCGCCGGGTCCGAGCGCCTGCACGGCGAGCAGGAACTCGCTGGCGTCGCGCTTCTCGATCACGAGCGGCAGCTTCTTGCTCAGGGTGTCGGCGCTGACCGTGTGCTCCGAGACGGGCGTGGCGGTGGCCGCGTTGTCGCCGCTGCGGAAGACGCGCACGCGCACCGCCGAGACCTCGCTGCCCAGGGCCAGATCGGTCTTGAACGACACGTAGACGTCCGTCGGCGCTCCGACATCGTCTTCACATCCGCCGAGCGCGAACCCGAGCAACAGCCCCACAAGCCAGACGTACGTGCGCACCGAAAGCTCCGTCGGTCGGTCCCAGCGCAGGCCCGCCGGTCACCGGGCTGCCGGTGGCTCATCGCACAGTGCGGCGAAAACGTCCAATGCCTACCGCCCGGAAGTCGCGGCGGGGGGCCCCGCTCAGCCCACGCCGTCGGCGGATTCCGCGGGCGCGACGCCCTGGTTCGCCTCGGACAGCGTGTTCAGCACGTATTGCAGGGCCTGGCGCGAGGTGTCGCTCGGCTGCGCGACCGGGCGAGCGTTCTTCAGGTAGGCCTCGATCGCGCGGTGGGTGGTCTGGCGACCGCTGGGCTCTTCCATGCGCCGCAGGTCGCCGGTGCGGGCGACCTTCTCCAGCGAGCGCGCCAGCTTGCTGAGGTCGCCGTTGAACTCGCCCGCGGCCGGGTTCTGCGATGCCGCGGTGAGGTTCTGCGAGACCGAGCCGAGCACTTCCTTGAAGCGCTCCGGGTCGCTCTCCTTGAGCGCCGACATCTGCTTGAGCATCTCGGCCTCGCGCGAGATGCGCACCTGCGTGCTGCTGCGCTCCTCGTCCCTTCGCGTCTCGCCACGGACCTGCGTGGAGCGCGCGCGGGTGACCCAGAGCTGCTCGAGCCCGGTGATCCTCGTCGTGCGCACGTCCATTCCCAAATTCTAACGGGAACGGCACGGCGAAGACGAGGGCTGTTCGACCAGGCGATCGACGGTTTTTTGGGCCGCTTGAGGGCTCATGCCGCTTCCCGTTCGCGGGCCCACACCGGCGCTGTGGATTTTGCACCGGCAACGCCTGGCACGTCGGCTGCACACAGGTCGGGCGATGGGGTGCGCCTCCGGGCGTCAGCCGTACGTAAAGGAGAACAGAGGATGCAGAAGCTCACCGTTTGCTCGCTGGTCGCGCTGGGTTCGATGCTGGCTGTCGGCGCCTGCCACAACCAACGCGGTGCCCGCCACGTGGACCGCGACCGCGATCGCGACCGGGATGGCGACGAGCGCGTCGAGGAACGTCATGGACGTAGCCACCGCGACCTGGACCGCGACCACGACGAGCACAGCGACGAGGCGAAGAGCCCCGATGTAGGCTCCGGAATCGCGACCCGACGTGCGGTCAAGGAGATCGCCCGCGCCCGCTGCGATCGCGAGAAGCGCTGCGACAACGTCGGTGGCAAGGGCGACTACGCGTCCTTCGACGCCTGCACCGCCAAGATCGAGAGCGAGTGGGCCGGCGACCTCAACAAGTACGAGTGCCCGCACGGCATCGTGCAGAGCGAGCTCGACCAGTGCCTGCGCGACGTTCGCGCCGAGGAGTGTGGCAACCCATTCGACACGCTGTCGCGAATCGCCCAGTGCGACGCCAGCGACATCTGCGACGGCGACTGAGCGCGAGCGCGAGCCAATGCTTCGCTAGCGAACCACTCCCGGATAAGAACGACCCTCCGGGACCGGCACGCCGAACGCCTGCGCGATGATGCCGTAGACG
>JBEVNG010000442.1:0-10607 GCA_040508235.1 Polyangiales bacterium | reverse complement strand
AGCCGCCCAGCGCGAGCATGGGGCGGTAGCCGCCCTCGGCAGTGGAGTCCACATTTGGAAGCAAAGCCCACCGCGCGCTTCCTCTCAACCCCAATTTGAGGCCACGTACAGGTCGCCTCAGGTAGGCAAGGCGAGCGCCGCGCGCTTTGGCGCCTACCTCTGCGAGGTGGCAATCGACGGATTCAAAGCGACAGACAAAGCCGCATTTCTCGGCTACTCCCCGGCCGTGGCCGAGCGTTTCTTCCGCGCGGTGAGGCGCACGGGCGAGCGCTTCGACGTCGGCATACAGGGCCTCGAGCACATCCCCGCCGGGCGTGCCCTGCTGGTCGGCAACCATGCCTTCGGTTGGGACTCGATGTTCCCGATGGCGGAGGTGATGCAGCGGCTGAACCGTCGCGTGTGGGTGCTCGGCGATCATCTCTGGTGGCGGCTGCCGTTCGTGCGCCGGCTGGCCTCGGCGGTCGGCGTCGTCGACGGCAACCACGAAAACGTGTCCGCGCTGCTGGAGCGCGACGAGCTGGTGATGGTGCTGCCCGGTGGTCTGCGCGAGGCGATCAAGCCCGCCGAGCTGCGCTACCAGCTGCTCTGGGGCCAGCGCTACGGCTTCGTGCAGGCCGCGCTACGCCACCGCGCGCCGATGGTGCCGGTGGCCGTGGTGGGCACCGACGAGATGTACGACTTCGTCGGCAACCCGTACCGACGCGGCCGGCGCTGGCGCTTGCCGCTGCCGTTGCCGCTGCCCAATCGGCTGCTGCCCAAGAACGTGGCGATCAACTTTCGTATCGGCGAGGCCGTGACGATCCCGGACGACGCGGACCCGGAAGACTTTCGCATCGTGCGCCGCTTGCGTCGGGAGATCGAGGGCGCATTACACGAGGAGATCGAGAGCGAGCTGGCCGCCCGCGCCGGCTTCGATCTCTCCTGACCTTCCTCGGAGACGCCCCATGAAGACACTCACGTTCGCCAACGGCGATCAGCTGCCGATCCTCGGCCTCGGCACCTGGAAGTCCGCGCCCGGCGCGGTCTACGACGCCGTGCGCGAGGCGATCCGCATCGGCTACCGCCACATCGACTGCGCCGCGATCTACGGCAACGAGGCTGAGATCGGCAGGGCCCTGAAGGACGCCGAGCGCGCCGGCGAGGTGAAGCGCGAGCAGCTCTGGCTCACCTCGAAGCTCTGGAACAGCGATCACTCGCGCGTGGGAAAGGCGCTCGAGAAGACGCTGAGAGACCTGCAGCTCGACTACCTGGATCTGTATCTGATCCACTGGCCGGTGCCACTCGACCCGAGCGTGACCTTCCCGAGCAAGCCGAGCGACATCCTGTCGCCCGCGCAGCAGCCTTACGCGGCCACCTGGCGCGGCATGGAGGAAGTCGCTCGCGCCGGCCGCGCGCGCCACATCGGCGTCTCCAACTTCTCCGTCAAGAAGCTGTCCGACCTGCTGCCGCACTGCGAGATCAAACCGGAGGTCGACCAGGTGGAGCTGCACCCGTTCTTCCCGCAGCCCGCGCTGGTGCGCTACGCGGCGGAGCAGAATATCCACCTCACCGCGTACTCACCGCTCGGTTCCTCCGACCGGCCCGCGCAGATGAAGGGCAAGGACGAGCCGAGCCTGCTGCAGGATCCCGTCATCGCCACCATCGCCAAGGTGCACGGCGTGACGCCCGCGCAGGTGCTGCTCGCATGGCACGTCACGCGCGGCATTGCGGTCATCCCCAAGTCGGTCAGCCCCGCGCGCCTGCGCGAGAACCTCGCCGCCGCGGAGCTCACGCTGAGCATCGGCGACCTGGAGCGCATCGACACGCTCGATCGCCAGTTTCGCTACGTGGACGGCTCGCTGTGGACGCCCGCCGGTGGACCTTACACTCTGCAGACACTCTGGGACGGTCCTTAGTCCAGCGTGACGATCACGCTTCCGCGCTTGCGTCCGCTGTCCACCAGCGTGTGCGCCTCGACGATCTCCGCGAGCGGGAAGCTGCGGTCGATCAGCGGGCGGAACTTGCCCTGCGCGGCCAGCTCACCGAGCTGACGTACGTGCTCGGGGTTCTCCGGCGCCGGACCGCCGAGGATCTTGCGCTTGCTGGTGAGGCCCACCCAGCTCGCCCCCACGATCTGACCGAGCCCCGCGGCGATCAACAGGCCGCGTCCCTCGGGCTTCAGCCCGCGCTTGAAGCTCGCGTTGTCGAGCGTACCGATGCTGTCGAAGATCACGTCGTACTGCGCGACCAGCGGATCCTCCAGCGTGTAGTCGATGACATGATCCGCGCCGAGCGCGCGCACGCGCTCCACGTTCGCACCGCTGGTGGTGGCGGTCACGCGCGCCCCGAGGTGCCTGGCGATCTGCACCGCCGCGCTGCCCACGGTCCCGGAAGCGCCGACCACCAGCACCGACTCGCCGGCCACCACCTTGCCGACGTCGCGCAGGAAGTGCAGGGCGGTAGTGCCGCCGAAGCAGAGCGCCGCCGCCTGCTCGAAGCTCAGTCCGTCCGGGATCGGCGCGATGCGGCCGTCTTCCGGCACGGTGCGGTACTCGGCGTGGCAGCCGAGCGCGAAGCCCGGGAACGCGAACACGCGATCGCCCACGCGAAAACGCGAGACGCCGCTGCCCACCGCCTCCACCACGCCCGCCAGCTCGGAGCCCAGCACACGCTTGCGCGGCTTGAAGAAGCCGAACGCCGGGCGCGCGAAGACACCGAAGCCCGTCGGCACGGTCAGGCTGCGCATGCGCCAGTCCGCCGACGAGACCGTGGTGGCGTGCACCCGAATGAGCACCTCGTTCGCCTTCGGCACCGGCTTGGGCAGCGTGCCCAGCGAGACCACGCTCGGCGGACCGTAGCGATCGTAGACGGCCGCGCGCATGGTGTTGGAGTGAGCAGACGGTTCGGCGTTCATGTGCAGCCATGGTAGCGTGCACTCCCCCGAGGAGTGAGCCTTGACCGTTCGACACGAAGCGACCCACCCCGAGACGAACTACAGACCGGCGCTCATTGTGTTGACCACGCTGTTCTTCGCGTGGGGGCTGATCACGTCGCTGAACGACATCCTGGTGCCGCACCTGCAGGCGATCTTCACGCTCACGTACTTCAAGGCGATGCTGGTGCAGTTCGCGTTCTTTGGCGCGTACTTCGTGACGTCGATCCCGTGGGGCAAGCTGGTCGAGAAGGTCGGCTACCGGCAGGGCATCATCTACGGCCTGTCGTGCGCGAGCCTCGGCTGCGTGGGCTTCTTTCCCGCCGCCGTGCTGCGCAGCTACCCGCTGTTCCTGGCGGCTTTGTTCGTGCTCGCGTCGGGCATCTCGCTGCTGCAGGTCGCCGCCAATCCGTACGTCACCGCGCTCGGTCCGGAGTCGACCGCCGCCAGTCGACTGAACCTGACGCAGGCCTTCAACTCGCTCGGCACGACGCTCGGTCCACTGCTCGGCGCCTCCCTGATCTTGTCCAACGCCAAGGAAGGTGTGGACACGGTCAAGGTGCCTTACCTGGTGCTCGCGGCCGCGCTGGGTCTGGCCGCGCTCGCGTTCTCGCGCTTCGACCTGCCGACCGTCGGGGGCGAAGAAGGCGACGGCACGTCGGGCCCCACCGGCAGCGTGCTGCGCGAGCGGCACCTCACGCTGGGTGTGTTGGCGATCTTCGCCTATGTCGGCGCGGAGGTGGCCATCGGCAGCTTCCTGGTCGGCTTCATGAAGGACCCGAACATCGCGGGCTTCACGGAGGAGACCGCGGGCCAGCACCTCGCGCTCTACTGGGGTGGGGCGATGGTCGGCCGCTTCATCGGCTCGGCGCTGCTGCAGAAGGTGAACGCGGGGCATGCGCTCGCGGGCGTGGCGACCATCGCGTGCGCGCTGCTCGGCTTCGCGATGGTCAGCGCGGGTGCGCCGGCGCTCTGGTCCGTGCTCGCGATCGGCGTGTTCAACGCGATCATGTTCCCCACCATCTTCAGCCTGGCGCTGGAGAGGATGGGCAAGCGCAGCGGCGAGGCCTCGGGCTACCTGTGCACCGCGATCGTGGGCGGCGCGATCGTGCCGCTGGTGATGGGGCACTTCGCCGACCAGAGCAGCGTGCATGCCTCGCTGTTCGTGCCGGCGATCTGCTACGCATACGTCGTGTACTACGGCGCGCGCGGCAGCGTGCCCGTCAGTTGAGCTTGCTGTTCACGCCGTACGCGAAAGCGGTCTTCTCGCGGCAGAACAGGCAGTCGGCGCCCACGAACATACGCTTGGCCTCGGCGTCGCCCTTGAGCTGGAACTTCCACCAGCCGATGGTGACGTCCGTGACGCGCTCCGGCTGCTCCATCAGCGTCAGGTGACCGGTCACGTTGCCGCCGGTCTGCAGAACCTGGTTGTAGTACATCCATGCGCCGGGCTGGGTCGCCTGGTTCACGAACGACGACACGCTCATCACCGTGGGCTCGTTGATGTCGCGCTCGCCGGTGACCGACAGGAACGGCTTGGCGGGCTGTCCGCTGCTGGCGCCGTTCCACAGGATGATCGCCTTCACGCGCGCATCGCGCGCCGCGTTGGCGGTGGCGGAGGCGCCCTGCGAGTGTCCCATCGCGCCGACCTTGTCGAGGTCGAGGTGCTGGTAGAGGGCGCTCTTGCTGTCCGCGTTCGCCGCCTTGGCGAAGTCGAGCGCGCGCAGCATCTCGTTGTTGCCACCGTTGGTGAAGCGCGAGTTCGCCGCGAACACCACGAAGCCATGCGACGCCAGGATCGCCAGCTGCGACGCGTAGCCGCCGGTCTGTCCGCAGGTGCCGTTGCCCCAGGTGATGACCGGGAACTTCTCGCCGTCATGCATGCACGCCGGGCGGAACACCGTGTACAGACCCAGGTCCGCGCCGCGCAGGTCGAGGATGTCCGCCGTCACCTGGGCGGGCTCGCCGAACGTGCCCGCCAGCACATCGCAGGTCCCCTCCAGCAGGCTCTCCGGGTTCTCGAACGCCATGCCCTGGTTCCAGTCGACGATCGCGCCGTAGGGGCCGCCGGGGATCTCCGTGTTGCCCCACTTGGCTCCGGACGTCAGCGGAATCTCCGGCGTCGTCAGGCTCGCGCAGGCGGTCTCCTTCTCGTCGTACTTGCATGGCTTCTTCAGCTTGGCGACGCACATCGCGAAGGCGTCGGGAGCCGACGCGTCCACGGTGGAGTCGCTTCCGCCGCCATCGTTTGCGCTTTGCAAGCCAGAGTCTCCCGCGTCGCTCGCACTCGGCGTGTTCGCGTCCAATGCCGGACGCCCCGAGTCCATGCGGCCGCCATCGAGGCGCCCCGCATCGCGCTCCGCCGTTTCCTCGTCTTCCTGACGCTCGTCCGTTTCCACGGGCGCTGAGCTGTCGGACGATGAGCATGCGTAGAGCAGCGCGGTGAGTAAGTAGGTCTGAGCTTTCATGGTAGTAAGACTCCCTGGTCTTACTAATCACATCGATGCCTCAGACGCAGCCAGGCGGGCGCTAATTCGGCCTGCATCATGCAAAATCGCAGCGGCGCTCGACGGGTCTGTCAGGCAGCTGTCAGGGAAGCAACGACTGCACGTGAGCAGACAGCGCTTCGCCGCTGAACGGCTTCTCCAGAAAGCGCGTGCGCGGCAGTTCGAGCAAGCGGCGCAGCATGCTCGGCTCGCTGAAGCCGCTCACCAACAGGATGCCGGCGGCGGGCAGCACCGTGCGCAGTCGCGCGTGCACGTCCTCCGCGGAGACGCCGGGCATGGTCAGGTCGAGCAGCACCACATCGAAGCGGCCGGCGTTGCGCGCCGCTGCCAGCGCGGTGTCGACGTCGCCCGCCGACATCACGCTGTAGCCATGCGCTTCCAGCAGCGCGACCGCGGTCTCGCGCACCACGGCCTCGTCGTCGATCACCAGCACGCGGCGGCCGCTGGGCATACGCTCAGGGCGCGGGGTGATGGTGGCGGCCTGCGCGCGCGCCAGCTCCTGCGCCAGCGGCAGCCAGATGCGCATGCGCGTGCCGTCTCCCGGCTTGCTGTCCACCTGCAGCGCACCCTGATGCGCCCGCACGATCCCGATCACCGAGGCCAGGCCGAGCCCACGCCCGCGCTTGCCCTTGGTGCTGAAGAACGGATCGAAGATGCGCGTGCGCGTCGCGTCGTCCATGCCGGGGCCGTCGTCGGCGACCTCGAAGCACAGATAGTCGGCGGCGCCGCGCACCGCGCGCACGGTCAGGCTGGCGCTGCGTGCGCTGTCCAGGAACTCGCGCCGCGCGCTCACGTGCACCGAGCCGCGCCGCGAGCCGATCGCCTCGCACGCGTTCATCACCAGGTTCACCACCACCTGTCCCAGCTGCGCCGCGTCGCCCGCGACGGGGGGCAATGTCGTGGCGACGTCCGTGGAGACGTGGATCTGCGGCGGCACGCTGGACGCCGTGAGCTCGAGCATCTCGCGCACCACCTGACTCAGCTCCACGGCCTGGATGCGCGTGGGGCTGTGCCCGGAGTAGGTGAGCATCTGGTGCGCGAGGTCCGCCAGTCGTCCGGCCGCGGTGCGGATGCGCTCCAGGAAGTGATGCACACGCTGGCCCGGCGTCACCTGCAGCAGGGCGAGGTCCGCGTTGCCGAGCACGCCCACCAACAGGTTGTTGAAGTCGTGCGCGATGCCGCCCGCGAGCAGCCCGAGCCCCTCGACGCGCTGCGCCTCCGCGAGCCGGCGCTCCAGCTGCCTGCGCTCCGAGACCGCGGACACCGTATCGGTGACGTCCATCGCGGTGACCAGCACGGCGGGCACACCCTGGAAGCGCACCGGCTCGCGCGTCATGTGCAGCACCATCGTGCGCCCCTCGAAGGTGCGAAAGCGATGGCCCGGCAACGTGAGCGCGCGGCCACTGTCGATCACCTCGCGGTCCGCTTCGAGCACCGCCTCGGCATCGTTGCCGGCGGGCAGCATCGCGCGCTCGTTGCTGCCGCGCATGTCTTCGACCGTGCGCCCGTAGCCGGCAGCCGCGGCCGCGTTCACGTACAGGAAGCGTCCGTCGCGATCCTTCACGCCCGTGGCGAGCGGCAGCGCGTCGAGCAACGAACGCAGCTCCTCGCAGCGTTGCTTGTCGGAGTCGTCCACGACTGTGAGCGTACCACCGAGCATCCGCGCTCGATGCGGCGTTGATGCGCGACAGTGGGCGCGCTCTGCCTACCTCCTGCGCATCAGCCTGCGCACCGCTCAACGACGCTTGCGCGCGCGCTTGCCTCGCGCGACCTCGGTGGCCAGTGCGTCGAGGGGTTGCTCCCAAAAGTGGCGGAAGCGGGCGAGCCAGCCGTCGACCTGGGACAGACCGCTCGCGTCGACGGCGTAGAGGCGGCGCGTGCCCTCGACGCGTACGGTGGCGAAGCCGTTCTCGCGTAGCACCTTGAGGTGTTGCGACACCGCGGACTGTGTGATGCGGAACTCGCGGGCGATCACCACGACGACCTCTCCGGAAGCCAGCTCTCCGTCTGCGAGGAGCTCCAGGATGCGACGACGGACCGGGTCGCCGAGGACGTCGAACGCGTGCATTCAGCCGCCAGTGTAGAACGAGATGGTGTTGCGAGCCTGCTCGCGTGCGGTCTCGCCGTCGGCGCCCGATGCGATGAACGCCTCGGCCCACGCCTCGCCGCTGGCGCGGATCGCGGCCTTGCCCTCGTCCGTCGAACACCAGGCTTCTTCCGCCCTGGGATCGAGCGCGCCCTCGGGCGCACGCAGCCACTTGCCGAGGCCATTCAACGCGAGATCCCAGCCCACGCCGACCGCACCCGGTCCAAAGCGCTTCATGTGCTCCTCGCCCGGTCCATCGCGGTGCGCGATGTGCTCGAGCGTCAGCCTGGTGCGCGGGCCGTCCGCCGCGAGGCGCACCGTCACCCAGCTGATCCCGCCGCCGAACTCCCACGTCAGGTCGAGCGCCTCCGGCGCGTCGCAGCGCTTGATGGTGCCGCCGGCGTTGCCCTGGAGCTGATAGCGCCCACCCACGCGCAGCTCGCCTTCGATTGGCAGGAACCAGCGTCGCAAGCGCGCGGGCGTCACGATCGCGTCCCACAGGTCTTCGACGTCCGTGTCGTAGCGCCGCGTCGCGACCACCACGATCGCCGGCTTGCCCTCGTACTCCCGGTCTTCCACGCGCCGAAATTCCGCGCCCAACGAGCTCGCCATGCCGTCCTCCTGCAGTCGGAGTAGCAGCGTGCTCTAATATTAGCAATGTCTAATATTCAGCGCGCGCGAACCGTCCAGCAGGCTGCGAGGAAGCGAACTTCGTCGCCGAAGACGTAGGGCTCGAACGCGCGGAGCACGGTCTCGAGCACGCGCTCGCGAAGGGCCTCGTCGAGATCGGGCAACATCACGCCGAGTGGACCGAGTCGCGTCAGGTAGCGCAGCAGCTCGCTGGCGGGGAACGTGCACAACACATCGAGCGGCTCGACGTCGATCTCCGACCAGCCGCTCTGGCGTAGGATGTCGCGCGTGCGCTCCGGATCCGCGAGCCCGAACTGGCCCGGCCCGTTCAGATCGCGCGCCGGCAGCTGCGGCAAGAGCGGGGCCGCGGCGCGCTCCGCTTCGAGCATGAACGCGTTCTCGCCGTGCGCGCGCCAGGTGATCACGTGCAGGGCGCTGCCGGCCGCGCGCAGGTTGGTGAACGCGCGCACCGGGTCCGCGAAGAACATCACGCCAAAGCGCGAGACGATCAGGTCGAAGCCCTGGAAGGCATGGCTCTGCGCGTCGCCCTCCACGAACGATGCGCGCGTGCCCTCGCCGCGACGGCGCGCGAGCTCCAGCATGGGCCGCGACACATCGACGCCGGTACAGTGCACGCCCGGAAGCCGCGCGACCGCGAGCGTGGTGGCGCCCGTGCCGCAGCCCACGTCGAGCACTCGCTTGGCACCTTCGCTCGTGGCGGCGTCCACCAGCTCTTGCTCGAACGGCAGGTACATCGCATCCAGCAGCTGCTGGCCGTCCGTCCAGGACTGGCCGGCGCGCCCGTTCCACAGCGCAACTTGGTCGTCGTTCATGACTCTCCTCGGGGGCCACACCGTGCAACTTCAAGTCGAGTTGAGGTCAAGCATGGCAGCGCGGCTGGACCTCGGCGAGGTGGCGAGGCGCTCGGGGGGCGCGCCGTAGAAGCTCCGCTTCTACGAGCAGAAGAGCCTGATCCGAGCATGGAGTGTCCCACGTTCCGCCGTCTGCTCAGGTTCGCGCGGAGCGCATGACGACCCGCCGCAGCATCTGGCCGACCACGAGCGCGTGCCCACCCGAGCCGACCACCAGCGCGCGGTAGAGCACGCCGACGCCCGGAAAGTCCGCGTACGAGCGCGCGTGCAGCTTCCCGCTCGCGAGCTCGAACACCAGGGTGTAAGTCGCGAAGCGGTGCCGGCCGTGCAGCTCGAGCAGCCTTCCGGGCTCGGCGCGTCGCACCCCAAAGCCGGGCAGCGTGTCACCGACCGCCCCACTCCAGCCGGACGAACGTGCGCTCGGTGAACATCCCAACACCCGCGCGAGCACCGGCGACAGCGCATCGCGCCCCCACAACTCCAACAGCGCGTCCCAGGTTCGCTCGGGCGAAGCCCGCAACGGTACGGCGATGTCGTCGAGGAACCGCTCCATATTAGAGCGGTCGCACTAAAATCGCGAGCGTTACGGGTGACGAGGGCTCAGTACGGCTTTTCGCCGCGCTGAACCCCGAACGGAGACGGCTCGCTAGCGACGCCGTTGATGGTGGTGCCTCCGTTGTGGATGGCGGGGAACCAGGGCTGCATGCTCTGCGGGAAGCCGAGCTTGGGCTCGGTCATGCCGGCGAGCTTTTCGAGCTCGTCCGCGCTCAACGTTACCTCCAGCGCGCGCACGTTGTCCTCCAGCTGGGCGAGCGTACGCGCGCCGATGATCGTGGAGCTTACGCCCGGCTGCGCCTGCACCCAGGCCAGCGCCACGCGCGCGACGGTGGTCTCCTTGGCGCGCGCGATGCCCTCCATCACCTCGATCAGATCGTACGTCGACTCGGTGAGCTTGCCGTCCATGAACTGACGGCTCGCTTGCACCTTGCCCGCGTTGGCGCGCGTGTACTTGCCGCTGAGCGCGCCGCTCGCGAGCGGGGACCACGGCGTGATGCCGAGCCCGAGCTCCAGAGCCATCGGCACCAGCTCCTGCTCCACGCTGCGCTCCAGCAACGAGTACTCGATCTGCAGACCGATGAACTGCGACCAGCCGCGGAAGCGGGCGGTCACGTTCGCCTCGGCCACCTTCCAGGCCGGCGTGTCCGAGACGCCGATGTAGCGCACCTTGCCGGCGCGGATCAGATCCTCCAGCGCCGCCATCGTCTCCTCGATCGGCGTGTGCACGTCCCAGTTGTGCAGCCAGTACAGGTCGATGTAGTCGGTCTGCAGACGGCGCAGCGAGTTCTCGGCCGCCGCGATCACCGACTTGCGGCCGGAGCCGCCGCCGTTGGGATCACCGGGGTAGAGGTTGCCGCTGAACTTGGTGGCCAGGACCACGCGGTCACGTCGGGCCGAGTGGCGGCCGAGGTGGTCGCCGAGGATCTTCTCGGAGTGGCTCTTGGTGTAGAAGTTGGCGGTGTCGATGAAGTTGCCGCCGAGCTCGAGGTAGCGGTCGATGATCTTCTGTGACTCTTCGACGCTGGTGCCCCAGCCGAGGTCTT
>JBEVNG010000406.1:0-16531 GCA_040508235.1 Polyangiales bacterium | reverse complement strand
GATCGAGATCATGCGCAGCCACTCGCTGGTGCGGCAGGCGATCGCGAGCTCGGGGCTCAACGTGCTCGTGCGCCCCGCGGGCTGGAAGCCGCCGCGCCTCTACAAGTGGCTCGCGGTCGGCCGTGACCCCATGGAGATCCGCGGTGCGGCTGGCGAGCTGACGGCGTCCGATGCCTCGCTCGCGGAGGGCCTGCTGGAGCCGCAGAAGCTGCAGGCGCGCTTCGACAGCCCGACCGAGTACCAGGTGTTCGCGGACGGGCAGCCGCTGGGCAAGGGCACCATCGACCGTCCGCTGACGCTGCCGGTGGCGACCTTCACGCTGCACCGTGGCGACCGCGGTCTGCCGGCGGTGGGTGCGGAGTACGACCTCGAGGTGAGCGCGGTCGATGCCACGATGCTCAAGGCGCTCGACGACCTGACGATCACGGCCGCCAAGCTCAGTGCGTCGTCCGCCGAGCAGGTGAAGGTCGTCACGCTCGACTACACCAACAAGAACCCGATCCTGGCAGCGACCTTCCTGCGCGAGCTGATGCGCGTGTACCTGGAAGAGCGTCAGAAGTGGAAGACCGCGGACGCCACGGCGGCGGAGTCGTTCGTGTCGCAGCAGCTGGCGGAGATGCGCTCGGTGCTCGACGGCACGCAGCAGAAGCTGGCCGACTACCGCGCCAACACCGATGGCGTGGTCATGGACAACGAAGCCAAGTCCATGATCGAGCAGGTGGCCAAGTACGAGGAGCAGCGCGTGCAGGCGCGCCTCCAGGTGGCCGCGCTCTCCGACATCAAGCGTGCGCTCAAGGACCCGACCTCCAACGTCGAGGCGTACCTGCTCGGCGAGGCGAACGACACCGTGCTCGAGGGGCTCGGGCGCTCGCTCTCCAACGCGCGTCAGAACCTGACGGAGCTGCAGGGTAAGTTCCTGGATACCGCGCCGGACGTGCGCAACGCCAAGGCTCAGATCGCGGCGCAGACCGAGACCGTACGCAACTACGTCAGCGGACGTCTGTCGCGCGCGCAGGAGAGCCTGGGCACGCTCAACAACATCATCGGGCAGTTCCAGGAGAAGCTGAAGTCGGTGCCTGGCGCCGAGGTCGGCCTGGCGCAGATCGCGCGCGAGTCGGACGTCTATAGCAAGCTGTACTCGCAGCTGCTGGAGCGGCAGCAGCAGTCGGCGATCCTCAAGGCTTCCACGGTCTCCAAGAACCGCGTGCTCGACCGTCCCGAGGCCCCCGTCGAGGAGGCCTCGCCCAAGCTGCTGCTCGGCTTCGCCAGCGGCGTGCTCGGCCTGGTGATCGGAATGTGCATCGTGCTGTTCAAGCGCTTCGCGGCCAGCACGCTGCAGAGCGAGCAGGAGATCCGCGCCATCGCAGGCGGCGCGCCGGTGCTCGCCAGCGTGCCGCGCCGCTCGCTGGCCGCGTCCGAGCGTGGCCAGGGCTTCGACTCGCTGATGGGCGAGCGCATCTCCGGCTCGGCGGAGGCGTTTCGCGCGCTGCGGGCGAGCATCTACCAGTCCGGTCGGCAGGGCACGGGCAGCGTGATCTTGCTCACCTCGCCGTCGCAGGGCGACGGCAAGACGCTGACCGCGCTCTCGCTCGCCGCGGTGCTCGCCGCTGACCAGAAGTGGGTGCTGGTGATCGACGCCGATCTCCGCAATCCCACGCATCACATGCTGACCGGCGGCGACGACAGCCGTGGTCTGCGCGGGATCTTGAATGGCCAGCACAGCTGGCGCGATGCAGTGCGTCCGGTGGCGGGACAGTTCGGCGAGTTCTTCTCGGTGGGCGCGGGCAGGCCGACGCCGGGCGAGCTCTCGGGCGAGCGCATGGCGCGCTTCCTGATGGAGGCGCGCAGCCGCTACGACTACGTGCTGATCGACGGCCCGAGCTTCCCGCTGGTCGCGGACCCGCTGGTGCTCGCGCCGCTGGCCGATCAGGTGGTGAGCGTGATGCGGCTGCGCCACACGCTGCGTGCGGACGCGGTCGAGCACGTGCAGAAGCTGGCGCCGATCGCCCACCGCGGTCTGAGCATCGTCGTGAACGACGCCGCACCGGTAGTTCGTCGAGGTCAGCGTACGCCGCCTTCCAATGGTCTGTGGGGACGTCGCGCGCAGCCCGCTTCTCGTCTGCTGCCTCCCAGTTAAAGCGGGCCTCTGACCCCAACCAATCATTGGCTTTGCCGCGGCGGCGTGCCAATAGGTAGGCCTCTTGCTCGGACCCCCCACGGAAAGCAGGGAGTCCGGCCACCAAGACACGAAGTAAGGTGGGGGCCAGGTTTTGAAGCGGATCCTGTTTGACGCGCGATGGTATGGCGAACACGGAGTCGGCCGGTTTGCGCGTGAGGTCTGCAAGCGACTCGACAATGTCACGGAGTTCACGGGCTCGTTGAAGCCGTGGCATCCGCTGGACTGTTTCTACTCGGGTCTGCGGTTGTCGAAGGAGAGCGACAACGTCTTCATGTCGCCCGGCTACAACTCGCCGCTGGCGAACAAGTCGTTCGCATTCACCATCCACGACCTCGCGCACATCGACAACGCGGAGAACCGGCACCCGCTCAAGGCAGCTTACTACGAGCTGATCATGAAGCCGGCCTGTCGGCGCGCGCTCAAGGTGTTTACCGTCTCCGAGTACTCGCGCGGACGCATCGCGGAGTGGTCTGGTCTGGACGAGAGTCTGATCGTCAACGTCGGCAACGGCGTGTGTGAGTCTTTCAATCCGCACGGCGAGCACTTCCGACACGGCGGCGAACCTTACGTGTTCTGTCCGTGCAGCCGACGTCCGCACAAGAACGAGGAGCGCACGCTGCGCGCGTTCGCCCGTGCGTACGAGAACGAGTCGACCAAGCTGCTGTTCCTCGGCTTGCCCACCACGTCGCTGCTGGAGACCGCGCACGAGCTCGGCATCGCCGCGCGCGTCGAGTTCCTGGGGCCGATCGACGACGCCACGCTGGCATGTGTCTACCGCGGCGCGGAGACGGTGGTGTTCGCGAGCCTGTACGAGGGCTTCGGCTTGCCGGTGATCGAGGCGATGGCGTGCGGCGCGCCGGTGGTGACGTCGAACCTGTGCTCGCTGCCCGAGGTGGCGGGTGGCGCGGCGCTGCTGGTCGATCCCACGCGTGTGGACTCGATCGCCGATGCGCTGCGCGCGCTCAAGAACGGCAGCAGTGAAGGCGCGCGGCTGCGCGAGCTGGGCCTCGCCAACGCACGCCGCTTCTCGTGGGATACCACCGGCGCCAAGGTGCGCGACGCACTCGCGCAAGTTCGCTGAGCGTCAGGGCAGGCACCCGCCGCCGGACTTGGTGGTGAGCTCCAGCTTCGCGTTGGGGGGAAGCTGCAACAGCACCGGCCAGGCGCCGAGCGTGGCGCTGCCCGCCTTTAGCTCGCGCTGCACGCGCTCGTGATCCGAGCCCTCGACCGGGATCAGCGTGAACCCGCCGCTGACCTCGATGCGCTCGCCGGCGTGTCCCTCGCGCGCCCAGACCGCGAACAGGCGCTCGCCCTTGCTGCCCTTGAATTGCAGCGCGATCGCGTCGTGCTTGGAGACGTCCTTCACGAACTGCGCCTGCTTGAAGCGCTGCAAGAACAGCTGCAGCGCGGCGTAGCTCGGCTTCTTGTCGCCGCGGATGCGGATCAAGCCGAAGTTGTCCTCCATCTCGCGCGGGTTGTCGCCGTCGTCGAACAGGTCGTACCACCACACGCCGCGGATGTAGCTGCGCGCGGCGAGCAGCAGGTTGAGCTTGAGCAGCCGCTGCGCGCTCTGCGCCTCGGTGCTGGCGCCGACACCGTCGTGCGTGGGCCAGCCGATCTCCGTGACCCAGATCGGCACCGACTTCTTGGTCTTGGCCTTGATCACGGAGTTGAGCTCGTCGAGCCAGTGTGCGACGTCCTCGGCGCTCGCGTCGCGATCGTGATGGTTGTAAGGATGGACGGAGAAGCCGTCACAGTGTGAGAACCCGCCGTGGTCCGCGAAGCTCTTCACCCAGTCCATCTTGCGGTTCGCCAGCCCGCCGGCGATCACGGGCACGCCTGGCGCCTCGGCCTTGAGCACGGGCCGCACGCGCTTGAGCAGCTTCACGTATTCGCCCGCGCTGATCGCCTCGCCGGTCTCGCGCGGCTTGCTGCCGCCGCCGATGTTCCACTCGTTCCAGACCTCGAACGCCGCCACCGACTTTCCGTAGCTCCGCGCGACCCAGGCCGCGTAGCGGGCGTAGGCATCGCGGTCGGCATCGGTCTTGGGCAGACCCTGGAAGTAGAGCGGGTTGCCGTAGTCCAGGACGACCACCCCGCGCAGTCCGTTCTCGCCACCCAGGACGATCAGCTTCTGGAGATCGCTCAGGTTGCGCGGCAGCGTGAACTCGTCACGGGTCTGCTCGACATGTTTCCAGTAGAGATCGTCGCGGAAGGTGTTGGCGCCGAGTCCACGCAGTGCGTCATGGGCAGTTTCGTAGTCAGACTTGATTCCGCCGAGGTGCAGACCGACGCCCCATAGCTTGTCTTGTGCCCGTGCCTGCAATGGGACCAGGCACAACGCGAGCGCAGCCCAAGCTTTGGTTGCCTTCACGTTGCGAATCTAGTTGCTGGCCCGGGAGCCCGCAAACGTGGCCGTGTGTCCGCGGGCGGCGTCATCCGGCTCACTTGGCTCGCAAAAATCGACAAGCTGAAACGAACTCGTCCACTGTTCGGCGAAGATTTTTTTGCATGCCGTCGTACCTGGGTGACGCCGCGTCCCCGGGGAACGTCAGCGGGAAAGACCCCTGCCTTGACGCGATGCTACGGCCCTGCCAAGTGAATCGAGGAACGTGGCCATTAAGCATCGCGCAACCCCGACCGCCAACAGCATCCGCCGAGGAAGTACGTTCCCCGCCGGCAGAGCCGTACCGACGGCAGGAGCACTTTGATGAGGCAAGAACCGCGCGTTGCAATCGTCCACGAGTGGCTGGTGAACTACGCCGGCTCCGAGCGAGTGGTCGAGCAGCTGCTCCGCGTCTTCCCCGATGCACAGGTCTTCTCGGTGGTGGACTTTCTGTCCGATCAGGAGCGCAAGGCCTTCCTGGGTGGACGCTCGACCAAGACCACGTTCATCCAGAAGCTGCCTGGTGCCCGCACCAAGTTCCGCAACTACCTGCCGCTGATGCCCCTGGCGATCGAGCAGCACGACCTGTCCGAGTTCGATATCGTCATCTCCAGCAGCCATGCCGTGGCCAAGGGCGTGTTGACGGGACCTGACACGTTGCACATCAGCTACGTGCACTCGCCCATCCGCTACGCCTGGGACCTGCAACACCAGTACCTGGCTGAGTCGGGGCTGACCGGCGGCGTGAAGGGCTGGGTCGCCAAGGCGCTGCTGCACTACATGCGCATGTGGGACGCGCGCACGGCCAGCGGCGTCGATCACTTCGTCGCCAACTCCGAGTTCATCGCGCGCCGCATCGCCAAGGTGTACCGCCGCGAGGCGCGCGTGATCTATCCGCCGGTCGACACGCAGGCGTTCATGCCGCAGGCGCAGAAGAAGCCCTTCTACGTGACGGCCTCGCGCATGGTGCCGTACAAGCGGGTGCCGCTGATCGTCGAGGCCTTTGCCGGCATGCCGGACCGCAAGCTGGTGGTGGTCGGTGACGGCCCGGACTTCGCGCGCTGCAAGGGCCTCGTGGCGCCCAACGTCGAGCTGGTCGGCTACCAGAGCAACGAGGTGCTGCGTCAGTACCTGCGCGACGCCAAGGCGTTCGTGTTCGCGGCCGAGGAAGACTTCGGCATCACGCTGGTGGAGGCGCAGGCCTGTGGAACGCCGGTGATCGCGTTCGGCAAGGGCGGTGCGCTGGAGACCGTGCGCGACGTCGACAGCACCTCCAAGCCCACCGGCGTGTTGTTCGCCGAGCAGACGCTCGAGGAGATCCAGCAGGCGGTGCTGCGCTTCGAGGAGCGCCGCGACGCGATCACCTCGCAGGCCTGCCGCAGCAACGCCGAGCGCTTCTCGAACGAGCGCTTCGGGCGCGAGATCGCCAACTTCGTGGAGCACGCCTGGGAAGACCACCGCGAGCGCTGCACGTACCGCTTCCCGCGCGCGGGCCAGCGGCCCATCGCCGCCGCGGAGTGAGCTCAGCCGTAGACGTAGGCGGGCTGGCTGTACGCGTAGCTGGGCTCGCGCTTGGCTAGCTGGGCCGCCGCCGCGCCGACCGCGATCAGCGCGACCGCGCTCTCCACCACGTTGACCGTCACGCCATAGACGAAGACGAACAGCAGCACACAGTAAGTCAGGCGTCCGGAGAACCTGGACAGGTTCAGCTGCCACATGCCCGCGAGCATGGCCAGGTACATGGCGGCACCGACCAGACCGGCGGTGACGTACAGGTAGACGAAGAAGCTGTCCGCCGGACAGAACTTGTTCAGCTCGAAGTAAGACTGCGCCGAGCCGATGCCGCCCAGACCGCGTCCGGTGACGAACTGCCAGCTGTCCAGCAGCTTGAACGCGTTGGGCCAGGTGTTGACGATGCGGTCGCCGAACGACGCGAACAGGAAGAAGGCGGGCGTGCCCTCTTCGAGCACACCCCAGGTCATCTGCGTGGACAGCAGCGGGGTCAGCGCGGCGATCAGCGCCAGCGTGGTGACCGCGCCAAAGGCGAGCCCGCGGCGAAAACGTTGGTACGCATAGAGCTCGGGGCGCACGCCGAGCACGAGCGGCAAGATGGGCGTCGCCAGCAGCCAGGCGCCGATGGCGCCCTTGGTGGTGGTGAGCACCACGGCGACCCCGCTGAACAGCCAGATGACGGCTCGGCGCGGCCAGCTGTCGCTGCGCACGACCTGGTAAAAAGCCAGCAACAGGATGCAGATCGCGGCATCGAAGCTGGTGCGCGAGAAGCCCGAGACGCGGCTCAGGCCGCCGGTTTCCCACTCGCGGTTCGCGGCCACCTGCGTCTCGCCGACCTGCATGGTCATGCCCGCCCAGGGGAACTTCACGAACACGTTGAGCACCACGCCGAACACCAGCAGCGCCCAGACCGTGCCCCACATGCGTGGACGGTCGAGCTTCATGGCGACCTCGTTGGTGGCGAGCGTGGCGCCGAACATCAGGGGCAGCCAGACCTTCACGCCGAACAGCAGCTGCTGAACGGGAAGACCGCTCGCGCCAGCGACCACGGCGCCTACCAAGACGAACGTGAGCAGACCGAAGCTGAGCAGGGCGTCGCGCCGATTGGAGACGACATCCACGAACCCGAGTACGATCGCGATCAGCATCGCGCCATCACGGAGGTAGATGAGGGGTGCCGCCTTCACCATGTCGAACAGCCAGCGCAGCGTGGAGTCGAAGCCCTGCGACAGGAGAAAGTAAGCTCCGAGCAGCGCGGTCAGTTCGAACATCGCCCGCCTTCCTTGGCACGGCCTGCGGGCCCGGTCATCCGATATCCAGGGGTGCCCCGGGGACCCTGGCGAGGCGTGATGTCAGCTGGCAAGCGAATGGCGAGGATGCCACCCGCAAGCCATGGGGCATGCCAGTTGGCTAGCTCACGCGTTCGGAGCGGGTCCGGGCACGATCGAGCGGATTCTGCTACCACACATCCGCGTACCATCGATGGCGGCACCCACTCGGGACCCGTCGAGCTTTGGGAGGCTTAAGCGATGTCCGTGCAACCGCCAACAGATCGTCACGCCGGATGGTCGGCAGACGTCGGTGGAGAGACGCTCGGGCCGTTCAGCCTGGTGGATGAGATCGCGCGTGGCGAGCTCGCGAGCGTGTGGCGCGTGCGTCCCATCGAGGGCGAGAGCGGCACGGCTCCGCTGGTCGTGAAGCGCCTGCATCGTCAGCATGCGCGCAACCCCGAGTACCGCAGCGCGCTGGAGCGCGAGGCCGAGCTGGCGGCGGGCTTCCGCGCGCAGGGCTTCGTCACCGCGCTGCGCTTCGAGCGCACGCCCGAGCCCTACGCGGTGATGGAATACGTGGAGGGGCAGAACCTCGCGGTGCTGCTCGCCAACGCGCGTCGTCACGACGCCGAGAGCGCACGCTTCGCACTACCGCTGATCGTCGACACGCTGAACGCGCTGGAGCAGCTGCATCGTGGCCAGAGCGCGCACGGCAGCCTGGTGCATCAGGCGCCCGTCGCGCGCCACATCCTGGCCGGTGTGGATGGCAGCGCACGGCTGATCGACTTCACGCTCGCGATGGGACCCGCCATCGCGCGTGCGCCGCTTTGTGATCACCGGCTGCAGCCGGTCGAGATGGCGCCCGAGCAAGTGCTCGCGCCCACCATGGTCGACGCGCGCGCCGATATCTTCATCGTCGGCGTGACGCTGTGGGAGATGCTGACCGGGCAGCGGTTGTTCGACGGCAAGAACCCGCTCGAGTCGCAGCGCCGTATGTTGAGCGGCACCATCGGGGCGCCCAGCGAGGCCTCCAAGGGCGTGCCACAGGCGTTCGATCGCGTGTGCCGGCGCGCGCTCGCCCGGCCGCGTGGCGAACGCTACCCGACCGCGCAAGAGATGGCGGCCGAGTTGCGCGACGAGGCGATGCGCGTCGGCTTGTGGGCCGAGCCGGCCGAGGTGGGCGCCTGGGTGCGCACCACCAAGGAGCTCGGACGTACGGCACCGCGCACCGTGCCGCGTGAGTACGCGCGCTCCGAGGCAGCGCAGACCATGATGGGCATCGGTGGGCCGAACCCCGCGGTGCTGAGCATCGCGGACTCCTATCGCCAGAGCCAGTCGGGCTCGTCGCGCGGTGGCCGTCGCCTGCGCTCGACGCAGAGCAATCCGCCGGTGCGCCGCGACTCGTCGATCCCCATCGGCGAGGAGGGTGCGGAGTCGTCGGCGCTGGTCACGCGCGGACGCTCGCAACCGCCGCTCGAGCCGGAGATGGAGCCCATCCGCGAGCCCGCGCAGGACCTGATGGCGCCGGACCTGAGCCAGCTCGGGGCGGGCATGGACTTCGACGACGGCTCGTATGCGCCGCGTCGCAAGGGTGGGCCGGGCTTCGGCATGATCGTGCTGGCCGTGCTCGGCGTCGCGCTGGCGGGCTTTGGCGCGTACATGGTGCGGGCGCGCTCCAGCTCGCCGACCAAGGCGCAGACGTTTGGTGCGGCGCCCGTTCACGAGGCGGCGAGCGCGGAGGTGCCGCCGGCTGCGTGGCCGCCCCCCGTGGCTCCGGTCGACACCCGGGCAGCCAGCGAAGCGATCCAGGCGCCGCCGCAGGTCGCGCCGAGGGACGTCGCCCCCGAGGCTCCCGTGAAGGAAGCCGCGGTGAAGGAAGCCGCTGCCAAGCAAGCTGCCGCGAAGGAAGCTGCCGCGAAGGAAGCCGCCGCGAAGGAAGCCGCCGCCAAGGCCGCCGCCAAGAGCGCGAAGGAAGCGGCCGCCAAGGAAGCCGCCAGCCGAGAAGCGGCCGCGAAGGAAGCCACCGCCAAGGAAGCTCCCGCCAAGGAGACGGCGAAGGCGCCCGCGGAAGACAAGCCCGCGCACGGCTCGTCGGAGAAGCGTCGCGCGTCGAGCAAGGGTGAGCAGGCGCCGCGCTGGGACGTCTCGTCCACGCTGGGCGGCGGCGAGAGCAAGGCCGAGTGGTCCAAGCCCAGCCCCGGCTGGAGCAACCCGACGCCCGCCAAGCCGCGCGAAGCGGGCAGCGCCGCGCAGCCGGACCTGCCCATCAACCCGTACTGAGCGCGCGGCTCAATGCGTGCGAGGTCGGGCGGCCGCCGAGCACGGCCAGGAAGTCCGCGGCCTGGCGCTCGGGCGTGAAGTGCGCCGTACTGTCCGGTGAACGGCGAGTAGAGTTCGCGATCGGAACGCGATGAACCGCGATGCCGTTGACCTCGTGCACGTACATGTTGGCGACAAACAGAAGCTTACGGATCAACGGGGGCAGGGCGCGTGCGCGTGAGCCGAACGATCGTGGCGATCGTGGTCACGATCAACATGCCCTGCGAGGCGTAGCTGGCGAACGCCGCTCCGCGCCAGCCGAGTGTCGGTATGAGCGTCATGCACAACACACAGACCAGCACCGCGGCGAGCGTCAGGGCGATCGCCGCAAAGCGCTGGTAGCCCGCCGAAGCGAGCGTATCCGTCATCAATGACTGCGCGGCCAACAGCAGCGGCAGCAGACAGAGCGTCTGGAGAATTTCCACGCTGCCGGTGTACTTCTCCCCAGCGAAGATCGTCAGCAGCGGCGCCGTGAAGTAGAAGCCTATCGCCAGCACGAGCGCCGCGGCCGAGAGCGGCACCAGCACCTTCATGGTCACGCGCAGCGAGCTCTTGATGCCCTTCTCGCCGGCGCGGAACAGGCGCCCCTGCAGCGACAGGGACAGCGCGCGGATGGGAGCGAGCGCGATCTGGATCACGCGGAACGCGACCGTGTAGTGGCCCACCACCTCGGCGCCGGCGAAGCGCGCCAGGAACATCTTGTCGGCGTCGGTGTAGAAGCCCTTGGCGGAGATGCCGATGGCGAACGAGCCGCCCATGCCGAGCTCGCTGCGCGCGACCGCGAAGCTGGTTCGCAGCGGCCCCACCAGCTTCATGGTGAAGCTCAGGATCAGGGCGGAGACCAACGTGTTGCAGGCCAGCAACCACCAGGCCCAGCCGGCGGCCGTGGGCGTCTCGTTCAGCCATACGTAGCCGGCCGCGAACGTTAACCGCGAGGCGCTGTGGAATCCCATCACGCGGCTGGTAAAGTGCAGCTGCTCTCGGGCGATGAACACGTGCCAGCAGATGTCGATGACCTTGGCCGCCAGCAACTCCCCCACGGCGATCACGAGCATCAACGCGATCGGGAGCTCCGTACTCAGCCACGTGCCGGCCGCCAGGCCGGAGACCGCCACCAGTAGGGAGCCACTGCACAAGGCCATGACCAGCGCGTTCCCGAAGTACAGCGGCAGCACGGATGGATCGCGCGTGCCGCGCATGATCATGACGTTCGCGAAGCCGAAGCCGGAGAAGGGCATCAGCAGCGCGGTCACGCTGTTCGCGGTCGCGATGCGCCCGAACTCGGTGGGCCCAAGCCCGCGCGCCAACAGCAAGAACATCAGGCCTTGCAGCGCCGTCGTGGTCGCCGTGCCCCCCAGGACGTGCAGGAAGCCGCGCACCGTGCGGTTCTGCCAGAAAGACGGCTTCGCGTCAGCGGTGCGATCGCGTACAGAGAGCCTGTCCAACACGCGGTTCCCTAGCATGGATATCCAGCCATGCTTTAGGATGCGTGACTCGATTTGCGCCACCGGTGACACCATGCAATCGTCCGCCCGCACAGACGCGTGAGGCATTGATGCGCGGCCAAATTCACGCAGTCGTTCTGACGTACAACCGACGCGATCTGTTGCTTCAGAATCTGACCGCACTCAGTCAGCAGACTCGTCCGCTCGACAAGATTCTGATCCTCGACAACGGCTCCACGGACGGCACCCCCGAGGCCGTCGGCGCGCTGGCGCTGCCCAACGTCGTCTACAAGCGGCTGGAGCAGAACATCGGCGTCGCGCGCGGCTTCATCGCGGCCGTGCAGAGCGCGTTCGAGGATCCGGCGGCCGATTGGATCTGGCTGATGGACGACGACATGGTGCCGAACGAATCGGCGCTGAAGGAGCTGGTGAGTGCGTTCGATCGCAACTTCTCCAGCCCGGATCAGATCGGCTTCCTGATGTCGCAGGCCGTCGACGGAACCGGACGCGCGGTGAACGTGCCCACGATCGACCCGCGGCCACCGAGCGTGCACGAGGCGCCGGGCTGGGGTCGCCTGCTCGACCAGGGCATCGTCGGCATCATGCAGGCGTCGCTGGTCGCGCTGCTGATCCCGCGCTCCACGTACGAGACCTTCGGCAACCTGAACCCGGAGTTCGTGGTCTGGGGCGAGGACGCGGACTTCACGTCGCGCATCTGCGAGAAGCGCCCGGGCCTGCTGGTCGGCACCAGCAAGGTGACGCACCTGCGCGCCAAGCCGGGTGAGCTCAGCATCTTCACCGAAGACGATCCGCGCCGTGTGCAGCAGTTCTATTACCTGTACCGGAACATGCTCTACCTGCGTCGGCGCTTCGTGGGCCCGCACGCGTACGTCTCGGGCATCGTGCGCTTCTCCACCGACGTCTCGCGGCTGGCGTGGCGCGGTCAGTGGAAGAAGGCGAGCATCGCGGCGCGCGGCATCCTGGCCGGGCTGACGTTCAATCCTCGGCCACCGGCTCCACCGCCGCCCGCCGCGCCGGCTCCGCCGTCCTTGTTCTGAGCAGCGTCAGCGCGCGGTAGCCGTGGTGCGCCAGCAGCTCGTGCGCGAGCTGGCGACCGAGCTCGTGGTAGGCGCGCGACTGCACCGGATCGAAGAACTGATTGCCGGTGCTCTCCTGTGGGAAGCTCGGGTGGTAGGTCGCGTACGCGCGGCTGGGATCGGCGGCCTTCTGGCCACGCGTCGTGCGCTGCGCCTGCCGCGACAGCGCGGCCTTGACGTAGAACAGCTTGCCGTCGGGGCGCTGCTCGTGCGCGGGCCACTTGATGCGCGCCAGCAACACGCACTTGGCGGACAGGCCGTCGCTGACGCGCGGCTTGATCACGTCCTCGGGTTGCTCCTCGAACTCGAAGTCGACGCCGAGCTCCTGACGCGCGCGCACGACCAGGTTGCGCAGGTACTCGAACTCGTAGCGTGGGTCCCAGGTGGCATCGATGGCGACCACTCGCTGACAGCGCCTGCGCAGCAGCTCGTACACGCCGAGGTTGTCGATGAAGCCGCCGTCGGAGACGTTCACGAAGCGCGCGTGGGTGTCGAGCTTGCCGCCCAGCGCGAGCAGCTGATGCAGGGGACCCCATGGCAGCGTGTGCGCGTCGAGCATGCGCGCCCAGAAGCCGGTGCGCGGGCGGCCCGGGTTGGGCAACCACAGATCGGTACGCAGGTTGAGCAACCACATGAACAGCGAGGTGGCGCTCGGCATCGAGCGGCCCTGGAACGGCGAGATCGCCGCGCCCGAGCAGGTGACGGCCTCCGCGAGGTTGAGCTTGCCGTACTGCCTGCCCTGCGCGGTGCGCGCGTAGCCGAGCAGCTTGGAGCCGCAGTGGTGGGGCGCGAACAGGAAGTAGTCGCTGGTCTGATCACCGGCGAACTCCGGGTCCTTGCCGACCAGGTTCACGCAGCCGTTGAACAGCGGATAGGGCGCCTGCGAGTCGGGATCGACCAGGTCGCGCAGGAGCAGCGGTGCCGGCATGCGGCCGTGCTGCAAGAACGCGTCGTCGAGGCGCGCGGCGTAGTAGCGGTGCAGGCTGGTGCTGTTGGGGGAGGTGATCAGCGTGAGGAACGCGGTGATCGACGCGCTCAGCGCGAGCTTCCAGCCCAGCGCCAGCGACAGGCCGCCGAGCTGCGCCTCCAGCCAACCCGGCAGGTGCGACCACAACAACGGAGCGCCGAGCAAGAACAGCCCGATCGCGATCACGCTCTCGCTGCGGTTGAGGCCGTCCTCCAGCGTGCGTTGCCAGCGTGGCCGCAAGCCGCGCAGGTCGTGCGCGAGCAGCATGCGCGCCAGCACCGTGGTGCCTCCCAGCGTGAGCAGTCCGATCACGAACGGCTGGAGCCAGGCATCAGCGAGCCTGGCCGCGTAGCCGAGCGTCAGCAGCACCGAGCCCAGCCACAGCCAGTGTTGGATCAGCGAGGTGCTGAACGAGGTCGCCAGCCGCACCATGTTGAATAGCCCGGTGAGCCCGCTGCCGCGCGCGAGGTAGCGGCTCTTCACGTACAGGCGCTCGATCGCGGGCTCGCTGAACGCGTCGTCGAGCGGCGCGTCGCTGGGCTCGTGCATGCGTGCGCGGATCGCGGGCGAGCCCATGACCTGCAGGTAGCCGTTGGCGAACGAGCCGCCGGAGACGGACGATGCGTAGTCGAAGCCGGCGAGCTGACCGGCCTGCTGCATGCCCTGCATGAAGCCGATGCAGACGGTGGCCGAGCGAATGCCTCCGCCCGAGAGCGCGAGGCCGGAGAGCGCGCGCTCGAGGGCACGTTCCCCGGAGTCCACCGGCGTCTGCGCGCGCTTGCGCTGCTCGATGAACTCGCGCTCCAGGGCGATCGCCGCGCGCACGCGATCGGGGCCATGCGCGCGCAGGCAGACCTGGGTGGGGCTCTCGGCGGCGGGCGAGCGCGGGCGCAGGTCCAGCAGCGCGCCATGCTTGTGCGGGTCGAGCTCGAACGCGCGCCAGGCCTCGGAGCTGCGCTTGCCGAGGTAACGCGACAGCTCCAGGTCGCGCACGCTGTCGCCCAGGTGAAACAACGCGCGCAGCGTGGGCGCGCGCTCGGCCTCGGGCGTGACGTGCAGCTCCGCGAAGCCGCTGCCCAGGTGGCGCCCGAGGCTGGTGGAGCCGAGCACGTCCGGGAACGCGGGACGCCACTCGGCGAGCTCGTAGAACGGTCGTTGCCAGGCCTGGTAGCTGCTCTGCGCGAGCCCGGAGGTGATCAGCTCGTGCCCGAACACGGGACCGCCGCGAGGCAGGCGCAGCTCGCGCACGTCGGAGTAGTGCACGTCGCCGCTGAGGATCAGCAGGCGGTCGCGCGAGTGGCCGAAGCGCTCGACCAGCTGCTTCAAAATCAGCTCGGCCTGCGCGCGGTTGGCCTCGGCCCACCAGCGGTCGAGGCGATCGCGCGTGCGGCCCGCGGGATCGAGGCGAAACCAGCCGGGCGTGGTGAGCGGCACCGGTGACACCAGCACGAACAGGCGCGGCTCGCGGCGCTCGGGCTGCGCGAGCCAGCTCGCGAGGGCGTGCTGCTGCGCGCTGCCCAGCACGTCTGGCCCGGCGCGCTCGCTGCGCTGGTCCATCACGAACACGCTCGTGCGCGGCCCCCAGTCGAAGTTGTAGTGCAGCGCGTCCCAGCGGCCGGCCGTGGGCGTGATGGCCTCGAAGGCGGAGGCATCGAAGCAGCGCGCGCTGCGCAGCAGTTGGTACGCGAGGAAGTGCGCGCGCGCCTCCGAGGCATGGCCGAGCCAGCGTGCATCGGCCTCGTCGCCGAGCGTGCCCCAACCCGCGCGCAGCTCTCGGTCGTCCCACATCAGCGCGGCGGGGATCGCCGCCAGCGTGCTCGCGAACGGCGTCAGCGAGAAGTGCGCGCGGTATAGGCGGTCGAAGTAAGCGCCGGCTTGGTCGGCCGGGTAGGCGACGCGGGAGCCGGCGAGCAGGCTGTGCGGTGCGCGGAACGGGTGCAGTGCGCCGTCGTCGACGTAGACCTGATCGCCCATGCCGAGCGCGAACGCGGGGCGCGCCTCGACGGGACGCTGGGCGCTGCGCGCGAGCGCCAGCAGCGTGCGGCGGTTGCTGGCGCTGACGCGGCGGCGGCCGGGCTTGAACGGCGCGAAGCAGCTGAAGGCCAGGAAGCTGAACGGACGTTGACCGGACGGCGCGGTGCGCGCCTGCAGCCTGACCGTGGCGTCACCACAAGCGAGCTCGACTTCGTACTGACCGTCCGGCGCCAGGCCCCCGATCTGTACCCATCCGCACGCGCCGAGCGCGAGCTCGCGTACTTGCGTCAAGGGTTGTTCGCGCCCTGCCTGGCGCAAGGCACGCAGACGCGGCGCGGATCCGTCGAGTCCACGTGCGTACCAGATCGAGAGCGCCTCGGTCGAGGGCAGCCCCAGCTGGATCAAAGCACCGGTCGAACAGGCGAAGGCGCTCTCTCCAGCTCCCTCGTCGAACGGAAACGCGCGTGCGAAGTCATCAACGGTCAACTCAGCGCTCCCTCGCCAATCGGTATACCGCCACGGATGACGAGACGTTCCCTGATGCCGCATCGAATGATCGTCGGGGGGCGCGCGCGTGCTGCCAGCTGATATGCTCCCGCGCCTTCGCTGATGGAACTTGCAGCTCATGGCTTTGGCGGCACCGACCGCTTCCAGCTGATCCGCGTGCTCGGACGTGGCGGCATGGGCGTGGTGTACGAGGCGCGCGACCTGCACGAGGACCGCATCGTCGCGCTCAAGCTGCTGCCCAACGTCACGCCCGATCGATTGCTGCGCTTCAAGCGCGAGTTTCGCGCGGCGGCGGAGCTGCACCACGACAACCTGGTGCGCCTGGGCGAGCTGGTCGGCTCCGGAGACACCTGGTTCTTCACCATGGAGCTGGTCCACGGCGAGGACATCGTCAGCTACGTGCGTGGTTATCCGGTGCCGCGCGAGAGCGCGCAGGCCAATCCGCTCAACGAGACCAGTGCCTCCGACGCCACCGTGCCGGCCGCGCTGTCGACCGCGGTGCCGCTCGATCCGGCCGAGGAGCTGCGGCTGCGGCGCTGCCTCGTCCAGCTGGCCAGCGGCCTCGCGGCGCTCCACGACGCAGGCTCGATCCACCGCGACGTGAAGCCCTCCAACGTGATGGTCACGCGCGAGGGCAGGGTGGTGCTGCTCGACTTCGGGCTGGCCAGCCTTTCGAGCCACGACACCACGCTGTTCGGCGCGGGCACGCCGCTGTACATGGCGCCCGAGCAGGCGAGCGGTCCGGTCACGCTGGCCGCCGACTGGTACGCGTTCGGCGTGCTGATGTTCGAGCTGTTGACCGGCAGCTTGCCGTTCAACGGGGCGCCGCAGCTGGTGTTGCTGGCCAAGCAGGGAGGCAGCGCGCCGGTGGTGC
>JBEVNG010000386.1:0-4525 GCA_040508235.1 Polyangiales bacterium | reverse complement strand
AGGAGATGAGCACACCCGTCGAAGACGCGCAGACCGGCACGCCGGACATCATGGAGGAGCGCCTCTGGAAGAAGTCCGGCTGGATCGCCCGCGTCGTGAAGAACGAAGAGGACGAGGGCTGGGCCGTCGAGATGACCCGGGTCGGCGACGACGAGCCGGCGCTGGTCGGACCCTGGACCATGGGGCGCGACAAGAAGAACCCGAAGCCGCTCGATGCCGGCGCATTCACGACGCTGGTGAAGACGGCCTCCGAGGTGCTGATGCGCCACGCGCAGTCTGCGCGCGAGAGCATGCGCAAGTCGCGGATCATCCGCGACGACCAGGCGCGGCGGGTGCGCCTCGACCTGCAGATCGAGGCCGACGAAGACGACCCGCACGCCACGCTGAGCGCGACCGAGGTCGACAGCGGGGAAGAGCTGCGTCGCGCCCGCGTGCGCCCGGACTTCCACCTGACCGAGAGCAGCGCGCAGCACTTCGTACGCACCGGGCAGACCTGACCGAGGCCGCGCGTCGCGTCGTGTGCGTCGCGCTCCACGCCGGGCCCTCGCGGGGAAGTCAGTCGGCTGGTTGCAGGGGCGGTCTCGATCCGCTAATCGACGGTGCGAGTCATTTTCGGCTCGTTCAGGCTTCGTATGTCGGATCTGTCGCTGCACGCCTTCGTGTTGAGGCGGTGACGTCTATTGTCTGCGCACCTTCACGTGCACATGGCGGGTGCCCGAGTGCCCGCTCTGGTCGCGGAGCGCGTGCGTGACTGCCCCCGTTCGTCACGCACGCGCCCGCGCGTGCATCCCAGGCTTCGAGCTCGAGTAACATCCATGCGCTTCGTGCAAAGTAGTCGATTCGTGCTGTGTAGCGTCGCCCTCTTCGTGTGTGCGTGCGGTAGCAGCGACAGCGCTTCCGCCCCGGGAGGCGACGAGGGAGCGAAGGCTCCGAGCGCCCCCGACGCGGGTGCGTCCGGCGGCGACGCGGGCGCAGCGCCGACGCAGCCGGCCTACGTGTTCGCGACCAGCGTGCAGAACGGTGACGACTACCGCATCTACGTTCGGGCGCTCTCGAGCCTCGCGGGAGAGGTCACGCTGGACAAAGCACTCGAGCTGCCCTCGGGGACTTCGGTCTTCAGTGCGCTCGGCGCCGTGTTCATCGCGAACCCCGAGGACCTGACGCTGACGCGCTACGAGGTCGCACCCGACGATTTGCTGGTCGAGCCGAAGCGCTTGAGCGTGGCTGGAACCGGGGTGACCGGCTTCACCACGCGCCCGTTCTTCATCGATGCCGAGACGGCCTATTACGTCGACGCACCGAGCCAGCAGATCATCGTGTGGAACCCGAGCACGATGGAGATCAGGAAGGTCGTGCCGCTGCTGGACCTGAGGCGCAACGGGCTGGAGGGCACGCTTCACGGCTACGATGCTCCCTCGATCTGGCTGCTGCGCGAGCAAGGCGTCCTGTACCTGCCGGTGACCTGGGCCGACTCCGACACGCTGAAGGCCGAGAAGCTGGTGGCGCTGCTGGCGATCAGCGCCACCGACCCGACCGACCAGACGCTGTACGTGAGCAACTGCGCGGCGGTCTCGGACGAAGGCATGCTCCTCGGGGCCGATGGCAACATCTATCTCGCGGGAACGAACCAGTTCACGTTCCTTCGCCAGTACGGCGACATGCCGGAGAGCGCCATCGCCAAGTTCGACCTGAAGACGCGCAGCTTCGACCCCAACTACTGTCAGAGCATCCCGGCGCTGACGGGGGGACTCGAGGGCGGCACGCTGATCGCGTTCGCGCCCGGAGAGTTCGTGCTTCGCGCGGTGGACAAGAGCCTGGTGAAGTTTGGAGACACCGGCTCGTTCTGGGACGACATCGAGAATGGCTGTCGCATCTTCTACGGGAAGATCGATGCCAGTGGTCGGCTCGAGCTCAAGGAAGAGCCGAAGCTGGCCACGGCGCCGAACTACTGCTGGGGCTGGGTCTACAAGATCGACGGAACACCGTACTTCTGGGGGAAGGACACGATGTTCAAGTGGGACGGCTCGAGCATGGTGCCGACGTTCAAGGCGCCGGGCGTGGCCACGGAGCTCGAACGCGTCCGCTGACCCGCAGCCGTCACGCTTACGCCGAGGTGCGTACCTCACTTCTCGTGCGTTCTTGTGCATCCGTGACCTGCCGGGAATCTCATCGCCCGGCTGGAGATCACGCCCCGAGCCTCGATCTCGGGCTCGAGGGCGCTGATCACGGGCGGCACCAAGGCCTCGGGGCCACTCAGAGGCCGTGTGCCTCCTTGATGAAGTCCGCGGCTCGCTCGCCGATCACGACGCACGGCGCCATCGTGTTGCCGCTGGGAACATCGGGCATGATCGAGGCATCGGCGAGACGCAGTCGCTCGATGCCATGGACCTGCAGTCGGCCATTGACGACTGACATCGCGTCGCGGCCCATCTTCGCGGTACAGGCCTGGTGCCAGAACGTCACCGCCGCATCTCGCGCGTAGCGCTCCAGCTCGGATGCACCGAGACGGCCAGGCATCGCCTCGCGCTTCAGAAGCTTCCTGAAGGCGGGCGCATTTGCCACCTCCCTGCCGAGCGCGATGGTCGTCAGTGCGCTTCGTACGTCGTCAGGGTGCGAGAGGGTGTTGGCCTCGATGCGGAGCGGGTCGTGTACGTCTGGACCCGTGAGATGCAGCGACCCCCGGCTCTTGGGGTGGGACAGCCCTGCAAAGACCATCCAGCCATGCTGCGGGACACCGCGATGCATGGTCTCCGGTGTGGCCACCGGGAATCCGAGCTGGCAGTGAAACACATCGGGTGCGTCGAGGCTCGGGTCGGTCTTCCAGTAGAGCGATGCCTCCGACCCACCGTTGCCTACCACGAGTGGCTCGGTCGACTCGAAGAGGCAGCCGAACGACACGTGATCTTGATGATTGCGTCCCACACCAGGCAAGTGCTCCACGATGGAGATGCCGTGCGGACGCAGCTCCGCCTCCGGGCCAATGCCGGACTGCATCAACACCTTCGGCGTGTTGACGGCGCCCATCGACAGGATCACTTCACGATGCGCCATGATCTGCGTGCGCTGCGAGCCCTGCACGACTTCCACGCCAACGACCGTGGTGCCCCGGAACAGCAGCTTGCTCACTTGCGTGTGTACGAGCACGGCGAGGTTCGGCTGACCCAGCTTCGGCAAGATGTAAGAGCGGAACATCGACGCGCGCTGCCCGGCTTTTACGATCAGGTCGTTGATCGCGACGCCGCCTCGACCCTCCATCATCGCGCCGTTCGGATTGTCGAACGCAGGGATGCCGAGAGACGCGGCTGCCTCGACCATGGCCGTCGCCACCGGTTGCGGCTCGCGAATCGTGTCGATGTGTACGGGCCCGCCCGTGCCGCGACGCGCGGAGTCGGGTTTGCCCTGCCAGTCCTCGATGCGGCGGTAGACGTCCAGCACCTGCCGATAGCTCCAGGCCGGGTCGTTCGCCTCGCGCGCGAAGTGCTCCCAGTCGCGCTCGTGACCGCGCGCCCACACCGACACGTTGATGCTGGAGCTGCCGCCGAGCACCTTGCCCATGTTGAGCGGAATGGCACGTCCATGGAGGTGGGCGTTCGGCTGCGCCACGAACTGCCAGTCGCGGTCGGAACCCAGGTTGAGCGGCCACTGCCCGGGCATGCGTACTTCGGGAACGTCGTCCGTGCCGCCGGCCTCGATCAGCAGGACGCTCACGCTGGGGTTCTCGGCAAGTCGGCCCGCCAGAGCGCAGCCGGCAGGTCCCGCGCCGCACACGATGAAGTCGTAAGGCTCCGACAACTGCGAGCCGATACTTCCACTAGATGGATGGATGCGGTTCGACGATGTAGACATGGTGACCTCCCCTCGACCTAACGCTTCTTGAGCTTCTTGCCGGCTTCCTTTGCGGCACGGTCGATCGTGTCTGCGACCACCTTCGGTTGGGTCATGAAGACCGCATGGCTGGCGGCCACTCGGGTGATCTTCGCGCCGATGCGCTCTGCCATGTGGACCAGCATCGCCTGGTCGAACGCCCTGTCGTCCGTGGCGAGCACCGCCCAGCTGGGCTTGGTCCGCCACGCGGCATGCTCGAGCTTGGTCGCGAACACCGCCATGTTGATCGGCACCTGCGAGTCGCGCATGAACGCCGCATCCGCATCGCTGACGTCGTGGGCGAAGCCAGCCTTGAACTTCGCCAGGCTCAGATAGCCGAACCCGTCCTTGTGCGTCTCGATGACGAACTCGGGCGTCGCTGCGAACCCCTCGTACTGTTGCGCAGTCGACTCGCCGGCGTCGGGTGCGAGCGCCGAGACGTAGACCAGGCCCACGACGTTCGCGTGCGTGCCCGCCTCGGTGATGACGGTCCCTCCCCACGAGTGACCGACGAGAATGGTCGGCCCGTTCTGGCGATCGAGTGCGGCACGTGTGGACGCAACGTCGGCCGCGAGCGAGGTGAGAGGGTTCTGTACGATGGTGACGCGGTAGCCGCGCTGGGTCAGCGCGTCGTAGACCCCGCGCCAGCCGGAGCCATCGG
>JBEVNG010000372.1:0-5631 GCA_040508235.1 Polyangiales bacterium | reverse complement strand
GACACGTAGAGCACGCGACAGCGCTCGCTCTTGTCCGGCTCCTTGCCAAACAACAGGCGATCGATCGCGACCAGGAACGCCGCCAGCGTCTTGCCGGAGCCGGTGGGCGCCACCAGCAGCGTGCTCTTGCCCTCGACGATCAGCGGCCACGCCTTCTTCTGCGCGTCCGTCTCGCCCGCGAACGAGTCCTCGAACCAGGCGCGCGTCGCGGGCGACAACAGCGAGAGCGCCTTCTTCAACTCACACCCCGCGGCGGCTGGCACTGCGGGCAGTAATAGGTGGAGCGCTGCTGCTCCCCTTGGCGCTTCATCTCGATCAGCGTGCCGCAGTCGTAGCAAGCCTTGCCTTCGCGCTCGTACACCGACAGCACGTGCTCGCCCTGGCGTCGATCGAGGCGCGCCTTGCGCTCCCCGTGTCCCGCGAACGGATCGGGGATCGAGCTCTTGGGGCGATAGACGGTGTCGTACATCTGCGTGCGCGCGAGCGAGATCAAACCGGACAGATCTCCGTCGTCGTACTGCCCGACCTTCGCGAAGGGATCGAGCCGCAGGTTGAAGCACAGCTCGCTCTTCCAGACGTTGCCGATGCCGGCCACCACGCTCTGGTCCATGATCGCCTCGCCGAGCGGCAACTGGCCCTTGAGCGCCAGTCGCTTGCAGGCCTCGTCGAGGTCGAACGAGTCGCCGAGCAGGTCCGGCCCGAGCCCGCGGAAGTGCAGGTCGCCGATCAAGTCGCGCGTGCGCAGGATGCGCGCGATCGGCGCCGTATAGACCATCACCCGGTGCTCCGCGGTGTCGAGCACCACGGAGGTCGCGTTCATGGGCACCCTGGGCGCGGTGGCGCGCGGATAGATGCGCACGCGGCCGTTCATCTTCAGGTGCACGTGCAGCGACCAGCCGGCCGCGAAGTGCACCAGCAGGTTCTTGCCGCGCGCCTCGACGCGCTCGATCGACGTACCGATCAGGCCCTCGGTGCGCGCGACGCTGCGCACGAGCGTGAGCCCGGTCAGACGCTGGCCGACGATCTTGGGGTTCAGCATCTGCGCGACACGATGGAGGCTATCGCCTTCGGGCACCACTCACCTTGCCATGCCCGGTCGCACCCGCGACCGAGGTCTCTCCCCTCAAGTGAACACGACAATCCGCTACGAGAGCGCGAGGGTAAGCGAGCGCACGTACGCGTCTAGACGCGCCGGCACGCCCGTCAAAACTCGGTCACGCGCGTGACGCTCCACGCGTGTTGGGTTGCAGCCGGCACAGAGATCCCGGACATTTGAGCCCGCGCGAATGGCGAGAACGCCGATCGAGTCGACGTGGGTGTGTGTAGTCGGGCTTGACCCCTTCTTACTCACCGCTAGACTTGCGAACGAATCGCATGTTCACATGATTGCAGGAGAACGCGCGGCATGAGCACCGTCGAAGCCATCAAGAACTTCTTTATCTCCACTGGCGCGGCGTGGGTGCTGTGGCTGATGTTCGGACTCTCTTTCATCAGCATCGCGATCGTCATCGAGCGGCTGGTGGTGTTCAAGTCGAAGGGCACGGACCTCAAGCGCCTCGCCGACAAGCTCGACGGCGCGCTGGCCACGGGTGACCTCGTCAAGGCGCGCGAGCTGCTTCGCGACGAGACCTCCGTCAGCGCGCGCGTCGCGGATGCTGGCCTGAAGTTGGCTTCGCGTGGCCCGGACACCGCGGAGAAGGGCATGCAGAGCGCGATGGCCATCGAGCGCTCGCTGCTCGAGGCGCGCCTCGCCTACCTCGGCACGCTCGGCAACAACGCGCCGTTCGTCGGCCTGTTCGGCACCGTCATCGGCATCATCCTCGCGTTCAACGAGCTCGGTCAGGCCTCGGCCTCCGGTGGCCAGGCGGCCTCGCAGGCGGTCATGGGCTCGATCGCCGAGGCGCTCGTCGCCACCGCCGTCGGTATCGCCGTCGCGCTGCCCGCGGTCGCGTTCTACAACTTTTTCCAGCGCTGGATCTCCACGCTGCTCGCCGACGCCGAGGCGCTCCAGAACCTGGTGCTCGCCTACCTGTGCAGCGACAACGATGCACCCGTCGTGAAGGACCCCAAGAAGGTCGCCAAGGAACAGGCTCGCGAGTCGATCGACTCGGCGTTCCCGCAAGAGGCGGTCTGACATGGCCGGCAGTAACATCCCTCGTGGCGGCATCATCGAGGGCATCAACGTCACGCCGCTGGTCGACATCGTCCTCGTGCTGCTGATCATCTTCATCGTGACCGCCAAGATGGTGGTCGCGCCGTCGGTGCCGCTCGACCTGCCGCAGGCATCGACCGGTGAAGAAGTGCAGACCGTGTTCGCGATCGCGCTCGACAAGGAAGGTGGCCTGCACATCGACGGCGTGAAGGCGCCGGAGGGTGACCTGGTCCCGCGCGCGAAGGCGGCGCTGGCCAAGGACAAGGAGCTGCGCGCCGTGATCTCGGCCGATGGCGACGTCTCGCATCGCCGCGTGATCGACGTGCTCGATCGTCTCAAGGGCGCCGGCCTGACCAAGGTCGCGTTCGGCACCGTGCAGCGCGTCGAGCAGTGACCAAGCACGAACACAAGTGCTGCGACGTCGTGCTCGGCGCGGTGTCGTCGCCCAAGCGAAGCCTGCTCATGATGGGCGGCATCGGCGCGTTGCTGTTCCACGTCGGCGGCGCGTTCGCCGCGGTGGCGCTCGCCGCGCATGCCGACGTCGCCAAGCCGCGCAAGGTCAAGGCGATGGTCGTGATCGACCACGTCGTCGACATGACGCCGCCGCCGGTCGAGGAGCCCAAGGTCGAGGAACCGCCTCCTCCGCCGCCGCCTCCTCCTCCGCCCCCGCCGGTGAAGCAGAAGATCAAGGCGCCGCCCAAGGACGTGCCGCCCGCGCCGCCTGCACCGGTTCCCGTTCCGGACAACGCGCCGGAGCCGGAGAAGCCGCCGAGCGAGCCGCCTCCGGCCGCGCAGGCCGCACAGGTCGTGGCGGCGGAGGGCGACAAGGGCGCGTTCAACATCGTGACCGGCTCGGGCTCCGGCTACGCCGGCGGCACCACCGCCTCCAACGGCACCGGTACCAGCGCCAACCACACCGGACAGGTCGGCAAGGGCACGGGCAACGGCTACAGCAAGGCGCGTCCTCCGCAGGTCGCGTCGCGCAACTGGCCGTGCGGCTGGCCGGCGGAAGCCGAAGAGCTCGACATCGAAGAGATGTACGTGACCATCAAGGCCGTGATCAAAGCCAACGGCGAGGTCGGCGACGTGAAGGTCGTGCAGGACCCCGGCTATGGCTTCGCCAAGCGCGCCATCTGGTGCGCCCGCTCCAAGGTCCGCTTCGACGCCGCGCTCGACGCCAACGGCACCGCCATCGAGGGCGAGACGCCCCCGATGCGCGTGAAGTTCGAGCGCAGCGACGACTTTTAGGGAGAGCGCTATAACGCGGGCGTGAAACGCTCGCTGTTCGCGCTCGTGCTGCTGCTCTCGTGTGATCGCCAGGCGGTCGCGGAGCCGCAGCCCCCGCCAACCAAGAAGCCCGACGTCGTCGCGGTCACGGACGCGGCAACTCCTCCCGCCCAGCCCACGCTGCAGAAGGCGGAGCGGCGGCTGATGGGCACGGTCTGGGCGATCACGCTCGTCAGCGACGACCCCGCCAAGGCGCGCTCGGTGTCCGAACGCGCGTTCGACGAGATCGCGCGGCTGGAGCAGTCGCTCAGCGAGTGGCGACCGGACAGCGATATTTCGCACGTGAACCAACAGGCGGGCATCGCGCCTGTGCAGGTGGGCCCCGAGCTGATCGCGTGCGTGAAGGCGAGCCTCGACGTCGCACGCTGGAGCGGCGGCGCGTTCGACATCTCGTGGGCGGCGCTGCGCGGCCTGTGGGACTTCAGCGCCGACTCCGCGCACGTGCCGCCCGCCAAGGCGCGCGTGAAGCAGATGCTGCCGCTCTGGAACTACAAGAACATCGTGCTCGACGAGGCCAAGAGCACCGTGTTCCTGAAGAAGAAGGGCATGCAGATCGGCCTTGGCGGTGTGGCCAAGGGTTATGCGCTCGATCGCGCGGGCGCGATCCTGATCGAGGCCGGCTTCCCCAACTTCTTGATCTACGCGGGTGGGCAGGTGCTGACGCACGGCAAGAAGGGCGACCGCAAGTGGCGCGTCGGCATTCAGCACCCGCGCGAGCCGCGTCACTTCGCGTTCGTGGAGGTCGAGGACGGCTCGCTGGCGACCAGCGGCGACTACGAGCACTCGTACGAGCACCAGGGCGTCACCTACCACCACATCATCGATCCCAAGACCGGCTTCCCGAGCCGCAACACGAGCTCGGTCACGCTGATCGCCAAGACCGCGCTGTGGGCCGATGCCGTCGACACCGCCGTGTTCATCATGGGACCCAAGCGCGGTCTCGCGGCGCTGACGAGCGCACCCGGCGGACCGTTCGAGGCGGCGGTGGTCGACCCCACCATGCGCCTCTCGCGCTCCGCGAACATGGAGCTGGTGATGACCGCGGACGTGCTGCCGGACGGCACCCTCGGTGCGCCGCGCGCCCCTTAGCGCTAAGCATTCGCATGTTTCGCCTCGTCGAAGCCAAGCCCGGGCAGCCGCTACGCGTGGAAGACAACCCCGCCGACTTCGGGCCGCCGCAAGCGGACCACTTCCTGTGGCTGGACCTGAGTGAGACCAAGGAAGGGGACCTCGCGCTGCTGGGCCAGCGCTTCGGCTTCCATCCGCTCGCGCTGGAGGACTGCGCGCACGAAGACCAGCGGCCCAAGTCCGAGGAGTACGGCGAGTACACCTTCCTGGTCAGCCAGGGCTTTCACTGCCCCGGCAACCAGCTGGACGAGCTGCGCTGGTACGAGCTGCACGTGTTCCTGGCGCGCAACTACATCGTCACGGTGCACGACGGCTCGATCCCCGGCCTGGAGGCGGTGTGGAAGCGCGTCGCCGGCGACGAGCACCTGCTGCGCAAGGGCGTCGACTTCGTCTACTACCTGCTGCAAGACCGGATCGTCGACGACAACTTCCCGATCCTCGATCTGATCGCGGACGAGCTGGAGCAGCTCGAAGACCTGGTGGTGCGCGCGGCCAAGCCCGACCCGGAGACGCTGCCGCGCATCTTCGGGCTCAAGTCGAAGCTGGTGCAGATGCGCAAGATCCTCTCGCCGCAGCGCGACATCATGGCGTTGCTCGCGCGCGGCTCGGACCCGCGCGTCAGCGAGCGCGCCTCCGTGTATTTCCGCGACGTCTACGATCACCTCGCGCGCATCGTGGAGTCCATCGAGAGCAACCGCGATCTGCTCGGCAACGCGCTCGACGCGCACATGTCCGCGCAGAGCCAGCGCACCAACGAGATCATGAAGGCGCTCACGCTGATGAGCGCGGTCTTCATGCCGCTCACGTTCATCACCGGCTTCTTCGGCCAGAACTTCGAGCACCTGCCGTACGGCTCGGACGCGCTCATGTACACCATGGTCGGCGCGTGCGCGCTGCTACCGGGCGCGCTGCTCGTCTGGTTCAAGAAGAAGCACTGGCTGTAGGACACTAATTGATCGTACCCGGGTCGCTGTAGCGCGGGTCGTTCAAGAACGCGTCGTCGGTCAGCGCGCGCAGGAACGCGAGCAGATCTTCGCTCTCTTGCGGCGTCAGCTCGAAGCCGA
>JBEVNG010000321.1:0-5233 GCA_040508235.1 Polyangiales bacterium | reverse complement strand
GCCTCCGAGCAGTCGAGGCCCACCACGTCCTCGACCTCGTGCTTGGCGCGATCGATGTCGGCGCCGGGCAGGTCGATCTTGTTGAAGACCGGGATGATCTCGAGGTTGTTCTCGATCGCCAGGTAGACGTTGGCGACCGTCTGCGCCTCGACACCCTGGGACGCGTCGACCACCAACAGCGCGCCCTCGCACGCGGCCAGGCTGCGCGAGACCTCGTACGAGAAGTCGACGTGGCCGGGCGTGTCGATCAGGTTCAGCTGGTAGGTGATGCCGTCGTGCGCCTTGTAGCTGAGGCGTACGGTCTGGGCCTTGATGGTGATGCCGCGCTCGCGCTCCAGCTCCATGTTGTCGAGGAACTGCGCCTTGGCTTCGCGGTCGCTCAGCGTGCCGGTGAAGCCGAGCAATCGGTCGGCGAGCGTGCTCTTGCCGTGGTCGATGTGCGCGATGATGGAGAAGTTACGGATCAGCGAGGGATCGGTCGGCATGACAGCGGGAGCGGTGTAGCAGGGCCAGGAGTTAGCGCTTGCCGGCGGCTTCACTGACGTCGAGCATCAGCTGGCCGGGCAGGTGGTCGCGGTAGCGCTCGAGGACCAGATCGATGCCCTCCCGGATGAACACGGCGATCGGCACCTTGGTGCGCTCGTGCAGGACCTTGAGCTGCTCGTTCTGCTCCGGCGTGATGTAGATGGTGGTCGAGATCTTCTTGCGGGCCATCGCGAGGTCCATTCCGCAGAGCGCTGCCGTCGTCCCGCACGATCTCAGCCGACTGCCGGTGAACAACGAAGCTACGTGGCAACATACGTATTGTCAACGACATGGCCCGGTGCTCGCCCCCGGCGCCCGCGGCCGAAGATCGCCTAGCCACACACTTTTCGGCGCCCCGTCACTTGCCCCTGCCAGGGGTCGAAACGTAAGCTCCGGTGCGAAGCTTCAAGGGCGAAGGGGGCCGAGCTAAGTGATGCGCAACCTGCGATCTAGCCATTCCAAGTGGATGGCAACGCTTGTGTTTTTGGTCGCCTGCCGCAAGGGCGAAGGCGAGGGCACGACCTCCGCCAGCGCTCGTAACGAGCCCCAGCCCATCACCCGCAAGTCCTGCTCGGATGGCAACCCGCAGACCGTGGACGTCAACAACGACGGCCGGCCGGACATCACCCACCGGGTCGATGACGGCAAGCGCACGTGCAGCGAGATCGATCTCAACTTCGACGGACGCCCCGACCTCGGTCGCTTCTACGAGAAGGACGGCCAGACCATCTCCTTCGAGCAGCACGACTACGACTTCGACGGCAAGCCGGACGACTCGATCTTCTACAAGTCCGGCAAGGTGGAGCGTAAGGAGCTCGACACCAACTTCGACGGCCTCGTCGACACCTGGCTCTGGTGCAAGGGCTCGCTGATGGACAAGGCCGAGCGCGCTCGCCGCAAGCCCGGTCGCGTGGACACCTGGGAGGTCTACGAGAACGGCCAGCTGTCCGAGGTGCGCTACGACGAGAACAACGACGGCATCGTCGAGAAGTGGGACAAGTACAAGAACGGCGCGCTGTTCGAGACGCAGGTCGACACCAACATGGACGGCAAGCCGGATCGCACGGAGCCCGCCGAAGCCGGCACGGACAGTGACGACGAGCGCATCAGCTGCGACGGCAGCAAGCTGCCCGCGGTCCCGCAGCAGGCGCCGGGCTCCGGCGACGTGTTCAGCAGCGACGGTGGCGTGATGACGGCGCCGCCCACCAGCCCCGGGTTCGACGCCGGGACGTACCGCGCGCTGCCGCCGATTCCGAGCGACGCGGGCATGATCAAGGCCGCCGCCGACGCCGGCGTGCCAAGCAAGGGAGACGCGGGCAAATGAGCGCCATGAAGCAGATGTCTTGCGCGCTGCTGATGCTGGCCGCCGCGTGCGGAAGCAAGGGCACCGCGGGCAACACCGCCGCCACCACACCCACGCGCAGCAGCGCGCTGCCCACGGACGCCAAGGGCGGGCAGAGCCACTGCGACAACACCAACAAGGACCCTCGCTACGAGGTCTCCGAGTACGACACCTCCGGCGACGACGCTCCCGACGTCCGCAAGGTCTTCCTGCGCATCGGCGACGGCACGCTCGCGCGCCTGGTCCTGGTCTGCCGCGAGAGCGATCTCAACGCCGACGGCACCAAGGACATCGTCCGCTATTACAACGAGGAAGGTGCCGCGCTTCGCGAAGAGGCCGACCGCAACTTCGACGGCAAGATGGACGAGCTGACCTTCTTCCAGGACGGCCAGATCGTGCGTCAGGAGTTCGACGCCAACAACGACGGCAAGGTCGACACCAAGATCTACTTCGACAAGGGCCGCCCCCTGCGCGCCGAGCGCGACCTGCAGGCGCGCAGCACGGTCGAGCGCTGGGCCCCCGATCGTTGGGAGTACTACGAAGAGGGCCGCGTGGTGCGCATGGGCACGGATGTCGACGGCGACGGCAAGGTCGACCGCTGGGATCGGGACGTCTCGCTGCGCCAGAGCCTGGACCTCGGCCGGAGCCCGGCCACCGTCGAGTCCAGCGGCGACGACCAGCCGACCTCCTGATCGAGGTTGTGCGTCAAGGGTGTAGGCCCTACATCCTCCGGCTATGGCTCAGGAGCGGTTGCAGAAGATCCTCGCGCGCGCCGGTGTGTCGTCCCGGCGCTCCGCCGAGCAGCTGATCACCGGCGGGCGCGTGCGCGTGAATGGCGCCGTCGTCAGTGAGCTGGGCGCCCGCGCGGACACCGAGCCCGACCGCATCGAGGTCGACGGCCGGCAGATCGCGCGCGAGGACCACGTCTATTACCTCGTGCACAAGCCGCGCGGCATGGTCACCACGCTGCACGATCCCGAGGACCGGCCCAGCCTGAGCGAGCTGCTGCACGAGATCCCGGAGCGCGTGTACCCGGTGGGGCGGCTCGACTTCCACACCAGCGGCGCGCTGATCCTGACCAACGACGGCGACCTGGCCCAGGCGCTGCTGCACCCGTCCAAGGCGGTGCCCAAGACTTATGTGGTCAAGATCAGCCGCGAGGTCGACGACTGGATGCTCAACACGTTGAGCACCGGCGTGAAGCTCGACGACGGCTACGTCACCGCGCCCGCGCGTGTGGAGCACCTGCGCGACGAGGACGGCAAGAGCTGGCTGCAGATCACGATCACCGAGGGCAAGAACCGGCAGATCCACCGCATGATCGAGGCGATGGACACGCGCGTGATGCGGCTGTCGCGGATCAGCTTCGCGGGCATCAGCACCGAGGATCTGCGGCCCGGCAAGGTGCGGCCGCTGTATCCCGACGAGGTCGCGATGCTGCAGCACGAGTACCAGGGCTCCGCGACTCCGCGCGCCAAGCGCAGCGAGCCCACCACCAAGAAGCCGTCGCTCGGCGAGAGCATCCAGCGCAAGTACAGCGAGCGCGAGCAGCGCGGCAACGTGAAGGCGGCCGACAAGCGCGGCGAAGCCAAGCCGCGTGGCCCGGCCAAGCCGCGTGGTGAGACGCGTACAGCGTCCGCGCCTCGCGGTCAGGCCAAGGCACCCGCGCGCGCGACCTCGTTTGGCTCACGCGCGGAGGAACCGCGCGCTTCGACACGCACGGACAAGCGCCGCCGCTGAGCGACGACGGCGCAGCCGCAGCGCGAGCGCCAGCGCGAGCCAGGCGTAGCCCGAGCGCGAGCTGCCCAGCGAACAGCCGTCGTCTCCGCGCGCCATCGAGACACCTGCCTCCACGCTGACAGCTGCATCGACCGCGGCGTCTACGATGGGCACACCCGCATCCGCCACGGGGGAGCTGCCTGCGTCCTCGGGCGCAACGCCGGCGTCCTCCATCAGGCCGGCGCACTGCTGCACGTAGCTTGGCGAGCCGAGGCAGACCTGCAGGCGCAGCGTGTTGCCCGCGCTGCGCGTGTCGACCACGGCGGCGTGTACGCGCTCTCCCGGCGACGCGGCCAGCGGCGTGATCACGTTGGCCGGCATGCTCTGTGGCGTGCGCAGCGTGCCGTCCGCTCCCTCGATCGCCAACAGCGCGCGCACGTCGCCGCTGCTTGCCCAGAGCGCGACCGGCTCGCTCGCATCCGCCACGAAGTAGTGCGTCGACAGCGGCAGCGTGCGCAGCAACTCGTCGTGGTAGGGCAGCGTGACCGGCAGCTCCGGTACCTCTGGATAGCTCGCGGCGTTCGCGTAGCCCTCGTCGCGCGACGCGCGCGAGCCCGTGCGCAGGTTGAAGCGCGCGAAGCGCACGAACATGTCCGCCAGCGAGCCGCAGCGCGGCTGCATCACACGGTCGAGCGCCACCGGCCACGCGTCTTCACTGCGCGCCAGCTCTTCCCACAGCGCGCGCACCAGCCCGCTCGGGCACTGCTCGCTGAGCATCGCGAAGAACAGGCCCGCGCCGTAGCTGAATGAGTCGGGTGGACCGAGCGGCTCCTGCAGCAGCGAACGATCGGGGCGCGTCAGGTAGGCCGGAAGGAAGCCCTCGAAGTCGGAGAGGCTCGGGTCGTACTCCTCGGAGGCCCAGACCGCGGTCGCCTCCGACAGCACCACGCTCGGCACGCTGCGGTAGGCGTTCTGCACCGCGTGGAACAGCTCGTGGCTGGCGAGGATGCGCGTCGCGGTCAGCAAGCTCGGGTAGCCGCGTCCGTCGAAGTCGTTCTCCTGCAGCATGTAGCCGGTGCAGACGCCGGCGCTGCAGCCCTCGGCACGGAACGAGCCGTCGGCGGAGTTGGGGAAGTCGACCAGGTAGACGTCGAAGCGTCCGTCGCCGCCGTTGTCGTCCTGCAGGTTGGCGTCGGAGCGCGGTGGCAAGAAGCCGAGCTTGTCGCGAAAGTGCGCGAGCACGCGCTCGTACTCGCTGGCCACCGTCTGCACCGCGTCCGGCACGCCGTCCTGGTTGGCGTCGGGCGCGGGCACCGCATGCTGCCCCGTGCGCGCGTAGTGCACGCGGAAGCTGTTGGTGTCGAGGTGCTCGACCGTCACGCCCGGCTCGTACGTGGGCGGCGGCAGGCCGCTGTCCGGCGTGCTCGGGCGCAGCTCCAGCTCCACCGCGCCGAGCTCGAGCGGCTCCGCGCAGCCGACGACCAGCGCGAGCGCGCTCAGGCTCAGTCGAGGAAGGCCCATTTGATGCGCAGCTGGCCGGCGCCCGACGGCTGGTTGATCTGCCCGGTCTGGTCGCACAGCGCCTGGTTCTCGGGCGGGTAGTACGACAGCACCTCGAGCTTCACGTGGCGGCCGCTCTGCAGCGCC
>JBEVNG010000313.1:0-10447 GCA_040508235.1 Polyangiales bacterium | reverse complement strand
GCACCACGGACGCCAGCGGCCGCGTCGCCGGCGCGTCCAGCGGCTCCGCGAACGGCGCGGGCAGGGTCAGCGCGACCGTGACCGCCTCGACCCCGGGCAGAGCGCTCAGCACGCGGACCAGCCGCCGCTCCAGCTCCTGGGTGCGCTCGCGGTGCAGCGCGTCGGGGGAGGGCGACAGCCGCGAGGAGGCATCGGCGTGGGCGACGCCCGCGAACAGCAGCAGGAAGAAGAGGACCTTCATCCGCCGAACGAGTAGCGGGCGCCCATGCGGGGGGCCGAGAACGAGGGGAAGTGGATCTTGCGGACCTGGTCCGCGACGCAGCGCTGGAGGGAGCCGTCGCCGCCGTTGACCGAGGCACCGAGTACGTTGCCGCTGCCGGCGATCGCGAGGTCGATCACGACCTTGCCCGGGTTGCCCTTCACGCACGCGCCGTAGAGCTGGTTCAGGTGCTTGTTCATCACGCCGGCCACGGTGCCCGCGTTGAGCGTCGCCTCGCCGCCGCCGCCCTCGGCGCCGCCGATGTCGACCGCCTGCATCATCGCGTCCTCGTAGGAGAGCCCGCCGCCGCTGCCGCCGCCGCTGCGTGCGCCGCCCGCGCGACGCGAACCGGGCTTGGGCATCGGCAGGATGCCGGCCGAGCCGGACATCTCGACCTCGCCGCGCTTGTACATGTCGAGCGTGGCGTCCTTGCTGGCGCCGTTGCCCGCACCGGAGCGCGAGACCGCGTAGATACCGCCCGCGAGGCCGATCAGCGCGAGCGCGCCGAGGCCCACGCCGAGCTTGAAGACCATCGAGCGCTTCTCGCTCTTCTCCGCGTTCTGCAGCGCCTCCGCGCGATCGGCCTCGCCCTTGCGCAGCTCGTACTGCTTGAGGAAGTCCTTGAACTCGACGAACTCGGAGAGCTTGTCGCGCTTGCCGCTGTCGGTGTTGAGCAGCTCGTGCCCGCTGAGCGCCTCGCCCTGCACGATCATGTTGACCAGCTGGCGACCGGAGAACGGACCGTGATCCATGCCGTTCTTGACGATCATCCAGCGCGGCGCGTCGTCCTCGGTGATCTTGGCGAGCACGTCCTTGAGGTCGATCTCGCCGAGCGAGCGACGGTCGCGGGCGGCGTCGATCTCGGTGATGTCGACTTCGACCATCGACGGGCGGAACTGCTCGTTCACCGCCACGCGCGCGCCGACCTTGGGCGTGCCGTGCGGCGTCATCTGCGGCACGCGCGGCGAGCCGAGGCCGGCGGGAATCGCGATCGAGCCGGTGGTGCGGCTGAACGGGCGCTTGGACGGCGGCATCGAGGCGAGGTTGAGCTCGACCTCCACGTCGACGCCGAAGTCGGACGTGGTCTCCTGCTCCGCCTCGCCGAGCTGCGCGAGCAGGGCCGCGCGGAACTCGTCCGGCGTGGTGTGACGCTGGCGCGGATCCGGCGCGAGCGCGCGCATCAGCTCCTTGTCGATGGCGGGCGTGCCCTCCGGGTGCGCCTTGGACGGAGCGATGAACGCCTCCGTGGGCGAGCGTCCGGTCAGCAGCACGTAGAGCAGCGCGCCCAGCCCGAAGATGTCGCTCTCGCGCGTGGGTGGGCGGTTGGCCTTGGTCTCGGGCGCGAGGTACGCGGCCTCTTCCGGCGTCAGGCCCGCGGTGCCGCCCCTGGCGAGCAGCGCGCGCGACAGCACCAGATCCGCGAGCATGACCTTGCCGTCTTCACCGATGAAGACCGCGCCGGGGCGCAGGCCGCCGTGGGGACCTTGCTGATGGATCGCGGTCAGCGCGTTGCACACGTGCGCGACGACGTTGTACGCGCCGCGCAAGCTGATCGGCTTGCCGCTCTTGTGGCTGGCGACATAGCCATTGAGCTGCTGTCCGGTCAGCGGACCTTGCACCAACAGCGCCTCGCCTTCGCCGGCGACCACGCCGAACGACGGCACCACGTTGGGATGCCCGAACTGGCCGAGCGTACGCAGCGCGGCGCGCACGGCGCCCGTGGTGTTGTCGTCGCGCAGGCGACGCAGCGAGACCGGCTTGTTGGTCTTCTGGTCGAACGCGTCGAGCACCTCGCCGAAGCCGTCCTGGAGCAGCGGCCCGCGCAGGGCGAAGCGGCCGGCGATGACGTCTGAGGTGGTCGTTGGCGATCTCTCCAGTTGCGAGCTCATGTGTGCCGCGAGGTTACTCGCGTGCGCGTGAATTCGTCTAGGGCGAGCGTAGGGTAGGTTGAGATGCGACCTCGATCGGCAGCGTCGCGGTGACCGAGAGTGGGGCTCCTGGAACGGGGCCCCGTAGCCCCGCGGAGGTCGCCTTGGTCTCCAGGCAACGCAGGGCGCTGGCGGGCTGATCCGGGGCGCTGGCCTGCGCGCGCGTGATGCGGCCGCTGGGCATCACCTCCGCGACCACCACGATGTTCAGCCGGCCGCCCGCCGAGACCGCCTTCTCCAGGTCGAGGCACGAGGTCGGGCTGCCCAGGCGCTCGGCGAGCTCCGCCGACAGATCGCGTGGCCTGCCGGCGTCGACGACCGGAGGGGGCGCGGCTTGCGCTGGCTGCTCGACTTCCTGCACCGCGGGCGGCGCCTGGAGCGCGGCGGGATCCTGCCTTCCGAACGGGCTGCCGAGGCTCGACGGCGGCGGCGCGGCCGGCGGTGGAGGCAAGACGGGCGGTGTGATCACCGGAGCCCTGGTCTCCTCGCCGACCAGCAGGCCGCGCGGTCGCGCAGCGGGTTGCGAGTCGCTACAGCCGTAGAGCGCGAGCGCCGCGCAGAGCAGCTTGCCGTGCATCGATGTCCCCCCGGCGCGACCGGTGCGCCGGCATCGATTCTAAACAGGATCGGAGAGCATCGGAATTAGCGACACGATGGCCGGCTTGTCGAACCCACCCGCGCGCACTCGCGAAACAGTGACGGATGGGGCGTGAGGCGGCGTGGATCGCGCTCCATGCGTTACTTGTTTACGTGCGAGCGCGCTCCACGTGGAGAGCGCGATTGCGTACGAGCTGCCCTTCGAGAGCGGTGATGATCGAATCCGCACGCTCGCTGGGCACGCCGACGAAGGTATGGCGCTCCTTGACGCGCACGCGGCCGATGTCGTCGCCGCCGAGATCGCTGTTGGTGGTCAGCAGCGCGGCCAGGTCCTTGGCCTCCAGGCCGTCGCGCTTGCCCACGTTGAAGTACAGCGTGACCATGTTCTCCAGCTCGGGCGACGGCTCCTCCGGCAGCCCGGCTTCCTCGGGCTCCAGCTCGGGCGCGAGCTCGAGCGAGGTCTGCTCCTCGTCGAGCGCGGGTGCGGCCTCCGCGCTGTTGCCACCACGACCGCGACGACGGCGCTTCTTGCGGCCCTGCGGCGCGTCCTCGACCGCGACGTCGACGTCCGCGTCTTCTTGCAGCGCGGCGGGGTACTCCGAGCGCTCGCGGCGCGCGGCGGCGGCGACCTCGTCGAGGTCGGTGGAGCGAGCGTCCTCGCCGCGCGAGCTGTAGGTCACCGACGAGAAGAAGCTGCGCACCAGGCCGGCCAGCACGCGCTCGGCGTCGGCGTGCGTCAGCAGGCGGCGCACGGTCTCGCGGTGCTCGTCGATGGGGCCGTCCTTGAACGCCTCGGTGAGCAGGGCGAGGCGGTCGGCCTCTTGCCGCGTCTTGTGCTCGGTCTCGCTCGGCAGCGAGCGCTCGATGGGGAAGATCTTGAACGTGAGGCGCAGGTAGTAGAGCGCGCCCAGGTTGGACGGACCGAGCACGCTGATGGCGGTGCCGGTCTTGCCCGCGCGGCCGGTGCGGCCGGTGCGGTGCACGTACTGCTCCGCGCTCTCGGGGAAGCCGAAGTTGATCACGTGCGTGAGGTGCGAGATGTCGATGCCTCGCGCCGCGACGTCGGTGCAGACCATGTAGCGAAGCTTGCCTTCGCGCGTGGCCTTCATGATCTTCTCGCGCTCGTTCTGCGGCAGATCACCGTTCAGCCAGTCGGCGTTGAAGCCGGCGGCGCACAGCTGGCGCGCGACCGTCTCGGTCTCCGCCTTGGTGTTGCAGAAGATGATCGCGCTCTCGGGATCCTCGACCTCGAGCACGCGCACGAGCGCACCCAGCTTGTCGCCGAGCACCATGTAATAGAAGTGGCTGATCGACGCGGCGCCGACCTGGTCGCTCGACAGCGTGATGAACTGCGGATCCTGCATGCGCCGCTCGGCCATGCGCTGGACGTTGCCGTCGATGGTGGCGCTGAAGCACAGGAACTGCCGGTTGGTCGGCAGCGCGTCCATGATGGCGTTCAGCTCCTTGGCGAAGCCCATCGAGAACATCTCGTCGGCCTCGTCGAGCACCAGCACGCGGATGCCGGCGGGGTCGAGCGTGCCGCGCTTGATGTGGTCGAGCACGCGGCCGGGCGTGCCGGACACGATCTCGGCGCCCTGCTTGAGCTGCTGCACCTGCCGCTCCATGGGAGCGCCGCCATAGACGGCGGCGGTGCGCAGGCCCTTGTACTTGCCGATCTGCTCCAGCGCGCGCTGGCTCTGCAGGGCGAGCTCGCGGGTGGGCGCCAGGATCAGCGCCTGCAGGCCGTGGCCCTCGTACGTGAGGCGGTCGACCAGCGGCAGGCCGAACGCGAGCGTCTTGCCGGTGCCGGTGCGCGACTGGACGATCAGGTCGTTGCCGAGCGCGGCGGGCTCGAAGGCGGCGCGCTGCACCGCGGTGGGAGTGACGAAGCCGAGCTCGTCGATCGCGCGGCGTACGGCGGGCGAGAGCGGGATGGCGTCGAAGGTGGGTGGGAGATCGTCGCTGACGGAGATGTCTTCACTCATGGATTTTCTTTGGTGGACGCCCGTGCGTGCTGCGGCTCGGGTCCGAGCAGCTCGTCGAGGCGGTCCAGATGGGGCAGTTCCTCGCGCTCGAAGCGCTCGGCGAGAGCGCCAAGGCCGTAGCGGAGGCGGTTGAGCTCGGTGAAGGCGCCGCGCTCGCTCTCGGTGCAGGACGGGCGTGCGCGGTACAGCCGCTGGTCCCAGTCCTCGAACCAGGCGGCGTCCTTCGCGTTGGGAACGTGAGGCTTGGCGATGTGGGCGCCGACGTGCTCGAGCAGCTCGGCGCGCAACGAGCGCAGCGCCGGGGCACACGAGGCCGCGTCGGCGGCCGGGTCGCCAACTGGCGAGAAGATTTGTGGAATGATCGAGCTGAGGCCGACCGTGATCAGCCAGGCACAGAGCAACCAGAAGACGAGCGCCCCCGCGTACCAACCCGCGCTGTGACGAGATTTCTGAGCGGACAAAGGCGACCGACCTGACCAGTTGACCAGCCGTGGTGATAGGTGGGGGGATCGTAGAAGTCAATAAGCTGATATCCGGGGGCGACCAGGGGATGACCTCGCGTGGGTAGGAAGTATCGAGGGCTGGTGCTCGCCTGCTGCTCGATCGTTGCCGTAACAGCAATGATCGCCTTGCGGGAGCACGGCATGTCCGGTGCACAGGGCGCCGGCATGAACGACAAGAGATGGTGGTGCGCGCTGGGGCTGGTGGCGCTGGGGGCCTGCGAGCCGGCGCAGAGTGACGACGCGGTGCAGGAGTCGGTGGAGGGTCAGCAGGCAGAGCTGCTGCCGAGCGCGGCCAACAAGCGGCCGAACATCCTGCTGCTGGTCGCAGATGACCTCGGCTACTCGGACATTGGCGCGTTCGGCGGCGAGATCCACACGCCCAACCTCGACCGGCTGGCGTTCGCGGGCCGCGTGCTGGCCGACCACCACAGCGCGGCGACCTGCTCGCCCACCCGCTCGTCGCTGATCTCGGGCACCGACCACCACCTGGCGGGGCTCGGCTCGATGGCCGAGCTGCTCCTGCCCGAGCAGCAGGGCAAGCCCGGCTACGAGGGCTACCTCAACGACAGGTCGCTCTCGATCGCGGACCTGCTGAAGGACAGCGGCTACCACACCTATGTCGCCGGCAAGTGGCACCTCGGGCTGACCGAGGACAAGAGCCCCAAGGCCTGGGGCTTCGAGTCGTCGTTCGTGCTGACGCAGGGCGCGTCGGCGCACTTCGCGCCGGATCCGCAGCGCCCGACGGCGGCGGACGCGACGTCGGTCTATCGCAAGGACGGCGTGCAGACCTCGGTACCCGCCGACTTCTTCTCGACCGACTTCTACACGGATCGACTGCTCGAGAACCTCGCGGCGCACGAGGGCGACGGCAAGCCGTTCTTCGCGTTCGCGGCCTACACCGCGCCGCACTGGCCGCTGCAGGCGCCCGACGAGTACCTCGACCGCTATCGCGGCCGCTACGACGGCGGCTACGACGCGATCCGCGCGGGCCGCATCGCCCGCCAGAAGCTGCTCGGCGTGGTGCCGTTCGACGCGCGTCCGTCGGAGCCGCTGCCGTCGACCGAGGACAACCCGGGCTGGGAGGATCTCAGCGCCGAGGAGAAGCGCTTCGAGGCGCGGCGCATGGAGATCTACGCGGCGATGGTCGAGAACCTCGACCACAACATCGGCCGCCTGATCGAGTACCTGGAGCGCACCGGGCAGCTGGACAACACGTTCATCTTCTTCCAGTCCGACAACGGCGCGGAGGGCGGCGGCAGCTTCCCGTACACCGAGACCAACGACGACAGCTACGAGAACCTCGGGCGTCGCTACTCCAACGTGTCGTACGGCAAGCGCTGGGCGGAGGTGAGCGCCACGCCGTTCCGGCTCTGGAAGGCGTACTCGACGGAGGGCGGCGTGGTGGTGCCGGCGATCGCGCACCTGCCCAAGCAGAAGCTGCCGCGCTTGTCGTTCCACGGGCTGACCCACGTGAGCGACCTGGCGCCGACGTTCCTGGAGCTGGCGGGGGCGAAGGATCCCGGCACGAGCTACAAGGGACGCAGCGTGAATCCGATCACCGGCAAGTCGATCCTGCCGCGGCTGGAGAGCCGGGCGTGGACCGTGCACCCGGAGGGCACCGTGCTCGCCGATGAGCTGTTCGGTCGCCGCTACGTGCGGCGCGATCAGTGGAAGCTGGTGTGGATCGAGCCGCCGTACGGGACCGGTGCCTGGGCGCTCTACGACCTGGCCAACGACCGCGCGGAGAGCAAGGACGTCAGCGCGCAGTTCCCGGAGGTCGCGTCCGAGCTGCGCGCGGAGTGGGACGCCTACGTGACGCGCGTCGGCGTGGTGCTGCCCAACAACGCGGGCGCGAGCTGGTGATGCGCATCCTGCGCGCGTGCCTGTTGCTCGGGTTGTTGCTGAGCGAGCCGCGCGCGGGAGCCGCCACGGAGCTGGGCACACGTGCGCGCTGTGCACGCTTCAACGGCGTGCCGGCGGGCGGAGAGAGAGCCGGCATGGTGTACGTGCCGGCTGGGCAGCTCGTTCCCGGCTCGACCAAGGGCTACGCGGAGGAGCGTGGGGATGAGCAGCCGGTGGCGATCGAGGGCTTCTACATCGATCGCACGGAGGTCACGAACGCGCAGTTCGAGCGCTTCGTGCGGGCCACTCGATACGTGACCGAGGCCGAGCGCGCGGGCTCCGCGCCGGTGTTCCACGTGCCGTCGCGCAGCGAGCTGGAGCAGAACAGCTACGCGTGGTGGACGCAGGGAGCCGGCGCCAGCTGGCGTCACCCGGGTGGTCCCGGCACGCACGCCAAGCCCAACCACCCGGTGGTGCAGGTGACCCACGCGGATGCGCTCGCCTACGCGCGCTGGCTCGGGCGCGAGCTGCCGAGCGAGCAGCAGTGGGAGTACGCGGCCAAGGCCGGTCGCACGGACGAGGGCCTGCACCACGAGCCACGCAACGCCGCGGGCAAGCCGAGCGCGAACTTCTGGCAGGGCGACTTCCCGCTGCAGAACACGCGCGAGGACGGCTTCGCGGAGCACGCGCCCGTCGGATGTTACGAGCCCAACCCCTTTGGTCTGCACGACATGCTCGGCAACGTGTGGGAGTGGACCAGCGAGGCGTTCTCCGCGTCGCAAAAGGTGGCGGACAAGGAAGGCTGCTCGCCCAACGAGAGCGGCATGGTGATCAAGGGCGGCTCGTTCCTGTGCGCGGCCAACTACTGCGCGCGTTATCGCGTCGCGGCGCGTCATATGCAGGAGCCGACGCAGCCCGCCATGCACCTCGGCTTCCGAACGGTGCTGAACCGAACGACGCCCTGAGCGCTTGGTGGTTTCGACCCCTTGTTTTCGTGCTGCGTGCGGTCCTACAGTGGAAGTCACACCTGTGGAGGTCCGCATGAGCGAGGTCCATCCGCGGGAGCTCGGCGCGCAGCTATCGACGTGGCAGCGGCTGTGGTTGTGGGCGCGTACGGCACTGATCCTGACGGGCGTCGCGCTCGCGGGTTGGGCTGGCGGGCTGCCCGCAATCGGCGGCGTGCTGGTCGGCTTCGGCCTGCTCTTCCGCATGATCACGCTGTTCGAGAGGTCGCGGTTCTGTCCCCAGATCGTGGTGACGGAGACCGATTCGCAGCGCCTGCGCAAGCTGCTCGCGTCCCTGCCTTCGGAGCGGCGGCGGGAGCTGGCCGGTCTGGAGCTGGAGCTTGCGCGCGCGCACGTGGTGCAGTCCAGCGAGGTGCCCGCCGACGTGGTCACGATGAACTCGCGCGTGCGCTTCGAGGAGGTGCACAGCGGCGCGCGCACCGAGGCGCGGCTGGTCTACGCGTCCGTGCTCGAGGAGGGCGAGCTCTCGGTGCTCGAGCCAGAAGGCAGCGCGCTGCTGGGGTTGTCGCTGGGCCAGGCGATCGACTGGCGTATGCCCAACGGTCGGCTACGCCGCTTTCGCGTCACCGAGGTGCTGTACCAGCCGGAGGCCGCCGGAGACCTGCACCTTTGAGCTACCTGGTGATCGACCTCGAGGCGACCTGCGACGAGCAGCATCGCATCCCGCGTGAAGAGACCGAGATCATCGAGATCGGCGCCGTGCTGGTCGACGACGCGATGAAGGTGGTCGACAGCTGGCAGAGCTTCGTGCGTCCGGTCATTCACGCCAGGCTGACGCCGTTCTGCACGCAGCTGACGTCGATCGTGCAAGCGCAGGTCGACGAAGCGCCTCGCTTCGTGGACGCGATCGCGGCGTTGCGCGGCTTCCTGGCGGGCCGCACGCCGCTGTTCTGCTCCTGGGGCGACTACGACCGCGCGCAGCTCGCACGCGAGGCCGCGCGCGATGGCGTGACGCTGCCGCTCGGCGAGCGCCACTTCAACATCAAGGAAGCCTTCAACGAGCGCGCCGGCGGCAAGAAGCGCCGCGGCGTGGGCCAAGCCCTGCAGTTTGCGGGTCTTCGCTTCGAGGGCACCCCTCACCGCGGCATCGACGACGCCCACAATATCGCCCGCCTGCTCCCTTACGCCCTCGGCCTCACGTCGCTGCCGCGCCACTGAGCTTGGGTATTTGTACCCATGGGCGTGCGGTGTGTACGGCCTAGAGTGAGGCGATGGCGCAGCCCAACATCATCGTGACGGAGACGGATGCCCAGCGGCTGGCGGGCTTGCTGGAGACGTTGCCGCCCAAGCGGCGGGCGGATCTGGCGGGGCTGGAGCTGGAGCTGGAGCGGGCGCGCGTGGTCAGCTCGCGGGAGGTGCCGGCGGACGTGGTGACCATGAACTCGCGCGTGCGCTTCGAGCTCGGTGGCGCGTTCACCGACGCGCGCCTCGTGTACCCGACGCAGAGCGCGGAGGACGACGCCATCTCGGTGCTCGCGCCCGTGGGCAGCGCGCTGCTCGGGCTGTCGGTGGGGCAGACCATCGAGTGGCGCATGCCCAACGGGCGCCTGCGCAGCCTGCGCGTCGTCGAGCTGCTGTATCAGCCCGAGGCCGCCGGCGACCTGCACCTCTGACGCGGCTCAGACGTCGGCGTTGCGGCCGTCGCTGTCGCCTACCTTGGCGTCGACGCCCACCGTGCCGAGCATCGTGACCAGCAGGTTGGAGACCTTGGTCTTCTTGGACTTGTCGTAGGCGATGTGGCGGCCCGGCTTGAGCGCGCCGCCGCCGTGGCCCGCCAGGATGACGGGCATCTCGTCGTGGTTGTGGCGGTCGCCGTCGGAGATGTCGCTCGACAGGAAGATGGCGGAGTTCTGCAGCAGGTTGGAGCCTGACGCGCCGTCGGTCACGCCCTTCAGCTTGCCCATCAGGTAGGCGAGCTGCTGCATCTCCCAGGTCGCGATCTTGGTCAGGTTCGCGAGGTTGTCCGCGTTCATGCCGTGGTGCGAGATCTCGTGGTGCCCGCGCGTGATGCCGAGGTCCGGGTAGGTGCGCCCGCTCAGGCCGTTGCCGATCATGAACGTGAAGATGCGCGTCACGTCGCACTGCATCGCGAGCACCATCAGGTCGCACATCATCTTGACGTGCTGCGCGTACGGCAGTCCCGTGTTCGGACGCGCGCCCGGGTCGCAGCTCTGCTCGTTGCCGTCTTCGAGCTGCGTCTCCAGCTCGCGCACGCCGGTCAGGTACTCATCGAGCTTGGCTTGGTCGGTCTTTCCGAGCCGCGCGTTCAGGCTGGTGGCGTCGCCGAGCACGAGATCGAGCACGCTCT
>JBEVNG010000312.1:0-20720 GCA_040508235.1 Polyangiales bacterium | reverse complement strand
CTCTCCAGGCGTTCTCTCTGGTACGCGACCCTGCCGATGTTTCCTACGCTGATAGCGCAAGGGGCCTACGTGGCGGCGCGGGCGCAACGGTTGCCCGAGGCGGCGGGGGCGCGTCGTGGAGTTGTCGCTGGCGGTGCCGAGCGCTTGCGCTTGAGCGTGATCGGCGAGTCTACCGCGGCCGGTGTGGGCGTCGCGGATCAGCGCGACGGGTTCGCGGTGCAGCTCGCACGCACCCTCGCCGAGGGCGGTCGGCGCGAGGTCCACTGGCAGGTCGCCGGCCGCAACGGGGCCACCGTGCGCGACATGCACCGCGTGCTCGTGCGCGAGCTGCAAGAGCCGCTCGACCTCGTCGTGGTGCTCGCCGGCGTCAACGACACCGTCAGGCTCACCTCGCGCCGCCGCTTCGCTCGCGACATACGCACGCTGCACGAGGCGCTGCGCGTGCGTGGCGCACGTCAGGTGGTCTTCTCCGCCGTGCCCCCGATGGAGCAGTTTCCCCTCCTGCCCCAACCCCTACGCAGCATCCTTGGCCTGCGCTCATCGCTGCTCGACGCCGCACTCATCGACCAGCTCGCGACGCTGAGAGGTGCGAGCCACGCGCCCCTCGACCCGCTCTCCGCCGCCGAAAACATGGCGTCCGACGGCTTCCACCCCAACGCCCGCGGCTACGCCCTCTGGGCGCAACTGCTCGCGGAAGCTCTCGCGGACTTGGGGTCCTCCGCCCGCCTGCGTTAGCGGCGCTGGTTTTGTTCGTGCTCGATCTGCTCTTGGTCTTCGGCGCTGTAGCGGGCCCAGGGGCGGATCTGGAGGCGGGCGAAGCCGATGGGCTCGCCGGACTCCTCGCTGAGGCCGTAGCTGCCGTCCGCGATGCGGGCGAGGGCGGCGTCGATTTCGATCACCGCGTCGCGGTCGTTGTCGGCGAGCTTGAGCAGCAGGGCAGCGTCCTGGTCGCGTGAGGCCTCGTCCATCTCGTCCGCGAAGCGGCTCTCTTGCTCGACTGCGTCCGTCACATGCCCCTGCCCGCGGCTGAGGATGCGCTGTCGCTCGCTCTCGAGCCGCTGTTTGAGCTGCTCGATCTGCTGCGACGTGAGTCCCGACTTCGCCATGATTCTCACCTCCGAGCCCGATGGTTTGTCACGGACTGGCCAAATTCTCCAGCAGCGGCAGCACGTTCTCCGGCGGACGACCGATCGCGGCGCGCTTGCCGACGACCACGATGGGGCGCTCCAGGAGCACCGGATGCGCCACGATCGCGGCCACGATCTGGCTGCGCGTACTCTTCTTGGACAGCCCTAGCTCCGCGTAGGGTGCCTCCTTGGTGCGCAAGAGCGCATGCGGCTCGACGCCCAGCTTGCCGAGCAGCTGCTCCAGCTCGGCTTCGCTCGGCGGCTGCTTGAGGTACTCGACGACCTCGGGCTCGACGTCGTGCTCGCGCAGCAGGGCCAGGGTCTCGCGGCTCTTGGTGCAGCGCGGGTTGTGGTAGATGCGGACCTTGGTCATCGCCCGAGGATGCGCGACCGGAGCGCCTGGTTCCACTCGACGTACTCGACCTCGGCGCCGTCGCCGTGACGCGCGTACAGGTAGCGGCCGGTCTCGCTGCTCGCGGGGCCGAACGTGGGCTCGCCCCCCTTTTGCTCCACGCGCGTCTCTCGCAGTAGACAGGATAAGATCGGCGGGCCGGCCGGGCATTGCGCGGGGGGCGTGAGGTGTGGCACCTGTTGGCGCCATGAATCGCAGTTTTTTGGCGCTCTTGCTGGTGGCTTCGGCGTGTGGCGACAGCTCTCCAGTCTCCGGCGAGCCCGGGGCCAAGCAGGAAGACGAGCCCGAGGTCCGGGACGCAGGCACGATGCGCGACGCGAGCACGGCTCGGATCGACGCCTCGCGCCCCGCCATCACGCCCACGCCGCGCGTCGATGCCGGCGGCTGCGACACCGCGCTCGAGATCACGGTCCGCGACTTCACGGAGATGCACCCCGACTTCGAGAGCTTCTCGCGCGACGTGAAGGGCATCGTCGAGTCGCAGCTGGGCCCGGACAAGAAGCCTGTCTACGCGCACACCGGCGGCACCATCTCCACCACCGGCCCGGACGAGTTCGCGCAGTGGTACAACGACGTCGACGGCGTGAACCAGCGCCTGAGCCATCGCCTGCAGTTCACGGAGAAGTCCGCGGGCGTGTACGTCTACGACAGCTCCGACTTCTTCCCGATCGACGGCATGGGCTTCGGCAACGGACCCAACGGAGGCGGCGGCATCACGATCCCCGGCCTCGGCACCATCGGCGGTGGCGGCGACGCCGAGCACAACTTCCTGTTCACGACCGAGGCGCACACCGTGTTCTCGTATCGCGGCGGCGAGACCTTCAGCTTCAGCGGCGACGACGATATGTGGGTCTTCCTGAATGGGAAGCTCGCGATCGATCTCGGCGGCACGCACTCGGAGCTGTCGGCCAGCATCGATCTCGACGCGGAAGCTACGCGGCTCGGGCTGGTCAAGGGCAACACATACGCGATGGACATCTTCCACGCCGAGCGCCACACCAACGAGAGCAACTACCACATCGAGACGACAATCAATCTCTCGTGCATCGAGAACATTCCCGTCATCTGATGTGACCTGAGCCCACGCTGCGTCGTCTAGCCGTTCGAGCGGACCGGTCCTGCCTCCGCTACGGAAGGGAGCTCTGCGTGCGATGGGCATTCTTGCTGGCCGCGTTGCTGTTTGGCTGCGCGGAGCGGCCGACTCCGCTGTTCATGGTCGCGGTGCGTGTGGAGTCGGACCCGGGTGTGGGCCTGCCCAACGCGACCCTGGCGACGCATGGTCGTCAGCTGGGCGTCACCGACGCCACGGGGGTGACGGTGGCGACGCTGGCGGGCGTGTCGGGCGAGACGATCGAGCTGAACGTCGACTGCCCGGAGGGCTTTCGCGCGCCGTCGGCGCCGCTGCAGGTGCGCCTGCGCCCGTCCAAGTCGCCGGCGGATCGACCGGAGTATCGCGTCGCATGTCCGCCCTTGCAGCGGAGGCTGGTGTTGGCGGTGAAGACGGACGGCGCGCAGGACCTGGCGGTGCGCGTGCTGGGCGAGCAGATCGCGCGCACGGATCGCTTCGGCGGGGCGCATGCGCTGCTGAACGTGGCGCCGGGCGACGTCGTGGTGGTGAAGCTCGACACCAGCGCGCAGGAGACCTTGATGCCGCGCGATCCAGAGCTGCGCGTGGTGATGCCGGAGCGCGACGAGTTGGTGTTGTTCCAGCAGACGTTCACCAAGCCGAAGCCCAAGCGTGCGCCACGCCCCAAGGCGCCCGAGGAACCGACACCGATCTAACGCGCGTGTTGCTGCGCGACGAACGTGGCGAGATCGCGACTTCCTACCTGTTTCTGATCGCGATGTCACTTCTGCTGATCGTGGCCGTATGGGGGTTGAGTGTTCCGATCCGTCTCTACAACGAGATGACGGTGACCTCGCTCGGGGAGAACACGCCCTGAGTGTGTGGGCCACTCAGCAACCGCAACAAAGGACACCTCCATGAATGCTCTAATGACTCGTTCGATCGCGGCGCTGCGTGCGCTTCGCGAGGACCGACGCGGCGCCAGCTTCGTCGAGTACGTCATCGTCGTCGGCCTGGTCGCGATCATCTCGATCGTCGCCTTCCAGACCTTCGGTCAGGCCATCGTCACCAAGCTCGGCGAAGAAGAAGCCGCGGTGACCGGCCTCGCGATCCAGTAAGGGAACGGATCCCGATGCTCACCGCCCCTCCGGTTGTGCTGGCTCTGTTCGTGCTCGCGATCACGGCCGTGGCGGCGGTGAGCGATCTTCGTACGGGGCTGATCTCCAACAAGCTGACCCTCGGCGCGCTCGGCGTGCTCGCGGCAGCGCAGCTGTTCTTCAACGGTGCGCGCACGGGCGCGCTGATCGTGCTCACCGGACTCTTGCTCGGCAGCCTGATCCCGCTCCTGCTCTACATCGCGCGTGGACTCGGCGGGGGAGATCTCAAGCTGATGGCGGCCATCGGCGTGGGCCTCGGTCCGCTGCTGGCGATGGAGGCGCAGATGATCGCCTTCAGCGTGGGCTGTCTGTTCGCGGTCGGAAAGGCCATTCACTCCGGCATGCTGTGGCAGACGCTGCGCGGCACCACGTTCGTGCTCACCAACGCGATCGCGCCGATCGCCAAGCGACGCGACATCCCGGAGAGCGTCTCCTCGCCGGTGCGCTTCGCGCCGTTCCTGTTCGTGGGCGTGCTGTTCACCGTGCTGGGTCACCTGACATGAACGACGAACGCGGCTCCACGTACCTCGAGACGCTGATCGCGCTGCCGGTGCTGTTCGCCGCCTTCGTGACCATGATGGTGTTCGCGCGACTGTCGGTGGGACACGTGATCGCGCAGCGCGCCGCCTCGGCGGGTGCCCGCGCGGCCGTGGTGATCTTGCCGGACGACCCCGCCTACTACGGGACCGAAGGCGCAGCCAGCAAGACCGACTGCGTCAAGGAAGCGGTCCGGCGCGTGCTGCTCGCGTATCCGATGTTCCGGCTCGACGACGTGGGCGTCGAGATCTCGGGTGGCCAGAGCGAGTGGGCGCCGACCACGGTCAAGGTGACCGCCAACTTCGACTGCCGCTCGCTGATCGGCTCCAACCGCTTCTTCGGCAAGATGCTGTGCGGCGACGATCACATCGCGCTGTTCCACACCGAAGCCACGCTGGCCTACCAGGCCGGTCCGCTCGAGAACTGAGGTCCACGGTGCGAGCTTTCCTTGCCGATCGACGGGCGTCGATCCTGCTGCCCGGCATGGCGATGGGCATGATCCTGTGCATGTTCGGCATGCACCTGATCGACACCACCAAGGCGATCCTGACCCGCGAGCTGGGCCAGAACGCGGTCGACGCGATCGCGCTGGAGAGCGCGGTCTGGCACGCACAGGGCATGAACCTGATCGTGCTGATCAACGTGGTGATGGCGGCGATCATGAGCATCCTGGTCGCCATCCGCGTCGCGCAGCTCCTGCTGATCGGCGCGATCGCGATCCTGACCATCGCCGCCGCGGTGGCGAGCTTCTTCTCGTTTGGCACGGCGGGCGCCGCCGCCACGCAGCTCATCCGCGTGCTGTCGCAGGCGCTCGCGCGCGTGGTGCAGTTCGAGGGCCGCGTGTCACGACCGATCATGAACACGCTGGCGCACGCGGCGGACGCCGAGCGCACGGTGGCGGCGGTGATGCCCTACATCGCGCTCGCGCATCCGGTCACGCTGAGCAACGACGTGCCGGGCATCCCGTTCTCGTTCTCGCTCGTGCCAGGCGAGTTCGAGCGCATCTTCAGCACCGCGGGCGTGACCATCAAGGACTACAAGGTCGAGACCTCGTTCCCGGCGCGCATGGGCACCATCGCGCTGCCCGGGCCGATCGACAAGATGCTCGACAAGGCCGTCGCCAAGCTGCCGGCCGGAGGGCAGGCCGTGGTCACCGGCGCGATGGGCATCGGCAAATTCGCGGTCGGCAGCCTGCCGGTACAGGAGGAAGACTTCTACCAGCTGTGCGGACGCGCAGCGGAGCTGATGGTCGCCAACCTGCTGCACGTGTTCTCGTTCGGCGGCATGGATCAGGGCGCCATCGACAAGGTCAGCTCGTTCGCGGCGGTGATCGTGGGCTCGCTGCCGAGCATCATGTGCACGCCGATCAAGCAACTCAACTCCACGCTGGAGCAGACCGTCAACGACGCGGTCGACCAGAAGTGCAAAGACGACAAGAAGAAGAAGGAAGCCGACGGCGACGAGTGGAGCAGCTCCGACCAGGAGAAGTGCGAGAAGGAGAACAAGGACAAGTACAAGAAGCAGTACGAGTCGCCGGACGCCGAGGAGATCAAGGTCGCGCGCCTGTGGGGCATCATCAATGCGCCCAAGGAGAGCCCGTTCCTGCACGTCTACGCGTTCACGCCGATAGAGAGCCCGCTCAACGTCGAGCCGGCGAACGCCAACGGCGAGTTTCGCCATGTCTGCAACGGCGGCGGGGATGCCGCCTCGCGCAGCTGCGCGGAGAACTCGATGTGGAGCAACGGCTGGTTCGCCAAGCTGGTGCCCGTGCGCAACTTCAGCGACGAGGCGGAGCAGAAGCTCGGCGCGGTGTTCTCGGGCTGGTTCTCGCGCTTCATCGGCAGGAACATCACCGGCCTGCTCGATCGCTTCGTGAAGGAGATGAAGTTCAACGTGAACCCGCTCGCGAGCTCCGGCCTGAACGACATGCTCAACCGCATGATCGGCACCGCGTTCGGACCCAAGTTCGCCAACGGTTGGTGGAACCGGCGCCTGGCGGGTGGCCAGGCCTTTGGCTGGATCCAGCGCTGGGAGGTCAATGACCTCACCAAGTACCCCGAGTACCTGCACTAGGAGGCTGAGGTGACGAAACTGCAGCGGCGTCGGAAGCGTCAGCAGGGCGCGGCCCTGGTGGAAGGCGTGATGGTTGGGGCGATGCTCGTCTCGCTCGTGGCCTGTCTGTTCGTGATCCACCGCGCCTGCTTCCTGCACCTCAAGCGGCTGGACGACGCGCGCGAGGCCGCCTGGCAGAACGCCATGAACGGCTGCGGCAGCGACAACAACACGTCGACCACCAGCCTGGCGGAGCAGCTCAAGGAGGGCGCCATGCCCTTCCTCGACGCGATCCCCACGATTTTGATCGAGGACCGCTCTTTCGAGGTGACCGGAGGGCCGTTTACGCCGTCTGGAAGGCGAGAGATGAAGTTCATCTGCAATCCCGCCCCGGTGCAGACCAAGCCGCTGACCAACATGGTCGGCTGGCTCGGCGACATGTTCACCTGAGCTTCCTTCCGCCACGAGGCACGATGCGCGACGAACAGGATGGCAAGTCCGTTCGCTGGCGAAGGGTGAGGCTCGGCCTCTACCTCGCGGCGATCGCGACGCTCAGCACGGTCTGGCTGGCCCACAAGGCGGAGGCCGAGGTCGCGGAGCGCGCGCTCTCGATCGGGCGTCAGCTCGACCGCATGAGCTCGATCGCGGCCGGCACCACCACGTTCGAGCTCAACGGCGCACGCATGGCGTTGACCACGATCACGCGCAAGGAGCCGATCGGCGTGCTGATCGAGCGCTTCGCGTCGTTGTGCGCGCGCGACTCGGGTGGCGTGGCCGAGCAGCTCGCATCGCTGGGGGACAAGGTGCCCGACGGACTGCGCAGCGGACAGTTCGGCGTGTTTCGCAGCGCGCAGGAGAAGGAAGGCACGGCCGCCTGCTTCGCGCGCCAGGAGGGCGGCGGTCTGGAGGAGACGGTGCGCCGACTGAACGAGCTGGTCGACACGGGCGACTTCGCGGCGCTGGGACAGCTTCGCTACATGTTCGTGCGCGACCTCGGCAACGGCGAGCGCCACGTGCTGAGCGTGTCGAGCCTGGGCGCGCTGCCGCTCGACCGCATGTTTCCGGCTGACCGCGACGTGCCCGGGCGGGATCTCAGCTTCGACGTGCGGCCCGCTGGCGCACGCCGCCTGATCTCGGCCAGCGTCGAGGGCAGCAAGCTGGAGGGTGCGATCTACGAGAGTGCGCTCTCGCCCGCGGAGGCGCTGGCCGGCTACGACGCGCCGATGCAGAAGCTCGGCTTCCAGCGCGGCAACCTGGAGCACGTCGCCGCGTACGTGGAGGGAGCGCGCGTGTTCCTGCGTGAAGACGAGACCGTGCTGGTGTTCGCCGAGGCGCGCAAGGGACACAGCGCGGTGTCGTCGTTCCGGCTCGCCAACGGAGGCTTCGTGTCCGTGAGGATGCCGCAATGAGTATGGACTCCGATCTGATCGCGCCGCAGCTGCGCCCGGTCTCGGCCGAGCTCGGCAAGGGCAGCCGCCGTGCGCTGTACATGGCGGTGCTGGTGGGGCTGGTCAGCGCCGCGCTGCTGATGGTGTACCTGCGTCGCTTCGAGCAGGAGGTCGCCGGCGGCAGCAAGGTGGCGGTGCTCGGGCTGCGCAAGCCTGTCGCCCGCGGCGAGCTGATCACCGACGACGCGCTGACCACCTTCGAGGTGCCGCTCGCGTACGTCGAGCGCCGCTCGGTCAAGCAGCTCGACCGGCAGAAGGTGATCGGCGTGCGCGCGGCCAGTGCGCTGACCGCGCAGGATCTGCTGCTGTGGTCGGACCTCGTGCTGTCGAACGACAACCGCGACCTGGCGGCGCTGATCCAGCCCGGCAAGCGCGCGGTGTCCGTGCGAGCGAGCGAGACCGGCTCCGATCCGGCGGGCAACGGCCTGGTGCATCCGGGTGACTACGTCGACGTGGTGGTGACGCTCAAGGAGGACGGCGACCCGCCGCTGCTCACCAGCGTGGTGCTGCTGCAGCGCGTGCTCGTGTTGGCAGTGGGCTCCGAGACCACCGCGCTCAACCAGGTCGACACCACCAAGAAGGACGTGCGTCGCGACGCGCAGCGCGAGCTGACCCTGAGCCTGAAGATGGAAGAGGTGCAGCTGCTGACGCTCGCGCGCGAGAAGGGCCGTCTCTCGGTCGCGTTGCGCGCGCCGACCGACACCAAGGTGATCGACAACATGCCCGACCTGGCGCTGACCAGCCTGTTCGACAAGGAGATCCGCGAGACCATCGCCGCGCGGCCCGTCGACGCGGCGCTGCCGGTGCGCGTGGTGGCGAGGAAGCGCGACAGATGAAGTGGCTGTTGTTCATCGTGATGGGCCTGAGCACGCTGCCCGCGATCGCGCAGCAGCAAGTGCCGCTCGACAGCGGCGAGGAGCTCACGCTCGCGGTCGGCGAGAACCGCACCATCCCCGCCACCGACGTGAAGAACTACTCGGAGGGCGCGCCCGGCATCGCCGAGGTGAAGATCACGCCCGGCGGCTCGCAGTTCGTGATCGTGGGGCAGCGGCCCGGCGCGACCACGCTGCTGTTGCTCAAGCGCGATGGCCGCGAGGTGGTCTGGCACATCCGCGTGTTGCCGCAGCCCGTGCAGATCGTGGAGTCGGAGCTGCATCAGCTGCTCGGGGAGCTGCCCGGTATCCGCGTGCGCAGGGTGGGCGCGCGCTTCTTCGTCGAGGGCGGCGTCACCACCGAGCCGGAGCTGCAGCGCATCCAGCACATCGCGGGGCTCTACCCGGGCCAGGTGGAGTCGCTGGTGGTGCTCGGCGGCGTCGCGGCCGACCGCAAGATCAACCTGCGCGTCGATCTGTTCTTCGTGCAGTACCAGAAGACCGCGAACATGAACTTTGGCGTGGGCTGGCCGCAGCAGGTGGGCGGGGTCGGCTTCGCGTCGACGTCGTTCGCGTACGACTTGCTGGCCAAGGCGACGCAGCAGGCATCCGCCTCGCTGTCCCAGCAGCCGCTACCCGGGCTCGATATCGCACAGCGCAACGGCTACGCGAAGCTGCTCAAGCACGCCACCGTGCTGACCGCGAACGGCGGCGAGGCCGAGTTCGGCAGCGGCGGCGCGCAGTGGTACCAGGCCAACAACGGCCTGACCTCCAGCCTGCGCGAGATCGAGTTCGGCACCAACATGAAGATCCTGCCGCGCTTCGACGCCCAGACCAACGAGCTGCAGATCACCGTCAACGCGGACGCCACGGACCTGACGCCGCCGATCACGCAAGGCACCAGCCTGCCCAGCACCAACACCTCCAAGGTGATCACCAGCGTCACCATGAAGCTCGGCCAGTGCCTGGTGCTGTCGGGCGTGCACACGGACAGCAAGCGCCGCAACAAGACGGGCATCCCGTGGCTGAGCCAGATCCCTGTGCTGGGCCTGCTGTTCGGCTCGATGCAGCGTCAGGACGAAGAGCTGGAGGGCTCGGTGTTCGTGGTGCCGAGCGTGATCGAGTCGCCCACCACCGGCGCCAGCGCGCGCATCGAGCGCAGCCTGCGCGAGTACGAGAGCTACGACGGCGATCTCGACGAGGTCGCGCCGTTCGACTCGATGCCGCCGGGAGTGCAGTGATGCTGACGGTGCCGCCGATCGCGCGAGGGCTGGAGGCCACGCTGGAGCACGGCGGCGAGCTGCTGTGGACGCGGCCGGTGGTGCGCGGCGAGCAGCTACGCCTGGGCCGCGCGCCGCAGTGCGAGGTGGTGCTGGAGAGCGCGGCGGTCTCGCGCGTGCACGCCACCGTGCGCATCGACGAGGACGGCCTGGAGGTGCGCGACAGCTCCACCAACGGCACCATCGTCGACGGCGCGCTGCTGCGGCAGGACAGCACGCGCGTGCCGTTCGACGTGCCGATCTCGCTGGCGGGCCACGTGCTCACGATCCGGCTGCGGGCCGCCTCCACGGAGCCGGTGCAGGTCGAGGTATTGCCCGAGAGCGGCGCGCCGATCGAGCTGCGGCGCGAGGTGCACCGCATGCTGCTCGAGCACCTCGACATGAACGCGATCGATCCCACGCGCAGCGACGACCCGACGCTGCGTCCGCGCGTGCTGGCCGCGCTGCGGCGCATCGCGCGCATGCTGGAGGCGACGCTGCCGTCGGGGCTGTCGCTGGACGCGCTGGTGGGCGAGGTGTCGGACGAGGCGCTCGGCCTGGGCCCGCTGGAGCGCTTGCTGGCGGATCCCGAGGTCAGCGAGATCATGGTCATCGACGCGCACCACATCTTCGTGGAGCGCAACGGCAAGCTGGTGCTCAGCGGCGCGCGCTTCACCGACGAGGAGCGCATGCGCGCCGCCATCGAGCGCATCGTGACGCCGCTCGGACGCCGCATCGACGAGTCGTCGCCGCTGGTCGACGCGCGCTTGCCCGACGGCTCGCGCGTGAACGTGGTGATCAGGCCGCTGGCGTTGCGTGGCTCCTGCATCACCATCCGCAAGTTCGCGCGCTCCCGCATCACGCTCGACAAGCTGCTCGGCTACGGCTCGCTCAGCCCGGCCATGGCGCGTTTTCTGGAGCGCAGCGTGCGCGCCAAGAAGAACATCGTGATCTCGGGCGGCACGGGCAGCGGCAAGACCACGCTGCTGAACGTGCTCTCCTCGGCGATCCCGGAGCAAGAGCGCATCGTGACCATCGAGGACGCGGCGGAGCTGCAGCTGTCGCAGCCGCACGTGGTCTCGCTGGAGAGCCGGCCCGCCAACATGGAGGGCAAGGGCGAGGTCGCGATCCGCGAGCTGGTCAAGAACGCGCTGCGCATGCGGCCCGACCGCATCGTGGTGGGCGAGTGCCGCGGTGGCGAGGCGCTCGACATGCTGCAGGCGATGAACACGGGCCACGACGGCTCGCTCACCACCACGCACGCCAACTCGCCAGCGGAGGCGCTAGCACGCCTGGAGACGCTGGCATTGATGGCGAACGTGGCGCTGCCTTCGCGCGCGATCCGCGAGCAGCTGGCCAAGAGCATCCACCTGATCGTGCAGCAGTCGCGGCTCGGGGATGGCTCGCGACGCGTGACCGCGATCAGCGAGGTCGCCGGCATGGACGCCCAGGGCAACCTGCGCCTGCGCCCGCTGTTCGAGTTCCTGCGCTCCGGCACGGGTCCCGGCGGCCGCGTGCTCGGCGAGTACGCGCCCACCGGCTACCTGCCGAGCTTCCTGCCCGAGCTGATGGTGCTCGGCCTGCTCGGCGCGGAGGAGGAGCTCGTATGATCGACCCGACCGCGCTGCTGAAGTGGATCGCCGTGAGCGGGCTGCTCGCGTCGCTCTGCGGCATCACGTACCTGCTGGCGCGGCGTCGCGACACCTGGTTGCACCAGCTCTACCAGCGCTACCTGTCCGAGCTGGAGCGGCGCATGCGCATGATGTTCCTCGACGCGCGCCCGGAGTGGATCCTGCTCGGGCAGGCGGTCGCGCTGGTGTTGCTGATCGGCATCGGCGCCGGCGTCGCCAAGATCGCGTTGCTGCTGATCCCGCTGGTGATCGTGGGCCCGAGCTGGGAGCTGGAGCGGCAGCGCAAGCAGCGTGTGATCAAGATCGAGCAGAGCCTCGACGGCTTCGTGGTGGCGCTGGCCAATGCGCTGCGTGCCTCGCCCAGCGCGGGCCGTGCGCTGGCGATGATCCAGCCGGTGACGGCGCCGCCGCTGAACCAGGAGATCGACCTGGTCCTGCGCGAGATGCACGTGGGCAGCACGCTCGATCAGGCGCTCGCGAACCTGAGCGCGCGCGTGCGCAGCTTCCAGCTCGACGCGGCGATGACGGGCTTGTTGATCGGTCGTCAGACCGGCGGCGACGTGCCCGCGATCCTCGACAGCGCCGCCAGCACCCTGCGCGAGATGATGCGCCTGCGCGGCGTGCTGCGCACCAAGACCGCGGAGGGACGCGCCCAGGCCAACGTGCTGGCGGTGTTCCCGGCCGGCCTGATCCTGGTGTTCGAGTTCGCGCAGCCCGGCTACTTCGCGCCGCTGACCGAGAGCTTCACCGGCGCGGTGATCATGGTGGTGGCGCTGCTGATGTGGGGCGCGTCGGTGGCGATGAGCCGCAAGATCCTGAGTGTCGAGCTATGAGCTTCCCCCTCCTTTTGCTGCAGCTGTGCGTGCTGGCGGCGTTCTTCGCCAGCGTGAGCCTGCTGATCTTCGCGCTGCTGTCGGCGCCGAGCATGCCTCCCGAGCGGCTCGGCCTGCGCGGCTTCAAGCGCATGCAGGCGCTGCGCAACCAGATGTGGTTCACGCACGTGGAGCCGGTGATGCGCTGGCTGTCCATGCGCCTGGGCGGGCTGTTGTCGCCGGAGCTACGCGCCAAGCTGAACGTGCAGATCACACGCGCCGGTGACCTGCTGGGGCTGTCGGCGGAGGACGTGGTCTCGCTGAGCGTGATCGCCGCCGCCGTCAGCTGCGCCTGGGGCGTCAGCTACTGCTACCTCACCAAGGGCGGCTACCTGGTGGCGGTGGTCGCGCTGTGCTTCGGCGCGGCGATGCCGTTCCTGCAGCTGAGCAGCAGCGCGCAGAACCGCGTGCGCAGCATCCAGCGCTCGCTGCCGAGCGTGATCGACCTGATGGTGCTCGGCCTGGGTGCGGGCCTGGACTTCCAGGCGGCCGTGCGCCAGGTGATCGATCACGCCGGCCGCGCGGACGAGCCGCTGATCGAGGAGCTGCGCCTGTTGCTGCAGGAGCTGCAGCTAGGCCGCACGCGCAAGCAAGCGCTGTCGCAGCTGGCGTTTCGCGCGCCGGGCGACGCGGTGCGCGAGCTGGTGCAGGCCGTGATCCAGTCGGAGGAGCAGGGCACCCCGCTGGCCGCCGTGTTGGCCGCGCAGGCAGCGGGCTCGCGCAACCGCCGCTCGGTCGAGGCCGAGGAGACCGCGGCCAAGGTCACCACCAAGCTGATGCTGCCGCTGGGGCTGCTGTTCTTGGCCGTGATGATGCTGATCATCAGCCCGATGATCCTCAAAGTGCGCAGGGAGTTCTGAGCCATGTTCTCGACACGAGCCTTGCGCATCGAGGTCCGCCGCGGCGATCAGGTCAGCACGCTGGAGGTGCAGGAAGAGGGTGCCCTGATCGGCAGCGGCTCCCACTGCGACGTGCGGCTCGCGCCGGACGAGGCGGCCGTCGAGCAGATGTACGTCGAGATCATGGGCGAGGAGGTGTTCGCGCGCGTGAAGGCGATCAAGCCCGCCTGCCGCGTCAACGGGGCGCCGTTCCTGGAGGGCAAGATCGCGGCGTCCGCCGTGATCGAGGTGGGCGCGGTGGCGATCCGCGCGCAGGTGGTCGGCCGCAAGGACGGCGCCAGCGTGGGCACGAGCGAGAGCAAGGCCACCACCTCGCCGGCGGTGCAGGCGCTGGGCCTTCTGGCGATCGCGCTCGGCCTGTACGCGGTGCTGAACAACGAGCAGAACAAGGGCATCGCCCTGGCGGCGATCAACCCGCCCGGCGTGCGCGCGCTGAACGCGCAGGCGTGCCCGCAGAAGGAGCCCGAGGCGGCGCGGTTGCTCGCGGAGCAGCTGCGCGCCGAGGCGGCCATCAAGCGCGAGCGCGCGCCGTTTCATCCCGGTGATGCGCTCGATGGTGCGCCGCTGTACGAGCGGGCGGCCGGCTGCTTCGCGCTGGCGGGAGACAGCGATGCCAGCGAGCACGCGCATCGCCTCGCGCTGGAGCTGCAGCAGCAAGCGGCCGATCAAGTGCGGCTCGCACACGTGCGCATCGAGCGCAGCCTGGAGCAGAAGGACTACGAGAGCGCGCGCCGCAACGCCGAGTTCGCGCTCGCCCTGGTGCCCGACAGCGACGACAAGTACGCAGAGTGGCTGCTCTCCGTGAAGCGCGCGAGCATGCTGCAGGAGAAGAAGAAGAAGTGAAGACCGCGATCCTGGCGCTGCTGCTGGTCGGCTGCGCACACACCGCCTCGGGCAGCCAGGGCTCCATGCATGGAAGGCCCACTGGCGAGCAGCTGTTCGCCGTGGCGCGGCTCGCCGAGCAACGCGGCGACGGCCTGCGCGCGCAGCAGTACTACGTCGCGTCGCTGGCGGAGGGCTTCGACAGGCAGAAGGTGGTGCCGCGCCTGCTGCGCCTGTACGTCGCCGACGGGCAGTACCGGCTCGCGATCGCGCGCGCCAAGGAGACGCTCGACGAGCACGGTGAAGATCTGTCGCTGCGCCTGCTGTTGGCGGAGCTGTATCGCGCCACCGAGCTCGACGTGCCGGCGGAGCACGAGTACCAGCACGTGCTCGACGCGCAGCCCAACAACGCGCAGGCGCACCTGGAGCTGGCGCTCTTGCTGCAGCACACCGGGCGTGATGCCGGACGCGCGGACGGACACCTGCGCGCCTACCTGGCGCTTCAGCCCCACGGTCCCGGCGCCGCCGAGGCGCGAGCTCGCCTGATGAAGGAGCTGCCATGATCCAGAGGGAGATCTTCGCCAAGTCCCTGCGCAGCCTGTTCTCGCCGATCGCGAGCCTGCTCGACGACGCCAGCATCAGCGAGATCATGATCAACGGCCCGCGCGAGGTGTTCATCGAGCGACGCGGTCAGCTGGAGCGCGTGGACGTGCAGTTCTCGTCGAGCGCGGCGATCCTGGCGGCGCTTCGCAACGTGGCGCAGTACGCGGGGACGTACATCGACGAGCGCAACCCGATCCTCGAGGCGCAGCTGCCCGATGGCTCGCGCCTGGAGGCCGTGTTGTCGCCCATCGTGCAGGACGGCCCGGCGGTCGCGATCCGGCGCTTCTCGCGCTCGACGATGACGCTCGGTCGCTTGATCGAGCTCGGCGCGATGAACCAGCAGGTCGCCTCCGTGCTGACGCAGCTGGTGGTCGCCAAGTGCAACATCGTCGTCGCGGGCGGCACCGGCAGCGGCAAGACCTCCTTGCTCAACGTGCTCGCGGCCTGCGCGCCCGAGGGCGAGCGCGTGCTGGTGCTGGAGGACACGCGCGAGATCCAGATCGCGCGCGGGCACGTGTTGTACATGGAGGCGCGCAAGCCGGACGAGCAAGGGCAGGGCGCGATCACCATCCGCGAGCTGTTCCGCGCCTCGCTACGCATGCGGCCCGACCGCATCATCGTCGGCGAGATCCGCGGCGCGGAGGCGATCGACATGCTGCAGGCGATGGTCAGCGGTCACGGCGGCTGCCTCAGCACGCTGCACGCGAGCACGCCGGCGGACACGCTCGGGCGCCTGGAGACCATGAGCATGATGAGCGACCTGACCTTGCCGCTGAGCGCGGTGCGCTCGCAGATCGGCTCGGGCATCGACGCCATCGTGCAGGTGGCGCGCCTGGCGGACGGGGCGCGCAAGCTGACGCACGTCACCGAGGTGGTCGGCTTCGACCTGCAGACCAACGCCTACGTGCTGCGCGATCTGTTCACGCTGGTGGGTGGGGAGCTGCGGGCGATGCCGGCGCTCGACGGCTACCAGGACCGCTTGGGAGGCCACGGATGAGCACCAAGACGCGCATCTATCAGCAGGCGGATCTGGCGGCGGCGCTCGCGCGCGAGGAGCCGGACATGCCGCTGCCGGGGCTGGTCGACCTGCGCCACAAGGGGCCGCTGCTCGAGCAGACGCAGGTGCTGGACGCCGCGACGCTGCAGCAGCTGCGCGCGGACTACGCGGCGCTGCGCGGTGCGCAGCCCATCGTCAGCGAGGCACGCGACGGCGAGCTCACCGACCGCACCACGCGCGCGCTCGGCCTGAAGCCGCGAAGGTTTCGACTGATCGGCAGCCTGCTCGCGGTGCTGGTGGCGCTGTGCAGCTACTCGCTGTGCCGCTCCTGGTTCGCCGGCAAGCAGGTCGCACGCGCGGCGACGCAGGCGCCCGTGCAACCCAGCGCACCCACGGTGGTGGCGGAGCCCATCGCACGGGAGCGTCCCACGCAACCGCCTGCACCGAACCTGCCACGCATGGCGCTCGACGCGCTGGCCAGCGGCGACCGCGAGCGTGCGCATCGCATGTACGAGCAGCTGGCGCGGCACGAGCCAGAGCCGGGACCGTACGAGCTCGCCGCGTCGATCCTCGCGCGCGAGCTCAGGGCAGGGGAATGAGCTTGCCGTTCTTGGCGGCGTGGATGCGCACGTCGTCGAACAACATCTGCACCGCGCCTTCGCTCTCGGCGTACACACCCAGCGCGAAGTACTGACGGCGGATGTCGACCTTGCCGACCGGGTAGCTCAGGCCCTGCCAGCCCTTGGAGGGCTCGTACTGCTCGAACGTCACGGTCACGTCGAGCTTCTTCAGCTCGACCGCGAAGTTCACGTGGATCCAGTCGGTCGGCCAGGGACCGAGGTCGAGCTCCAGGTAGTACGACTTGTCGAGGCTCTCCATGGTCTCGATGGCGACGCCCATCATGCCGCTGCGCCCGATCAGGCTGATGCCTGGGTAGTTGGTCGGCTCGCCGTCGGCGTCGGCCCCGGCCTCCTGCTGCAGCTTCAGGAACGTGAACCACTCGCTGCTGCTCGGGTCCGTGATCATCCAGAAGTCGGCCTCGAAGTAGTCGGCATCGAGCGGGATGGTACGCAGGATGCGCTGGCTGCGGCTGCCGGCGGTCTGGCTCACGCGCGAGCGCAGCGCCCAGCTCCCGCCGGCGAGCTGCTCACGCACCGGGCCGGTCGGGTCGGCGATGCGCTCGCATTCGGTCCAGTTGGGGCCGGGTCGAGTCGGGCACATCGGGCCGGTCTCGAAGTCGTCGCAGACCACGTACTCGGTGTCGCAGCCGATCACGGTGGCGTCAGGCGTGGAGGCATCGACCGCCGCGTCCACCGCGCCGGCGTCGACCGTGACGCCCGCGTCGACGGGCAGCACGCCGGCATCCGTGTCCTGCTCGACGCTGGCGTCGACACGCGGTGGTGGCGGCACCTGTGCATCGGCCAGACCCTCTGCTGGCGTCGCGTCCGTGACGGTCGCGTCGGTGGCGGGCTCCATCCGCGACGCATCTAGCGACGGTGCGCTGGCGTCCTCGCGCAGCTCGCCGCCGGGCTGCCCGCCATCCTCACGCGGCGCCGAGCCGCCGGCGTAGTCGTCGACCGAGATGGGCACGCAGCCCGCGATCATCAACAGCGGCCACCAGCGCATCAGAACGCTCCGCGCAGGCTCACGCCCATGGGATGCAGCGCCACGTCGAGCTTGCGCTCGGCGCGCCGCCGATCGAGCACGTACAGCACGCCGGCGGCGATCGCGGCCGAGCCACCGATCGCGGCGGCGATGTTCGCGCCCAGGTACATGCGGTTGATGGCGTCGACGTCGCCGCGCGCGCAGTCGGGCTTGCACGCGTAGTCGTCGAGCTGCCCGCGCTGCACCTTGCCCGCGATCGCCAGCGCGCCAAAGGTGCTCAGTCCGGCGAGGCCGATCACACCGAGCGTGAGCACGGCGCGCGACAGGCGCGGCGGGGGCGCCTGCACAACCGGCTCGCTCGCCGCCTCCATCGCCTGCAGCGTGATGGTGACGCGCCGGTTCTGCTCGCCCTGGCGCACCACGATCTGCTCCACGTGCGGCTCGTGTCCCGCGGCCTCGACCCGCAGCGAGTAGCTGCCGGTGTCGAGCGAGACGGCGCGTCCATGCACGTCGAGCGCGCGCTCCCCGAGCGTCACGCGCGCATCGGTCAGGTCGTGGCCCGCCTGGTCGCGCACCTCCAGCACGATCGACGGCGTGCTGGCGGCGAGGTCGACGTACCAGGCCGAGCAGTCCTCGCGGATCAGCTGCGGGCAGCTCGCTTGCGCGCAGCGCGCGGCGGCGTCGCGGCTCTCCAGGAAGTGCCCCGACTCGCGCGTGGTCTGCACGCGCTTGTGATCCGCGACGCAGGCCTGCACGTTGCCGTGGTGCTCGCGCGCGTCGACCTGCGCGGCGACAGGCGTGGCGAGCATGCCGAGCGAGGCGAGCGCGAGCGCGAGCACCAGCGAGGGGATCTTCACGGCACCTCCAGTTGCCATCACCCCAACGTGAAGGCAATGCCGCGCGTGATACTCGCAAGCATCCGCGCGTGTTGTCACGTCGCCGTCACGGTCACGCTTCATCGCGGAGTTGCTCACGCAGCATCGCGGTGGCCCGGTGTACGCGTTGCTTGACGGCGCTCGTGGTGGTGCCGAGCAGCGCCGCGGCTTCACGGCACTCCATGCCCTCGACCTTCACCAGTACGTAGGTCGTGCGCAGGCAGTCGGAGAAGCCGGCGAGCACACCGCCGAGCTCGGCCTGCGGCGAGCCGGGTGCCGCGCGACGCTCCAGATCGGACGGCTCCATCGGCACCTCGGCATCGCGTGCGCGCGCACGCAGTCGATCGAGGCAGGTCGCGCGCGCCACGGCGTAGGCCCACGCGAAGGCGTTGCCGCCGGGCGTGAAGCTGCCGCGCGCGCGGTGCAACTTCAAGAACACCTCCTGCAACACGTCCTCGGCTTCGTCCGGGCCGACGAACGAGCGGCACAGGCGCGCGAGCTTGGGGCGCAACATCGGATACAGCGCGGGGAACGCGCGCATGTCGCCGGCGGCGTGCTCGGTCATCAGCTGGCTGGCCAGGGCGCGAGGCAATGCGAGAGGTTCGGGAGCGAGCGAGGCTTGGAGCTGCATGCGCGCTCCTTTTGCAGTCCGCGTGCCTCGCTGGTCGCTACGAGATCATTGCGAGAACCAAGACGCTCGCGCGGCCCGAGCGCGCTGGCGAAACCATCGGTTGCCGCGCTCGGTTGCCTACTTCAGGCACTCGGGCTTGTAGGTCTTCACGACCACGCCATCGATCAGCTCGAGCTGCACCGCGTTGGTGCACGGATCGGGCGACGCGACGGGCGCAGGTGTCGACACGCGCTTGCGTGGCACGCGCTTGCGCTCGGGCATTGGCAATGCCTGCGCCGGCGCGGCGAGCGGTGCCCGCACCGGCTCCGCGACGGGCGCGCGAGGCGTGGGTGCAACCGGGGCTGCGGGCGCAGCCGCGTGCGTCTTGGCGGGCACACGCTGCACGCGCGCGAACACCAGACCCGCGATCGCGAGCAACGACAGCACCAGCATCGCCACCAGCGGCGCACGACGGCGCGGCGGTGGCGGCAGCGACGGGCTCTCCGCGATGGTCAGCTCCAGCGGTGCCTCGGCCAGCGTCTGCGTCAGCTCGGGCGCGCTGCGGCGCTGCGTCTCTTCACGCTCGCCGACCCACGTGCTGGGCTCGTGGGGACGCTCGCGCTGCAGCCGGCGCAGCTCGCTCGCGCGCCGCGCCAGCAGCTCGCCGACCAGGCCGTGCATCCACTCGCTGACCTCGTGCTGGCTGGCGACGCCGCACTCGCGCTCCAGCGCCGTGGCGAACTCCCGCGCGCTCGCGAAGCGCTGCGCCGGATCGCGCGCGAGGCCACGCAGCACCACGTGATCGAGCGCGGCCGAGACGTCCGTGCGATGCCGACTCGGCGGCGTGACCTCGCCCTCCAGCACTTGCCGCATGATCGCCGCGCTGGGCTGGCCGCCGTACAGCGCGCGCCCCGCCAGCGCCTCCCACAACACCACCGCCACTGCGTACACGTCGAGCCGGCGGTCGAACTCCTCGCCGCGCAGCAGCTCGGGCGCCATGTACGAGAACTTGCCCTTGAGCTCGTTGCCCGGCGTGGTGCGCAGCTTGCTGCGTGCGCGCGCGATGCCGAAGTCGAGCACGCGGCCGACGCCGTCTTCACCGACCAGCACGTTCGAGGGCGACACGTCGCGGTGCACGATGCCGAGCGTGCCCTGCTCATCGCGCGCCTCGTGCGCGCTGTGCAGGCCGTGCAGCACGTTGGTCAACAGCGCCCCGGCGATGCGCAGCGGCACAGCCGTCCCGCGTGCGCGGCTGGCATGCAGCAACACGTCGAGCCCCGCGCCTGGTACGTACTCCATCACCAGGCACAGGTCGGGCGGCGTCTCGATCACGTCGAACGCGGACACGATGTTCGCGTGCGAGAGGCGCGCGCAGATGTGCGCCTCGTCGATGAACATCTGCAGGAACTCGGGCTCGCGCGCGAAGTGCGGATGCAGGCGCTTGATGGCGACCTCGCGCTGAAAGCCGGCGGGTCCACGCAGCCTGCCGTAGAGCACGGAGGCCATGCCTCCGCTCGCCAGCAGCCCGAGCACCTCGTAGCGATCACTGAGCGCGCTCATCGGTGGCCCCACGGTATGAGCCGAACGTGTGAGGGTCAAGCGACAGTGCAGTGTCGCTCAGCCCTCTTCGATGCCGTGCTTGCGCATCATCTTCTGGATCATCTGGCGCGAGACCTCGGCCAGCAGCGCGGCCCGGACCGGGTTGCCGCTGGCCCGTCGCAGCGCGTCCGTCACGTAGTCCCGCTCGAAGCGGTCCGCGGCATCACGACGCGCCACGCGCAACGGCAGCAGCTCGCCCTGTGGCTGCGCGCTCTCGCCGGCTTGCTGCGAGAGCCGCATCGAGAGCTCCGGCGCGATCACCAGCCGCTGCACGGCG
>JBEVNG010000288.1:0-8374 GCA_040508235.1 Polyangiales bacterium | reverse complement strand
CGACCGCCACGCAGGTCACGCTCGAGCTCGCGCAAGGGCAGGCGCGCTTCGACGTCGCGCGCAACGAGCAGCGCGTGTTCCGCGTGCGCAGCGGCGAGGTCACGGTCGAGGTGCTCGGCACGTCGTTCGAGGTCGAGCGCGACGGGGCACGTACGCGCGTCGCGGTGCTGCAGGGGCGCGTGGCGGTGTCGTTCCACGAGCACCACACGGAGCTGAGCGCGGGCGAGGCCGGCTGGTTCCCGCGCGAGGAGTGGCTGCCGCACGAGGAGTGGCTGCCGCACGAGGAGACGCCGGTGAAGACACCGCGCCCGCGCGCGATCACACGAAGCTGGCGGGAGCCCGCGGAGCAGGGCGAGTTCGAGCGCGCCTACGAGCTGCTCGCGCAGACCAAGAAGCCGGTGGCGGACGACGTCGAGGAGCTGATGCTTGCGGCGGACACGGCGCGCCTGTCCGGCCATGCGGCGGCGGCGGTACCGTACCTGCGTCGCGTGATGAACGAGCACGCCCAGGACTCGCGCGCGTCGCTGGCGGCGTTTACGCTCGGCGGCGTGTTGATGCAGCAGCTGGGACAACCGCGCGAGGCGGAGGCCGCGTACGCACGTGCGCGCTCGCTCTCGCTCAATTCGTCGCTGGCCGAGGATGCGCTCGCGCGTCAGGTCGAGGCGGCGCATCGTGCGGGGGACGCGGCCCTGGCGCGCAGCCTCGCGCGTGAGTACGTCGCGCAGTATCCCAGCGGGCGTCGCGTGCGCGCGGTACGGCGCTTTGGTGAGCTCGAGCCTTGAGGCTGCTCTTTGCCTGGCTCGCGCTCGTGTCCGTGGCGCGGGCGGACGAGCTGTCGATCGCGGACTGCGCGGGAGCGTCGGCGCAGGCGATCCGCAAGCTGGTGCAGCTGGAGCTGGCGTCGCAGGAGTTGGTCGCGCGCGAGGTGTCGCTCCACTGCGAGGGCACGCAGGCGCGGATCACGGTGCAGACGCAGGCGCTGACGCTGTCCCTCGACGAGACCCAGCCCGAAGCGCGCGCACGGCTGCTGGCGCTGACGATCGCCGAGCTGGTCGCCACGCATCGGCTGGAGGAGCCTGCTCGGGTCGAAGCGCCGCCCCCGGCGCCGCCAGTGCGACGCTCCTCGCTGTGGTTGGGTGCGGGCGCCTTGCGCCAAGGCTCGCTTTGGCTGCCCACGCTCGTGGCCGGTGCGGCGTACGACTTCGGCCGTCTCGCGGGGCAGGGTGATCTCGCGTTCGAGGCGCGCTCGGTCGGCAGCGCGCAGGCGTCCACGCGCGTACGCGTTCTCTCGCTGAGCCTGGCGCCGATGATCCCGCTTCCGCATCGGCGCTTCACGTTCGCGCTCGGTGCGGGCCTGCGCGTGGGCTGGGCCTGGCTCGCCGCCGAGGCGCGCGACGATGCGCTGGTGGGTCGCTCGCTATCGGGCGTGTACGTCGCGCCGATCGCGCGTGGTGCCGCCGCTTATACATGGAATGCGCGCTGGGCGACGCGGCTCGATCTGGAGCTCGGCTATGCCGTCAAGGCGCTGCGCGGCCTCGACGCCGACGGCGTCACGCTGCTGAAGCTCGAAGGTCTACGCACGTCGGCGACGCTCTCCCTCTCGCTCGCGCTCTAGACGATCGGGCCCTTGCACAGGTTGGCGAGGCCGAACGTGTTGGAGGCGATGCCGGACGCGTTCTGCACCGAGATCAGCAGGTCGTTGTTGTTGCGACCCTTGGCGTCGACGATGCGTCCCGTCTGGAACTTGCCGGCGCCCTGGCCCGCGAGGATGAACGGGATGTTGGTGAGGTAGTGGCCACTGGAGCTGTCGCTCCAGCACTCCATGCCCAAGATCACCGAGCTGTTGTAGAGCGCGCTCTTGCCCTCGCCGTCGTCGATGCTCTTGAGCGCGCCCAGCAGGCCCGCGAACTTCTCCGCGTAGAAAGTGCCCATGATGTTCAGCTGGGCGACGTTGTTGCTGTGCTCCAGCGAGTGGTGCGCCTGGTTGACGCCGCGGCTCGGCATACGCTGGCCACTCGACGCGCCCGAAAGCGTGTAGGCGACGACGCGCGTGAGGTCCCACTCGAAGGCCAGCTTGATCAGCGCGGTCATCTGATCGTGCACGGGCGAGAGGTCGTCGCAGCTCTGCTTGCCCGCGCCCTTGCCGCCGGGACGCGCGTCGCTGGGGCACGGCACGTTGCCACCCACCATGCCGCCCGCGAGCTGCGCATCGAGGTTCTTCTCGACCTCACGCCACCCGTCGACCAGACCATCGAGCTTCTGCGCGTGCTCCGCGTCGACGCCGAGCGCGCGCTTGGCGGCGGCGATGTCCTGCAAGCGAAAGTCGATCAGGCTCTTGCGTCGACGCAGCGCCGCACGCAGCTTCTCGTTGTCGCCGCTGGGCTGGTTCGACACGCTGGAGCAGAGCACGTTCACGCGCTGCATCAGCATGTCGTAGACCTGCCCCGCGTCCTGCACGGGCTCGACCGCGTTGCTGTACTGCGTGTCGCCGGCCTTGCGCGCGCGGTAGGAGATGTAGCGCTGGCCGAGGCCCACGTTGTCGGCGTCCGACTGCGCGCCCGCGCCCACGTGCAGGCTCGCGAACGGGATGCCCGCCAGCCGCGGCGTGGCGGCGTAGTGGTTGGCGATCGCGATGTCGATCGACTCGTTGTCGGTGTACGCGAAGTACGAGTCGTTCTTGGAGTACTTGTAGCTGTTGCCGGTGACGCAGCCGATCAGGCCCGCGCCGTGCTCTTCCTGGTAGCCGTTGCTCTTGGGCGAGCCGCCGTGGATGCTCATGCCCTTGAACAGGATCAGATCCGAGGCGTGCGGCTGCAGGGGCGCGATCGGCGTGCCCGCGAGCTGGTTGATGCTCGGGGGATTCGTCGACGCGGGATGGAACGAGCCACCCTTGAAGAACATCACGAAGCGCGGCGCATCGACGAACGTGCCTCCGGCCACGTAGCCCATCGCGCGCGCCACAGGCGTGAGCAGGAAGCCGAGTGCACCGAACGACTTGAGGAGATCGCGACGAGTCAGTTTCATGGGACCTCCGCGCGTCGCGAGAAGCTGGGTGCGCCGGCCAGCGTGCGCAGCATGGTGACGATGTCTTGCTGGTCGCCGTTGGCGAAGCCGAAGAACATCTGACGTAGGGTGGGGTCGTCGCCTTCCTGCTCGTCGCGGCCCATGTAGAAGCGGAACAGCTGACGCGCGAAGCACTGCTGAAAGCGCAGCGAGCCGGTCAGCGCGCGCAGCGCATCCACGGGCGAGGCCGTCGTGAGCGGGCCCTCGTCGAGGAAGTCGACGCTGATGCGCGGGTCGATCGGGATGCCCTCGTCGAGCGTGCGGAAGCGACCGATCGGATCGTAGTTTTCCTGCATGAAGCCGAACGGGTTGATGAAGTTGTGGCAGCCCTTGCAGGAGGCCGCGGTGGTGACGCTCTCGATGCGCTGGCGCTCGCTGGCGTTGGGGGTGGTGGGCACCGTGGTGTCCGCCCCGGCAGGCGGCAGACCCAGCGGCAGACACATCACCTTGCGCGTGAAGAACACACCGCGCTTCACCAGCCGCGTGGTGGTGGGGCCCGAGTGCGACGCGATCACGGCTGGCTGCGTGAAGATGCCGAGCCGCTGCTTGGGGTCGAGCTGCACCAGCTGGTCGCTGCCCTTGGTGCCGTAGATCGTGGCCATCGCCTTGCTGACGAAGGACTCGGTGGACTGCGTGACGTCCTTCAGCCTGGGCGACACCTTGCCCAGCTGATGGGTCAGGAACGCGCGCGTCTCCTCCAGCATCGCGCTGACCAGGGTGGGCGTGAACTCGGGGAAGACGTCGGTGGCGATCGTGAACTCGTTGGCCTCGCGCACCTCGAGCCAGGCGAGGAAGAAGCGCATCAGCTTCTCGCGCGCTTGCGGCGTGGCGAGCACCTTGTCCACGGCCTGGCGCAGGGCGTCGGCGTCGAGGGCCTGCGTGACGCTGAGCCCGAGCGCCTCCGGAGGCGCGTCCGCGAGCGTGTAGGTCAGGTGCTGCAGCTGCTGCGCGGGCGTGAGCCGCGTGGTGAGCTCGTTGCGAAACACGAAGTGCGGCGAGCTCAAGCTCAGCTCCACCAGCTCGCCGGCGGCAGCCTCGAGGCCAACCTCCGCCTTGCTGCTCACGAACTGCTCGGCGAAGCGCTGCAGCGTCTCTTCGGGCGCGTCGTGGCGGAACGCGCGCGTCACGAAGCGTCGCGCTTGCTGGGCGAGGCACGCGTCATCCGTGCACGAGACGAACGCGGTCGGCCTGGCCTGCACGCGCGCGGCGATCGCCTGGACCCACTGCGTGTAGGGCGTGAAGTTGGCGGCGTTGAAGCCGAGGTTGTCGCTGTACTCGTAGTTGGTCTGCAGCGGATCGCGCGGCAGGGCCAAGAGCGCGCTGCCCTCGAAGTAGTCGGGCAGCAGCGCCTTTGTGGTCAGATCGAGCTGCGTGCGCGTGAGGCGCGCCAGGCGCTTGGGCCCTCCGGCCGGCTCGCTGCCCGGGAAGTACTTGCGTGCGACGTCGAACAAGCTCGCGTTCGCCGCCTGCATCGCGTCGTCCGCGGCGGCGGAGCTGTCGTCGGGAGCGTCCGGGACCTCCGACGGGCCGTCGCTCGGCCCGAGGCCGCGTGGATCGGAGAGCTCGCCCACACATGCGGGCAAGATCAGCAGCGTCAGCAACGAACGCCAGGAGGACATGGTGCCTTTCCGGGGAGCGACCCCCCGTCGACACCTGGGTGGCAGGGAGCTTCGGAAAGTGGTCAGCCTCGGCGTCGAAATCGACCGGCCCCTGGCACCAGCGGTCAACTCGTTGGCGCCTACACGTCCACCACGGCCACGCGCGCAATGATAGGTTCGGCGCCTCGACCATGCTGCACCGTGCCCTGCTCCTTGCTCTGATGGTTTCGCTGTTCGCTTGCTCCGACGAGGGCACTGCTCCGCCTCCCGACGAGCAAGGAGAAGACGAGGACGATGGCGAGCCGATGGCTTCCGTCGACTCCGGGCGGCCGCGCCTGGATGCGACCATCGACGCTCGCACGCCGGGGGTGGATTCGTCGGTGGATGCCGCCAAGCCGGACGCCGCCGTGGTGGTCGACGCCGCCGTGCGCGACAGCGGGCTCTTGCCGTTCGAGGCCAACGGCAAGCCGATCGACGCGCTCGCCAAGCAGTGGACCTGGGTGCCGTTCCCCGACAGCTATTGCCGCGACGGCTCCAACGCCGGCGTCGCCGTGAACTTCAACGGGCCCAAGGACGACCTGATGATCTTCCTGGAGGGCGGCGGCGCCTGCTTCGAGGGGTTGTCGTGCCTGGCCAACCCGACCACCGCGCAGCAGAAGCCGCGCGCCGACGTCGGCATCTTCGATCGCACCAACAGCGCCAACCCGCTGCGCGACTTCAACTTCGTCTACGTGCCGTACTGCACCGGCGACGTGCACGCGGGCACCAACGCCAACGCCGCCGTGCCAGGCGTGCTCGGCACCCAGAAGTTCGTCGGCCGCCTCAACATGGAGGCGTACCTCAAGCGCGTGGTGCCCACGTTCAAGACCGCCAAGCGCGTGGTGCTGACCGGCATCAGCGCGGGTGGCTTCGGCGCCGCATCGAACGCCGTGCTGGTGCAGCGCGCGTTCCCCGACGTGAAGGTCACGCTGATCGACGACTCCGGTCCGCCCATGTCGAGCAAGGTCGTGGCCAGCTGCCTGCAGAAGCAGTGGCGCGAGCTGTGGGGCCTCGACAAGTCGATCCTCGCCGACTGCGGCAGCGACTGCGGCAACAAGGACGACTTCCTGTTCGACTACGCGCTGCACCTCGCCAAGACCTACTCCGATCGCGCCGCGGGCTTGATCGAGACCGCGCAAGACGGAGTGATCTCCGGCTTCTTCGGCGCCGGCCTCAACAACTGCACCGGCATCGTGCTGGTGACACCCGTACCAGGCGCCGACTTCCAGAAGGGCCTGCTCGAGTTCCGCGACGCCATGAAGGCCTACCCGAACTTCGGCACCTGGTACCCCGAAGGCACGCAACACACCTGGCTCTCCAGCGAGAGCTATTACACCGGCACCATCGGCTCCAAGAAGCTCACCGACTGGATCGCCGACATCCTCGCCGGCAAGACCGCGCACGTGGGGCTATGAGCAGAAGCGGTCGACCGCGACCTGCGGGTCGGGGGGTAGGCGCAGGCGGTGCAGTGGGAACGCTAGCGTGAGGTTCTTGAGGAAGCGGCTGAGCGTGAGCTCGTCGCGGGTGGCGTGGTGGAGCTCGCGGAGCAGGCCGCAGTGGAGGGCCTTGCGGGCGAGCGCGACGCGCGGATCGCGGGTGGCGGCCTCGGCGGCGAACTTGGCGACGAACCAGATGGTGCCGAGCTCCTTTTCGTGGCCGGGTCGGCCGCGTTCCTTGCCCAGCTCGTTGCGCGAAGCGAGCGGGTCGGCGAGGCCGTAGGCGTCCACCACGTTCACGCGTAGGCCCATCATGCGGCCGGAGACGCCGAGCGGGCGGAAGGCGTAGACAGCGACGACGTGCTCGGGCGCCGCACTCGGGTCCATCGGCAGCAGCTCGCCGAGCTGATGATCGGAGATGCCGCCGTTGGGAGAGTCGTCGAGCAGCCAGACGGTGCGCTGACAGGGGTCGACGTTCTCGCTGTTGAGCGTGGCGAGTCCGTCCGGACACTGCGTCGCGAGCTGTCGCTTCACCTCGAGCGACATCTGGTAGAACTTGTGGTTGGTGTACTGCTCGCTGGTGATCGGATTGGCTTCGCCGGCGTTGTCGGTCCACCAGCGGCGCTCGTCGAGGATGTAGTCGGCGTAGTACTCGGGACGCAGCGTGCGCGCGCAGTGCACGCTCCAGCTGGCGACCAGCGTGAACGCGACCGCGCCCAAGATCAGCTCGCGACGCTCGAAGCGCAGGCGCAGCGCACCGGCCGCCATGAACAGCGCGAACACACCCGGCAGCAGCACGCGCCCGTGCATGAAGTCGCCGCCCACGCGCAGCACGTACAGGATGTGCAGCACGCCACCGAGGGCGAGCGCGAGGGCAGGGCGCGCACGCACCCAGAGCAACGCGGGGATCGCCAGCGCGAGCGGCCAGTACAGCTCGTAGGTGGCGAACGTGTTCTTGAAGTAGAGCCAGCCCTGGCTCCAGTTGGGATCGAACGCGGACTTGGCGAGCGCGGTGTTCGGCACCAGGCACGCGAAGTAGCCCATGCGGAAGATCTCGTACGCGCCGCCTGGCAACGCGAACAGCGCGAGCAGCTGCCAGCGTGGGCGCTGCATGAACAACACCGCGAGCCATGGCAGCGCGTAGAGCGTGAAGTCGGGACGCACCAGCGGTGCCAGGCCGAGCCAGAGCGCGATCCACGGTCGCGACACGTGCGACGTCATGAGCCAGAACGAGCCGCCGAGGAAGAACAGGCCGAGGCCGTTCTCCAGCGCGGAGGTCTCGTACTCCCACGCGACCGGGATCGCGAGGTACGCGAGCACGCCGAGCGGCAACACCAGCGTTGGTTCGTCGCGTTCGTCGCGTTCGTCGCGCTCGCTCGCACGCGCCGCGGCGAAGGTGCCGAGCGCCAGGCCGGCCACGCTGAGCGCGAGTGCAGTCACCCACGCGGCCTGCTCGATCTGCCAGCCCAGCGCGCCGAGCAGCCAGAGCAGGAACACCCACGCCGCGCTGGTCACCGCTTCGACGCGCTCGCCCGCGTTGTAGACGAAGCCGTTGCCGTGCAGCAGCTGGTTCACCACGCGCAGGTTAATGAAGCCGTCGTCGCCGGCCCAGCGACGGTCGTAGCCGGCGTACGCGAACAACACCGCCGGCAGTCCGACCGCAAGCGCCAGGCTGGCCCGCGAGAGCGCCTGGCGGATGCCGCTCAGTGCCAAGAAATCCTCATCTTCTTCGCGTATAGCGTCGGGGCTCCGATTCCGCCACGGCACGTGCTAGACGCACTCCAATGCAGCGCACCGCCTTGATCATGCTCGTCCTCGCAGGCTGCGCCAAAGAGCTGTCCAAGCCGCCGCCCCAGGCCTCGCAGAGCCCGCTGCAGGCAGCGTGTCCCGGGCCAGTCCCGGAGCCCAAGCCGGGCGTGATGTGCACCGAGAAGGGCTGCGAGAACGGCTACGTGGTGGTGCTGCAGCCCAAGGCGCCCTGGCCCGAGGGCCAGTACCGCTTCCAGTTCGACATCGACGGCAGCGCGGTCACCTGCACCGGCAGCCTGCCGCTCCGCTCGTGCACGCACCGCAACGCGATGTGCGACAACCCGGACGTCACGCTCGCCGAGTCCGGCTGCGATCTGCCCGCCGCCAGCCACTCGTTCTGGAGCATCGCCTTCAGCGGCTTCCCGCGCGAGGTCAAGACCAAGGTCACGCACAACGGCGCGCCGATCGCCGACACCACGCTCAAGCCGG
>JBEVNG010000284.1:0-14700 GCA_040508235.1 Polyangiales bacterium | reverse complement strand
CCAGCTGTTCGATGCTCACGCGGTTGGCCTCGGCGTGCCGCTTTTCTCGGCCCTCCAGGCGCACGCGCTGCAGCGCCTGACGGTCGGCATGCACGTGACGGCGAAAGCGCACGAGCAAGCGTCGAATCGACGCGAGCTCGTGCCGCTGGTGGTGGGTGCTGCGCCCGCCGACGACCTCGTCCTCCAGCGTATCGACGCGGTCGATCAGCGCTCGCACGGACTCGGCGAAGTTCTGCGTCAAGAGCGCGACCAGCGCCTCGACCCAGTCGCCGGTGCTCTTCAGCTCGGGCTGACGTTGCAGGTTGCGGTGCAGGTCGTCCACGCTCTTGAGCGGGTGCCGGCGCGCGCTGATCACGCGCTTTGCGTCGACGAAGAAGCGTAGCTCGCCAAAACCTTCAGGGTCGCCCTTGAAGTCGTGGTGCAGATCTTCCAGCACGCCGACGAGACCTTGCGGCATCACATGGAGACGTACGCGCGGGTGCGGCTCGAGCATCATCTCCACGGCCCGCTCGGGCAGGCCCGATTGCTCTTTGAGCCACTTGCGTGCACGCCCGTCGGCGATGTTGAAGTGGTACCAGATGGGGCCGCTCTCCCCATCGCTCGACTGGTCGAGAGACAACGGAGTGAACGCATCCAGACGATAGCCCCAGATCAGACCGCGGCTGTCGCGAGGATGAAAGTCGAGCCGGAGCTTGCTCGCGGCCCCATCCATATCAGAAGTGGCTGAACAGGTAGAACAGGCTGCCCGACAGCGCGATGGACACGGGCAGCGTGAGCACCCAGGCCATCAGCATGTTGCGCACGGTGGCCATCTGCAGGCCGGTCCCGTTCGCCGCCATGGTGCCCGCGACACCGGACGACAACACGTGCGTGGTGCTGACCGGCAGGCCGAAGATGTCGGCCGCGCCGATGGTGGTCATCGCGACGAGCTCCGCGGAGGCGCCCTGCGCGTAGGTGAGGTGGTCCTTGCCGATCTTCTCGCCGACCGTGACCACGATGCGCTTCCAGCCGACCATCGTGCCGAGGCCGAGCGCGAGCGCGACGGCGACCTTGACCCAGGTGGGGATGAACTTGGTCGAGTTGTCGAGGTGCTTGTGATAGTTCTCGACGACCGCGTGGTCGGCCTCGCTGAACGCGGGCGCCTTCTTCTTGTCGAACATGCGCAGCGTCTCGCCGAGCACGTACATGTCATTGCGGAAGTTGCGCGTCTCTTCCGGCGGGACCTTGGCCAGCTCCTTGAAGCGCGCGAGGTCGGTGCCGACTTCCTTCGCCAGCTTGGCGGCGGCGGGCACGGTCGCCTTGGAGATCTCGCGCGTGGCGAGGTAGTTGCGCAGGTCGGCGCGCGGGTCGGACGAGGTGTTGCCCTCGCTGTACTTGTCGAGCACCGCGGACGCCTGCGCGGTGACCGCGATGAAGTCCTGCGTGTCGGCCGCGGAGACGGCGTGGTTGAGCGCGTAGGCGGTCGGCACGGTGCCGATGAGGATGAGCATGATCAAGCCCATGCCCTTCTGGCCGTCGTTCGAGCCGTGCGCGAAGCTGACGCCCGTGCAGGTGAGCACGAGCAGCGCGCGGATCCAGAAGGGCGGCGGGGCGTCGCCTTCGGGCGCCTCGTAGAGCTTCTTGTTCGGCACGGTCTTGCGCAGGATGAACAGCATCAGCGCGGCGAAGCCGAAGCCGACCAGCGGCGAGAGCAACAGCGACTGTCCGACCTTGCCCGCCTGCGCCCAGTCGACGCCGCTGGTGGAGGTGCCGGGGTTCATCATGTTGTTGGCGATGCCGACGCCGATGATCGAGCCGATCAGCGTGTGCGAGCTGGACGACGGCAGGCCGAACCACCAGGTGCCGAGGTTCCAGATGATCGCCGCCATCAACAGCGCGAACACCATCGCGAAGCCGGCGCCGCTGCCGACCTGCAAGATCAGCTCGACCGGCAACAGCGTCAGGATGCCGTAGGCGACCGCGCCGGACGACGCGAGCACGCCGAGGAAGTTCCACAGTCCCGACCACACGACGGCGGCATGGGGCTCGAGCGAGTGCGTGTAGATGACGGTGGCGACCGCGTTCGCGGTGTCGTGGAAGCCGTTGACGAACTCGAAGCCGAGCGCGATCAGGAGCGCGACGCCCAGGATCACGAACGGGAAGACGGTCGGCGAGTGCACGTGCTGCAGGTCGGCGATGAGCTGCGAGCCGGCGTAGATCAGGCCGCCGGCGAGCGCGGCGATGAACGCGCCACTGGCCAGGCGATTGGGCTTCTTGTTGGAGAGCTTCGCATCGAGCTGCGATGCGCGCGGCGCGCTGGGCGGCGCCTCGACGAGTGCGGGGACGTCGGCTTGCATGGACATGCGAAAACCTCGGGGAGATGAGCTGGCCCTCGTGTACCCCAGCCCTCCACACGGCCTGGTGACGCTTGTGTGACGTTGTTCGCCACCGACTAGACGTGGCTTGCTCGGTGCACCGAAGTCACGGCCAGCCCCTGGGAGGGGGCGCGGGCGGCGTCGCGAACAGGCGCACCACGGTGCGGTCGAACAGCTCCAGGTCGCGCGCGACACCCGCCACCGCGAGCTCGACCGCGTGCAAGAAGGCCTCGCGCGCCTCCAGCATCTCGCGCGGGTAGAACGAGCCGGTTCCGCCCAGGATCTCCAGCGCGCGCGCGTGCTTCACGTGCTCCACCTTGTGCGCGAGGATGTCCTCGAAGTCGCGCATCAAGGCATCGCGCGGCGTGCCGTCGTCGCCCTGGTAGCGCGCGGTGAGCATGCGGAAGACGAACGATGGATAGAGGTGGTCGGGATCCTTTCCCTCCAGGATCGGGCGCAGCAGGTTCTGTTGGTGCTCCAACAACACCACGCGCTCGGGCACCAGCAGCGCCGTCGCGCCGAGCACCGCGGTCACCATGCCCCCGCCGACCGCGAGCCAGGCGGGCGCCTCGGTGTCGGTCTTGCCGAGCAGATCCCAGGTGCCCGCGACGGTGCTGGTGCCGGCGCCGATGATCAGCGAGCTGGCGGCCAGCAGCAGCTGGCGGCTGCTCTCCTCGGAGTCGAGCGTCATCACCATGTCGCGCACACGCTCGCGCGTGCAGCCCAGCTCGAACGCCAGCGACGACACCTGTGCATCGAACGCGGTCATGCGCAGCGCCAGCTCCTGGTAGCGCAGCAGCAGATCGTTGGGCGGAGGCTGCTCGGCCTTGCGCTGCATCAGCGAGGCGATCACGGGCTCCAGCCCCGCGGCGCGTGCGGTGCGGCGCGCCTCGGGAGGCAACCCCTCCAGCAGCTTCAGGCCTTCTTCGTCCGCGATCGGATCCGCGAGCGGCATGCGGTACGGGCTGTTGCGGCCCATCACCGCGCGCGCGCAGCGAGTCTCGTGCTCGTGGGCACCGCGCGGATGGAACTTGCCGCCGAAGGTCCCCGCGCACGCCGGCAGGCATGCGAGCAGCGCGAGGGCGCAGCGCTGGAGGGCTGTCGGCATCCGCCCGCACTTAGCGAGTCGCTACGACGGATGCGTGACAACTCGCGCACGAGCGCGCGCTGGCCTCACGGCTACTCCGTGGCGAGATTACCGACCGGGTAGATCTCCAGCACGCTCTCCTCGGCCGGCACCCCGACGCGCAGCGGAAAGCCGTAGTGGCCGGTGCCGCGATGCACGTAGAGCCGGTCGTGGCCGCGCGCCCACAGGCCGTGGTCGGGCATCTTGGTGGCCGCGCTCACCACCGTGTGCGGCAGCCCGAGGCTGAGCAGCCCGATGTGTCCGCCGTGCGTGTGGCCGCTGAACACCAGGTCGGCCTCGCCCTCGGGGATGCAGTGGAAGGCGCCGGGATCGTGCAACAGCCAGAGGCGCAGCCGCCCCGGCTCGCGTGGGTATGCGCTGGACAGCTTCGCGAGCGCTTCCTCGCGCTTGCGGAAGCGATGATCGGCGCCGACGATCTGCACCTTGCCCCACGGCAGGTCGACGTCGACCGCGCGATCGAGCAGCAGGTCGACCTGGGCGCGGCAGAGCGCGTCGTCGATCAGCTCGGGGCACTCGTGATCGTGGTTGCCGAAGCAGGCGAACACGCGGCCCTTCAGCTTGGACAGCGGCATCAGCGCGCGCGCGAGCGGGTCTGGACTTTGCTGACTCTCCAGCGTGAGGAAGTCGCCGGTGAGCAGCACCAGGTCGGGATCGTCCTGCACCGCGCGCTCGCAGATCTCGCGCAGCCGCTTCTCGCTCATGAACGGCCCGAGGTTCGGGTCCGTGATCTGCACGATGCGCAGCGGCTTCTCCGGCGTCGCGATCGTCTTCACGAGGGTGCGCATGCGCTGCTCGTGACGCGCGAGCGGACCGGCGTCGCTGCCATCCAGCAAGATCCGCTTGGTCTCGCGGCGGGTCCAGCTCGACTGGCCAAAGCCGAGCACGCCGACCGCCATCGGCAGCCAGACCCAGCGCGGCTCGAAGCCGAGCACGGCCGCCACCGCCCAGGGCAGGGCGAGGAACGTGGAGGCCGAGAACCAGGACGCCGGCCAGCTGATCAGGAAGCGGTACGGACCCCGCGGGTTCTGCACGCGCCCGATCCGGAAGAAGTAGATGAACGTGGCCAGCTGCGCGTACCACAGCGCCACCTCCACCCCGAGCCCGCTGCGCGCGAGCGTGGGCTCGATCGCGGTCGAGCTGAAGGTGTGGATGCCCAGCACGATGCCCGCGAAGACCGCGAAGAAACGGTGGCGGTACAGGATCGCGATCGCGATCGTCGAGAAGTACGCAGCCAACGAGAAGACGAGAAACGCACGCATCGTTTGTTGCTTCGTCGCGCACCATAGCAAGAGCGTTGCCTGTGGCTGGTTGCGAACCTACGTAAGCTGGTAGTACGTTCAGTGCGTGGTGCGCACGATCCTGCACGTGGACATGGACGCCTTCTACGCGTCCGTGGAGCAGCGCGATGACCCGTCGCTGCGCGGCAAGCCCGTGATCGTGGGAGGAAGGCCGGACTCGCGCGGGGTGGTGGCCGCCTGCTCGTATGAGGCGCGCAAGTTCGGGGTGCACTCGGCCATGCCCTCGGCGCAGGCCGGTCGGCTATGCCCGCATGCGATCTTCGTGCGTCCACGCATGGCCCACTACGTCGCGGTCAGCCGGGAGATCCGTGCGGTGTTCCACGAGGTCAGCGAGCTGGTGGAGCCGCTGTCGCTGGACGAGGCCTACCTCGACGTGACCGAGAACAAGCTCGGCATGCGCGGGGCGGCCCGGATCGCCGAGCACATCCGGGCTCGTATCCTGGAGCGCACGGGGCTGACCGCCTCGGCCGGTGCGGGGCCGTGCAAGCTGGTGGCGAAGATCGCCAGCGACGTGAACAAGCCGAACGGGCTGTGCGTGGTGCCGCCCGAGCAGGTGGCCGACTTCCTGGCGCCGCTTCCGGTGACGAGGCTCTGGGGCGTCGGACCGGCCACCGCGCGCCGCCTGGCCGAGCTCGGCATCAAGACGGTGGCCGACGTGCGCACGCGTTCCTTGCCCAGCCTGGAGGCCCGGCTCGGCCGCTACGGCGAGGTGCTGCACCGGCTGTCCTGGGGCGATGACCGGCGCGAGGTGCACTCGCACCGGGTGCGCAAGAGCCGCGGCAGCGAGACCACCTTCGCGCGCGACGTCAGCGACCTGAGCGATCTGTGCGAGACCCTGATGCAGCAGTGCGAGGAGATCGCGGGCGAGCTGGTGGCCAGCCACACGCGTGCGCGCACGGCCACGCTCAAGCTGCGCTACGCCAGCTTCAAGACCATCACCCGCAGCCGCACCTTCGACGCGCCCTTCGACGACGCGCGCGAGCTGTACCGGGCCGTGCGCGACCTGCTGTTCCACGGCACCGAGGCCGGCCAGAAGCCGGTGCGCTTGATCGGGGTGTCGGTCAGCTCGCTGATCGGGGAGGGCGAGCCGGAGCAGCTGCCGCTCCCGTTTTTGAGCCCGGGCCGCGGCTCGTGATATGCCCCACGGGTGCGTCTCCTCGCCCCCCTGGTCCTCGCACTCGGCCTGCTCGTCTGCGCGCCGTCCGCGCGCGCCCAGTACGTCACCATGCGCGAATACGAGCGCATGCTCGATCACGGCCGGGTCGCGGCCACGCTCGACACCAACCTGTTCTTCGGCCACGCCCTCGAGGGCGACTCCGGCGCCGGCTACTCGTTCGTGCAGCCCACCGCGATGCTGGCCGCCCGCTACAAGGAGGCCGTGTTCGAGGCGGCGCTGCCGTTCGCTTACTTCCACGTCAACAACGACCCGGGCGGCGACAAGAACCGCGTGATCGTCGGCAACCCCTGGCTCGGCCTGGCCTATCTGCCGGACTGCACCTGCGGCCTGTCGCGCCTGAGCCTGGGCATGTCGATCGACGCGGCGCAGTCGGACAGCCCGCTGGAGCGCGCGGGGCTGTTCCTGGCGCGCGGCGCGATGGGCGACTGGGACGGCTTCTTGTGGATCGACAAGATGCTGCCGGTGGTCGCCGGCGCCAGCACGCGCATGGACCTCGGCATGGTGCGGCTGTCGTGGGACGGAGACCTGATCTTCGGCCTGCCGGTGCGCACGCGCGACTACAACTTCGGCATGCAGCACGCGGGGGAGCTGGCGGTGCTGTTCAACTGGCACCTGCAGATCGCGGGCCGCGTCTCCGCCGCCTGGTACCCCACCTTCCCGGGCGACGACTTCCAGTCCGCGATGTCGTTCTACCTGCGCTACGTGGTGGTCACGGACTCGGTCGGCGTGCGCTTCACGTTCAACATGGACAGGCCGCACGGCTGGTCGTTCGACCAGCACGGCGTGTGGGGCGCGGGACTGTTCTACTCGACGCGGCTGTGATCACTCCGCGGGCTGCGGCGCCGGGCTGGGTTCACTCGCGAAGCGGCGGCTGACGAACGCCGCCAGGTCGTCGAACAGCGTGTAGACCACCGGCGTCGCGACCAGCGTCAGCGCCAGCGACAGCGTCTGCCCGCCGAAGATGCCGACCGAGACCGCGCGGTTGGTGTTCGAGCCCGGCCCGGACGAGATGATCAGCGGCAGCATGCCCGCCACGAACGCGAGCGTGGTCATCAGGATGGGGCGCAGCCGGTCCGCGCACGCGCGCAGCACGGCCTGCTCGCGCGGCAGACCCTCGCGCCGCAGCTGCAGGATGCGGTCGACCTGCAGGATCGAGTTCTTCTTCACCACGCCGAACAACACCAGGAAGCCGAGCGACGAGAAGATGTTCAGCGACTGCCCGCCGACCAGCAGCGAGAACAACCCGAACGGGATCGTCAGCGGCAGCGAGAGCAGGATGGTCACCGGGTGGATCCAGCTCTCGAACTGCGCGGCCAGGATCAGGTACATGAACGCGAACGCCAGGATCACGGCCGTCCCAAAGGCCGCGGCCGCCTCGCGCATCGACTTCACGTTGCCCATCGGCTCGCCGTGGTAGCGGCCGCTCGGCTCCACCTCGCGCAGCTTCTGCTCCAGCATCTGTCCCACCGCGGCGTCGGACGTGCCGGGCAGCGTGTTCATGAACAGCTTGATCTGACGCTGCCGACCCGAGCGACGGATCACGCCGGGCCCCTCCGTGCGCGCGAAGGTGGCGACGTCGGCGAGCGGGAGCAGCACGCCGCGCTCCGAGCGCACCCCGAGCGTGCGCGCCAGATCCTCGGGTGCGAGCGTGTCCGAGGCGACGCGCAGCCGCGTCTTGAGCGCGAGGTCGTACTTGCTGAGCGGGTCGCGCACGCTGCCGAGCTCGATGCCCTCGCGATCGACCAGCGCCAGCGCGCCGCCGATCTCCGCGTGCGAGACGCCGAGCTTGCTCGCGTGTACGCGGTCGACGTGCACCGCCAGCTCCGGCTTGCCGCTCGACGCGGTGATACCGTGATCGACCGTGCCGGGGATCTTCCTGGCCTCGGCGAGCAGGCGGTTGGCGACGTCGCCGAGCTCCTCCAGGTTCGAACCCTTGACCATGAACTGGATCGTGGCGCTGTCCGGACCGGGCGGCGCGAAGTCGTCCATCGGACCGACCATGGTCAGCACCTCGGGCGGCGCCAGCTCGCGCACCCTGGCGCGCACGGCCTGGATCATCGCGGCCTGGTGGCCCATCTCGTCGAGGTACACGGACAGCGTGGCCTCGCGGTTGTTGCGCGTCATCACCAGCGTGCTCTCGACGTGCTCCATCGAGCGCAGCCGCGAGGCGAGCTCTTCCGACACCTGCGCGGTGCGCTCGACGCTGGCGCGATCCGGCAGACGCAGGTACACGGTCAGGCGCGCGAGGTCCTCCACCGGCGTGAACGTGCCGGGTAGGCGCTTGCCGATGGGCCCCATGGAGACGAGCGTCAGCACGACGCCGAGGCCGACCACCCAGCGCCGCTTCAGCGCCCAGGCGAGCACGCGCGTGTAGCCCTGCTCCAGCCGGCCGTGCTCCTCGTGGTACTCGTCGTGCACGTCGTTCTTCAGCCAGCGCGCGCACAACATCGGCGTCAGCGTGAACGCGACCGCCATCGACAGCAGCACCGACACCGACATCGTCAGCCCGAACGGCACCAGGTAGCGACCAACCAGCCCGGACATGGTCGCCACCGGCAGGAACACCGCCACCAGCGACAGCGTGGTCGCGAGCACGGCGAGTGCGATCTCCGCCGTGGCCTCGACCGCGGCGACGTGCGCCGGCAGCTTGCGCTGCTGCATCTGCCGCACGACGTTCTCCAGCACCACGATCGCGTCGTCGATCACGATGCCCACCGCCAGCGTGAGCCCCAGCATCGAGAGCAAGTTGAGCGTGACGCCGAGCGCATCGGCGGCCGCGAACGCGCCCACCACCGAGGCCGGGATCGCGACCGCGGCGATCAGCGTCGCGCGCCAGCTGCGCAGGAACACCAGCACCACCAGCGCGGCCAGGATCGCGCCCAGCACCAGGTGCTCGGTCACCGCGTCGACGGCGGCGAAGATGGTCAGGCTGTTGTCCTGGATCACGCGCGCGGTCACGCCGTCCGGCAGCTGATGCGCGATCTCGTCGAGCCGGGCGCGCACCTCCTTGGCGACCGCGACGATGTTGGAGCCGGACTGCTTGGTCACGGACACCACGACCGCCGAGCGTCCGTCGAGCGTCGCGCGCGAGCTCGACACCACCTTGCCGTCGCTGACCTCGCCGAGATCCTGCAGCCGCACGCTGAGCTCGCCGCGCTTGGCGACCACCACCTGCGCCAGCTCCTGCGCCGAGCGCGCCTTGGCGGTGAGCCGCAGCCCGAGCGAGGAGTCGCCGTCGGCCATGCTGCCGCCGGGCGCCTCCAGGTTCTCGCGCTCCAGCGCCATGCGTACTTCCTGGCCCGTGAGATCGAGCGCGCGCAGGCGCACCGGGTCGAGCACGATCGAGAGCGCGCGCACCTCGCCGCCCACCAGGGCCACGTCGCCCACGCCGGGCACCGTCTGCAGCTCGCGGCGCACCATCGTGTCCGCCAGCTCGGTGACCTCCAGCGGTGTGCGTGCGCCCGCGCGCGTCGCGTCGACGGCGATCAGGAAGATCGGCGCCGCGCCGGAGTCGAACGCCTCGATGCGCGCGGGCCGCGTCACGCTCGGGAGCTGATCGCCGAGGCGTGCGATGCGGTCGCGCACCTCGTTGGTGGCGGTGACCACGCTCTTCTCGATCGCGAAGCGCATCAGCACCACCGACACGCCCTCCTGCGAGACGGTGTCGATCTGCTCGAGGCCGCTGATGGTGCCGAGCGTGTTCTCGAGGCGGGTGCTGATCTCGGCCTCGATCTGCTCCGATGACATGCCCGGTGCAGGCACGGTGACGGTCACGAACGGGACCTCGACGTTGGGCAGGCGCTCGATCGGCATGCGGGTGAGCGCGGAGAACCCGAGCACCACGGTGCTCAGGATCAGCACCCACGTGAACACGGGGCGGCGTACACAGAGCTCGGCCAGTGCCCTCACGGCGTGACCTCTTCGCCGATCCGGAAGTCGCTGGCGGGCGCGCTCACCAGCAGCTCGTCGGGCGCGAGGCCGTCGCGTACCAGCACCTCGGGGCCCTCGTAGCGCAGCACCGACAGCAGGCGCTCGTTGAGGTGGTCGTCCTTGATGACCCACGCACGCAGCAGCCCGGCCGTCGAGAGCGTCGACGCGAGCGGCACCACCACGACCTGATCGCTGCCCTCGATCTCCAGCCACACCGGCACGTGCGCACCCGGCAGCAGCTGCGCGCTCAGCGCCGGCTCTAGCTCCGCGGGCAGCGTGATCTTCGCCTCGACCAGGCGCGCGTTGGCGAGCCCCACCAGGCCGGGCGTCGAGCGCACCACCACGGCCGACAGCATGCGCTCGCCGATGCGCACCGACGCGCGTCCCCCGAGCTTCACCTTGTCGGCGTCGAACTGCGGCAGGTCGAAGCGCACGCGCAGCTCGCTGGCGTCGATCACGCGCAACAGCGGCGCGTGCGGGGCCGCGATCTGGCCGACGTCGACGAAGCGGTCGAGCACCACGCCATCGAACGGCGCGCGGATGGTCTTGTCGTCGAGCGCCGCGGTGGCCTGCGCCGAGGCGGCTTCGTACTGCTTCACCATCGCCAGCTCGGCCTCGGCTCCCGCGAGCGCGCCTTCGTACTGCGCCTGCGCGGCGGCCAGGTTGGAGCGCCTTCGGCTCAGCTCCTGCTCGCTCAGCGTGCCCTGCGTGAACAGCTGCTCCGCGCGGCGTGCGCCATCGACGGCGAGCTCCAGCGCGGCCTTGGCGGCCAGCGAGCTCGACATGCTGGCGGCGTCCTTGGCCTGGCCGATGCGCGCGCGCGCCTGCACCGCGCTCGCCAGCGCCGCCTGCGACGCGTACGAGAGCTCCGCCGCCCCGAGCTTCACCAGCACGTCGTTGCGCTTGACGACCTGGCCGACCTCGAAGCTGTACGCATCGACGCGACCGCCGCGAGTCGACGACAGCGTGGCATCACGCGGCGCCACCAGCGTGCCCACGTACGACAGCGTCTTGGGTACGCTGCGCCCCTCCAGCTTCAGCGTCGCCGGGCGCGGCCGCGCGGGCGGCTCCTTCTTGTTGTCGGCGGCGTGACCGGGCGTTTCGCAAGCGGGCGCCCAGAGCAGGGCGGCCAAGACCGTGAGCTCTCGTAACTTCATGGGTACCGCGCTGCATACACCAAACGCAGGGGACCTTGCCGGCCATCCGGTGGCCCCACGGGTCACTTCTTCCGACGCAGCGGCTCCAGCTTGTTCTCCAGCTCGCGGGAGACCCCGCCGATGCGGTCGCGGAGCCACTGGTGGCCGGGGTCGTTGTCGAAGCGCTCGTGCCAGAGCAGGTTCACGCTGTGGCGAGGCAGCGGCAGGGGCGAGGGCAGGGGGGCCACGCCGCTGCCGCCGACCGCGGCCAGCACGGTGGGGGCGGTGAGGATCAGGTCGCTGCGCGCGACGATCGCGAGCGCGCCCAGGAAGTGCGGCACGCGCAGGGCGATGTGGCGTGTCTTGCCGCGCTCGGCCAGCGCCTCGTCGACCTGACCGAGTCCCTCGCCGCGCGGCGCGACCAGCGCATGCGACAGCGCCAGGTAGTGCTCCAGCGTGAACGTGCGCTTCTTGAGCGCGGGATGATCGGCGCGCACCAGGCACGCGTAGCCGTCGCGGAACAGGGTCGTCTGCAGCAGGCCCTGCGGTGGCGGCGGGGGCGGTGCGTTGCGGGTCTGCTCGACGCGCGGGATCACCGCGAAGTCCACGTCGCCGGTCTCGAGTCGCTGCGCGAGCCCGGGGCCGTGGGACACCACGTTGAGCGAGACGCCGGGCGCCTCCGTGCGCACGCGCGCGAGCAGCGGAGGCAACACCAGCACGTCGAACAGATCCGGCGTCGCGAGCGTGAACGTGCGCCGTGCGCTCTGGGCATCGAACGCACTCTGCGCGTGCAGGGCACGGCCTAGCGTGAGCAAGCCGCTGCGCAGCGGCACCACCAGCGCCTCCGCGCGCGGCGTCAGCACCATGCCGCTCTGCCCGCGCACCAGCAGCGGGTCCCCGAGCAGCTCGCGCAGGCGACGCAGTGCATGGCTGAGCGCGGACTGCGTGAGCCCCAGCCGCTCGGCCGCCCGCGTGACGCTGCGCTCGCGCGCCAGCACGTCGAAGGCGACGAGCAGGTTCAGGTCGACCTGCGCCAGATCATGAACGGCGTTCATCTCGGTATGAGGAGCCATCGTTGGATTCATACATGCTCGGGCCGCACTCTCAACCCATCAACGCAAGGAGACAGTCATGAAGGTTCTCGTGATCGGTGCGACGGGTGGCTCGGGGCGTGCGGCGGTGCGGAGCTTGTTGGCGCGCGGCCACCAGGTGACGGCGTTCACACGCAGCGGCCAGTTCGACCTGGTGGATGGCAGGCTGACGGTGCTGCGCGGCGACGCGACCAACCAGCACGATGTCGAGCGCGCGGTGCAGGGACACGATGCGGTGGTGGTCACGCTGGGCATCAGCGAGAACCCGCTGCGCGTACGCTTCTTCGGCGCGGCGCACACACCCACGTCGATCCGCTCGGACGGCACGCGCCTGGTGATCGCCGCCATGAAGAAGCACGGCGTGAGGCGGCTGGTGGTGCAGACCACCTACGGCGTCGGCGAGACGCGCGACAAGCTAGGCTTCCTGGACAGCATGTTCTTCAAGCTGCTGCTCAAGCCGCAGATCGCGGACACCGAGCTGCAGACGTCCGAGGTCAGCGCCAGCGGCCTCGACTGGGTGCTGGCGCAGCCGGTGCACCTGACCGACGACGCCGCGGATCCCGCGCCGTTCCTGTCGACCGAGGGCGAGACAGGCAACATGAAGGTGTCGCGCGCGAGCGTGGGCCGCTTCCTCGCGGACGCGGTGCAGGACGCGCGCTACCTGCGCAAGTCGGTCGCCATCTCCGGGCCGGTCCAGGTCTGACGCGCGTGCCTGCGGGTCAGGGCAGGCGGCTCTGGCCGTACTCGTAGGCGTTGCGCTCGCTGCACAGCTCGCAGTTGGCGCCCACGAACTTCGCGCGCGCGTCCTTGTCGCCGAGCAGGATGTACTTCCACCAGTCGACCGTGACGTCGGTGACGCGCTCGGGCTGCTGCATCAGCAGGAGGTGGCCGGTGACGTTGCCGCCGGTGACGAGCACCTGGCGATAGAACAACCACGCGCCGGCCTGCTGCCGCTCGCGCACGGCGCTCGACACGCGCGCGACGGTGGGGTTGCCGATGTCGCGATCGCCGGTGACCTGCAGGTACGGCTTGGCGGGCTCGCCGTCGCTGGTGCCGTTCCACAGGATCATCGCCTTGATGCGCGCGTCGGGGGCGGCGTGCGCGGTGGCGGCGGCGCCCTGCGAGTGGCCCATGGCGCCGATCTTGTCGAGCGCCAGGCGCTGGTAGAGCGGGCTCTGCTTGTCGCCGTTCGCGAACGCGGCGAAGTCGAGCGCGCGCAGCATCTCCTTGTTGCCGCCGTCGGTGAAGCGCGAGTTGGAGGCGACCACCACGAAGCCGTGCGAGGCGACCGTGGCGAGCAAGCTCGCGTAGCCACCCGTGCGTCCGCAGGTGCCGTTGCCCCAGGTGATCACGGGGTAGGTCTCGCCCTCGCGCATGCACGCCGGCCGGAACACGGTGTACAGGCTCAGGTCGGCGCCGCGCAGATCGAGGATGCTCGCTGTCGACTCCTCCGACTCGCCGAACGAGGCCGCCAGCACGGCGCACGAGCTCTCCGCCGAGCTGATGCGCGTCGCGAACGACTTGCCCTGGTTGAAGTCGACGATCCAGCCGTAGGGACCTGCCTTGAGCTCGCTGCCACCCCAGGAGCCGCCGTCGCTGAGCGCCACGGTGGGCGTGATCACGCTGGAGCACGCCTTGGCGGTGTCGTCGGGCTTGCACCTGGGCTCGAGCTCCGCGACGCACGAAGCGAACGGGTTGCCCGCATCGACCTCCGGCGGAACGTAGGCGTCGAGGCTCGCGTCGAACGTCACGGTCGCATCGACCGTCGCGTCTTCTTCGGTCTCCGTCGGCGGCGTGTTCGCGTCGAGCGTCAGCGATGCGTCGATGCGCTCGGGGGGCGGCGTGCGTGCATCGAGCCCGGCATCGCCGCGCTCGCCGCGACCGTCGCCATCCCCATCGTCGTCGTCCCCGTCTTCATTGCCACTCGGAGGACGTTGGCCGCCAGGGAGCGCGGGATCCTCGGAACAAGCGACGACCAACAGCAGCAAGAGCGCGTGCGCGCGAAGGCGTTTCAGCATGCGTGAAGCTGGTCCATGAGGTGGGTCGCTCGCAATCCTCGTTGCGCTCAAGTGAACGAGCGCACCGGCGAAGCGACGCGCTCAGGCACGCAGCGGACGCGGCACGAGCGCCATCGCGGCGATGCCGATCAGCAGGCCACTCACCAGCCCGAGCGCCTCGCCCCACAGCAACAACGCGCACTTCAGCCACACCAGCGACAGCGCACCGAGCGCCATGCCGAGCGCACTCTCGACGCGGTTTCCCGTGCGCGGCAGCAGCGACGCCAGCGCGAGACCGACCAGTGCACCACCGGCCACGCACATGCCGGGCATCGTGCACACCACCGCCATGTCGTGCGTCGCACCGGGCGCGCAGCATGGACGCAGCCACGCCATCGGCCACAACGACGTCAGCAGGCCGGCCACGACACCGAGCCGTGCTCCGCGCATCAGGTCGCGCCCGCGGTAGGTGACCGCGAACCAGAGCGCGAACGCGAACGGCAGCTTGAGCGCGAGCTCGGTCCCGGGTCGCTCGTCGAGCAGCAGCGCGACCGAGGCGGCCACCATCGT
>JBEVNG010000277.1:0-8037 GCA_040508235.1 Polyangiales bacterium | reverse complement strand
CCCGAGCGGGATCAGCGGCGCGGCCCCGGCTCGGTCGGCGCGGTGGAACAGCGACAGCGTGCCTCGCTGGTGATCGAGCAGCGCGCCGCAGTGTGCGCAGCCGACGCGCTCGCTCTCGATGACGTGGATCGCGATCGGCGCGCCGCAGTCGGGGCAGCTCAGCTTGGCGACCGCGACCTTCTCGACCGGCCGCGGACCGAGCGCGGCACGGCGCAGCACCAGCTCCTCCGCGCGAAGCTCGCGGCCCGCGAACAGGCGCGTGGGCTCGCCGAAGTCGAGCGTCGCGAACGCGCCATCGGGGCCCTCCAGGTCCGCGTAGCGCCCGCTGCCACGCGGATCGACCGGGTAGGGCAGCTCGCCTTCCGCGGAGATCACCGCCGAGCCGCCGCGCTCCGTGATCACCCACTCGATGTTCGCGATCGTCAGGCGTGCGCCGAGCGCCGCGTGCTCCCAGCTCGGCAGCGACGCGGCGCGTTCCTCGGTCGCGTACCAGCGGCCCTCCGCCTGCGCGAGCCAGCCCCAGCCGCCGTCGGCGTAGCCGAGGTACCACTCGTCCCAGGGACCCCGCCCGTGATCGAGCTGGATGCGGCCGAGCACGCGAAAGTCGCGGCCGCCGGCGCTGCCTTCATCGCCGACGGCGAACGCGGCGGCGGTCGGCACCAGGTCGGCGACGCGGCCGATCGCCTCGAGCGAACGATCCGTGCGCACCACCGAGAACTGGCAGTACCTGCAGACGACCGCCTGCGACGTCGCGAGCAGCCACGCGATCGGCGCACCGCAGTTAGGGCACTCCGCCTGTCGCGCGCCGAGCACTCAGTTAACCGGGGAGGTCACGCGACCTCCCCGCCCGGCGCGGCCAAGCCGCACCGGGACCCACCCCACCGCGGGTTCGCTTCGCTCACGTGGTGCCTTGCTTCGAGCATCATGCCGTCCCGTGCAGACTGCAGTCGCTCGGTAACTTGTATCACAAGCGGCGCGAGATCAGGCTCTGCTTGCGGAGCTCTTCCAGGAACGCGGCTTCCTGACGCACCATCGCCTTGTCGAGCAGCTCGCTGAAGATGTTCTGCTTCACCTGCTCGTAGCTGCCGATGGAGGCCTCGCCTTCCTTGCGCTCCTTGAGCAGGAAGATGTGCAGGCCACCCGGTCCACGCACCGGCTCGCTGATCTCGCCCGGCTCGAGCGAGATCAACGACGTCGCCAGCACCTCCGGCAGATCACCCTGCGAGACCCAGCCCAGATCGCCGCCGCCGTGCTCGCGCATCGCGTCGGGGAAGTTGTCGGGCGTGAGCTCGGCCTTGAGTGCCTCGGCCTCGGTGCGCGCCTGCGCGAGCTTGGAGACGCTGTCGCCCTCGACCGCGATGAAGATGTGCGAGACGTTGAACTCGGCCGACTTGCGGGCGACGCGCAGCTGATCGTCGTAGCGGCGGCGCACGTCGTCCTCGGTGATGTTGATGCGCGAGCGCACCTTCTGGTTGATCACCTTGAGCCGCACCAGCTGGCGGCGGACGTCGGCCTTGTAGTTCTCGGGCTGGAAGCCCTGGCCGCGCACGGCTTCCCAGAACTCGGCGTCCTTGAGCCCGCTCTGGCGCTGCACGTTCTGGATCGCGCGCTCGACGTCGACGCTGGTGATCGAGATCGAGAGCTTGCGCGCCTCCTGCTCCAGCAGGCGCTCGTCGACCAGCTGCGTGAGCAGGTCGCCGTAGAGCTGCTGCATCAGGCTCATGCGCTGCATCTCGGGCGCCTGCATGACGCGCGCGAGGAACGGCGCCGCGCGCGTGCGCAGCTCGCTGAGCAGCAGCGGGTCGCCGTTGACCACGGCCACCACGCGCTCGATGACCTCCCCGGCCTGCGGCACGGAGGGGGCCTGCTCGGCGCGTGCGCCGACGGGCACCAGCGCCGACCCTAGAGTCAGCGCGCCGGCACACAGGATTTGAACGCCTTTCAGGCCAAGCTTCATCGACGACCTTCGCTCGAGCGCGGGGCCGGGGCAGGCTGGTGCGCCCCGGCGTCGGGGGCTGATAGCACCGCTGGCTCGATTTTCACCTGGGCGAGCAGGTCCCAGTTCTCGTGCACGTCCGCCTGCCCGCGCAGCGACTTGACGAACTGCTCCACGGCCGACTCGCGGCGCTCGCGCCAGAGCTTGTGCTGGATGGTGCGCCGGGTCTGGTCGAGCGTGCGCGCCAGCTCCTTGCGCTTGCCGGTCAGCCGCACGATCGCCCAGCCGTCGGCCAGCTTGACCGGCTCGGGGGCGAGGTCGCCGATGTTCTCCAGCTTGAACGCGGCCTCGGCCAGCGCCGGGTCGAGCGGCGGATCGTCGACCGCGCGCTCGCTCGGCTTGGAGAAGAACTGCAGGTCGCCGGCGCGCTCCTTGAGCGACGCGTCCTCGTTCGAGCTGCTGCTGGCCAGCTCGCGGAACAGCGCGTCGTCGCCGGGCTTGTCCTTCAGCTGCTTGAGCAGCTTCTTGGCCTTGCCCTCGTCCTTGCTGACGATCGCGCTCGCGCGCACCTGGGAGGGCTTGTTGAACTCCTCCGGGTGCGCGTCGTAGTAGGCCTTGATCTCGGCGTCGCTGATGTCGGTCAGCTTCACCTTGTCCTCGAACTCGGCCTTCATCATCTGCTGCACCATCAGCTGACGCTTGGTGCGCTGCACGTCCTCGCTCTGCTCCAGGCCGCGCTTCTTGGCCTCGGCCGCGAGCAGCTCGAACTTGACCAGCTCCTCCAGCAGCTCACGGCGGCGCTCCGGGCTCTGGTAGCGCGCGCGCAGGTACGGGCTCTTGTCCGCGAGCTGCTCGGCGAACTCGCCGACCGTGATCGTCTTGTCGCCGAGCACGACCAGCGCCTCCTCGGCCTGCTGCTTGGTCAGGCCGTGGCGCTTGGGGTCCACTTGCTCTGCGGCCGGCGCGGGCTCGCGCTTGCCGCAGGCGAGCAACAGACACAGCGCGATCCCATGACGAGCCCGCATGCGTGCGCTTCAGCGCTTCTTTTTGACGAGCTCGTCGATCTTCGAGTCGAGATCCTCGAACTCGAACGGCTTGTCGATGAAGGCGTCCGCGCCGTAGAGCGGCGAGGTCATCTCGTTCAGGCGCTCGCCGATGCCGGTCAGCATGATCACGCGCGTGTGCGCCAGCGACGCGTCATCGCGGATCGAGCGACACACCTCCCAGCCACTCATGCCGGGCATCATCACGTCGAGCACGACCAGGTCGGGCTTCTTGGCGCGGGCGAGCTTGAGCGCCTCCTCGCCGTCGGAGGCCTGGTGAAGCTCGGAAGCGCGCCCCTTCAGGTGACCGACCACGAGTGCCAAAATGTCGACGTCGTCGTCGGCGACCAAGATCGAGATCTTCTCCGGGGCTTTCTTCGCCATCCGCGTATCCTCCACCAACAAGCGCAGACCGAGCAAACGCTGAGCCGTCGAGTTGTAGCACAGAGGGGCCGGTCCCTCGCCGGTTACAGCTCCCCAACGTCGCTGCCCAGCACGTAGGCCTCGCGCTCGCCCCCGGTCAGGACGCGGGCAAACCGGCCCTCGCGCGCGAGCACGCGCACGGCCTCGCCCTCCGCCAGCTCACCCAGCAGGCTGGCGCGTTCGTCGGGCCCCTCACGGACCTGCGCGCCCTCGCGCACGATCACCGCCTTCAGTCCCGGCTTGCCCCACTCCAGCTTGGCGCCCACGCCGAGCGCGGAGGCCAGGGCCAGCGCACCGAACAGGGCCGCGCCGATCCCGATGCCGAGCTGGATGCCCTCGACTCGCGCGGCGGGCAGGGCGAGCAGCAGGCCGACCGCGATCCAGGCCGTGATCAGCAGTGCCCAGGCCAGCTGGTCCACGCCGAAGAAGGAAAACACGGCCTCGGTGAGGGGCGGGCGGTCGACGACGATCGCCTCGCCGCGTGCGCGCGCCTGGCGCTCGCCCAGGGTCTCGCGTGCGAGCCGCAGGCCATCCCGCGCGGCGGCGTCGCCGGGGTCGAGCCGCAGGCTGCGCTCGAAGTAGCGGATCGCCTGGCCGTAGCGACCGAGCGCGCCGTACGCGCTGGCGAGGTTGAATGCGACGTCGGCGTCGTCGATGCCCGCCTCGCCGAGCGACTCGTACTCCTTGACCGCGGTCTCGTAGTCCGCGCGCGCGAAGGCCGCGTTGCCGCGCTGGAACAAGTCGTTCAGCGAGTCCGCGCGCGCGGCGCCACCGGTCAGCAGGATCAGCGTGATCAACGCGAGTCTCACGCGGCCTCCCGGATCTTGGCGCGCGCGATCTGGCCGGTGGCCTCGCGCACCGCGCTCTCTGCCTGGCTCAGCTGCACCGCGCTCTGGCCGCCCGGATCGAAGCGCGCCGTCTCCAGCGCACCGAGCTGCGCCATCACGCGCTGGCTGAGCTGAGGCTCCATGCCGCGCGCGGCGAGCAAGCTCTCCAGCGCGCGCGAGGTCATGCCCCCGACCGGCTCGCCGAGCTTGAGCTCCAGCGCCTTCTTCAGCGCGCTCGCGAGCAGGCCGAGGGCGGCGCGTGCATCGCCCCTGGCGCCCGCCTGGGACGCCTGCTCCAGCCTCTGGTCGACCTCGCGCTGACCGGGGGCATTCTGACCGGCGGCGCGGCGGGCGAGCACACGGCGACGCAGCGCGCTGCCCAGGGTCGCCAGCAGGAAGAACCCGGGCGCCGCCAGCACCGCGGGCCAGAACCAGCCCTGTCCGGCGACGGGATGGCCGCGCCGACGCAGCGCGCTCTCGGGGCGCACCGGTCCAAACTGCGCGGTGGGCTCGTTGCTGCTCGCGCGCTCGGGCGCGACCTCTTCGCCGGCGCCGGTGACGGCGAGCGCGAGCGGGTTGCTGCGCACGACCTGGAACTTGCCGCTGGCCGGGTCGAACGCGTCGACCGTGAAGCTCGGGATCACGTGCGTGCCCGGCTGTCGCGGCAAGAGCAGCCAGCGGAACGTGCGCTCGCCCCCGAGCCGATCGAGCGGGCTGCCGGTCTGATCGTCGATCTCGGGCGCGAGCGTCTCCACGCCGCGCAGCGAAGGCGTGGGCAGCGAGAGCCCACGCAGGTTGCCGCTGCCCTTGGCGACCACACGCAGCGTGACGGCGTCGCCGACCTTGGCCTGCGTCGGCTCCAGCGACGCCTCCAGCTGCAGCGGACCGGTGTGCGTGGGCGCGCCCTGCGTCGGCTGCGCGGGCAGCGGCAGCACGTCGACCGAGACCTTCACGCCCTCGCGCTTGAGCGGCTGGCTCGGCCCCTGGAACAGGTCCATCAAGCCCCCGCTGCCGCCGAGCTCGACCGTGGGCGCGCCGATCTCCAGCTTGCCCGGGCGCAGCGGAAAGGCTGCGAACTTGCGCAGCACGAAGGCGTTGAACACGCGTCCGTTCACCTCTTGACGCACGCCGCCGAGCGAGCGCTGCAGCGGCAGCAGGTCGTGCGACCAGAAGCCGTCGAGCGTGGGCTCGCGCGAGATCGACGGGCTGTCGTTGAGCTGCCCGCGCAGGTACAGGTAGAGCGTGACCGTGACCTGCTCGCCGAGGTACGCGCGCTTCTTGTCGACCACGGTGCGCACGAACATCGTGCTGTCGAAGGTGGCGCCATCGAGCGAGCCGTTGACGACCGGCGGCGGCTCGTTGCTGTTGCGGCGCATCAGAGCGGTGACGTCGTTCAGGTTCTTGAGCGCGTCGTCGACACCCTGGATGCCCGCGGAGCCCGCCGGATCGACCGCCACGATGGTGAGCGCCTGAGTGGCCACGCGCCGTCCGGAGACGGTCATGATCGCGGGCCGGATCACGTGCGCGCCGGGTGCGTCCGTGCGCAGCGTGAAGCCGTAGACGGTCTGCGATTGTGTGCGCGGGCGCTGGCCACCGAAGCCGAAGCTGAACGAGAACGGGCGCGAGGTACTGCGCCCGAGCAGCTCGAACTCGCTCAGGTCGGGCAGGTCGATCTTCTCCGGCTCGTCGCCGTCGGTCTGGATGCGCACCTCGACCGCGAACGGCTCGCCCACCGACACGCGGTTGGAGCTGGCGCTCATGGTGATCTTGGCCTGCGCCTCGACGCGCGAAGCCAGGGCAGTGACCAGCAGCAGGACGAGCCAGCGCATCACCAGTCCTTCTCGATGCGGCGCGGGCGCTGGCGAGCGCGCTGCTTGGCGCGTTGCTTCTCCAGGTTCTCCTCGCCGGCCTCGAGCGAGTCGAGCGCGCGCTTCATGTGCTCTGGAAGCTCGTTCGCCTCGGGCTGCTGGGGCGGCTGCGGCTTCTGGTCCTGCGGCTCCGGCTCGGGCTGCGGCGGTGGCTGCCCGGCGTCGCCCTGTCCGCCTTGCGGCTCGGGCTCCGGCTGGCCGGCATCCTGCGGGTCCTGCTCGCCCTGGTCGCCGTCCTTGTCGTCGGGCTTGGGCGTGCCTGCGTCGCCGTCCTGGTTGGAGCCAGCGTCGGGTTGCTGCTGTTGCTGATCGGGATCTTTGTTCTCCTGATCCTTGTTCGGCTCCTGATCCTGCTGGTCCTTCTTCTGCTCTTCGTCCTTCTTCTTCTGCTCGCGCTTCTGCTCGTTGTCGACGAGCCGGCGCTTGGCCAGCTCCAGGTTCCAGGCCGCGTCCGGGTTGTTGGGCTGCGCGCGCAGCGAGCCGCGGAAGGCGTCCACCGACTCCTGCAGCATCTTGTTGGCGCCGTCGAGGTCCTCGGCCTGGCCGGCCATGTCGGCCTCTTTCATGAACGCGAGACCGAGGTCGTACAGGGCAGGGCCGCGCACGTCCTTGGGGGCGCTGGCGGCGCCCGCGCGACGGAACGCCTCGCGCGCCTCGCCGAGCTTGTCGAGCCCCAGCAGCGCGAGCCCGCGATCGAGCTGCACCGCGGGATCGTTCGGCAGCTTCAGCGCGGCTTCGTCGTAGGCTTCCAGCGCTTCCTGGTGCTGGCCCTTCGCCAGCGCCTCGTTGCCGCGTTCGATGGCGGAGCTCTGGCTGCGGAACCACTCCCAGGCGAGCGCGGGGGAGGCCGTCGCCGTCGCCGTCGCGGTCAACGTCAACGTCAACGTCAACGTGGTGAGGCGGTTCATGTGCGCCTCCGGACGTACCAGGCTTCGGGGAGCAGGGCTTCAAGGAGGAGGAGGAGCAACGCGGGCAGTAGCAGGAGCGCGTAGCGATCCTCGGCGATGCGCACCTTGCGCGCGCGGTTCTCTTCCTGCTTCATGCCGCGCGTCAGCGTCAGGATCTGATCGATGCCGACGGTGCCTTCCTTGGCGCGCAGGTACGTGCCCTTGCCGACCTCGGCGATCTTCTTGAGCTGGACCTCGTTCTGCTCGGTCAGCGCGCTGAGCACGGGCTTCTGCTGCTCGTCGCGCACGTAGCCGGTCCAGGTGCCATCGGGGGCGTAGGTCGGAATGGGCTCGCCGGTCTTGGAGCCGATGCCCACCACGAACACCTTGATGCCCGCCTCGGCCAGCTCCTGCGCGGCGCGGATGGGCTCACCCTCGTGATCCTCGCCGTCGGTGAACAGCAGCACCACGCGCGAGCGCTTGCCGCGCTCGTCTTCCTTCTCTTCCGGGCTCGGCGTCTCGCCGCCACCGCTGGCACGCTCCAAGAGGCGCTTGCTGGCGGTCAACGCACGGCCGATCGCGGTGCCCCCGACGGGCATGTCGTACGGACCGAGGTCGCGCAGGAACGTCTCCACGGCCGCGTAGTCCGTGGTCATCGGGAACTCCATGGTGTCGCCCGCGAACGCTACGATGCCCACGCGATCGCCGGTCAGCGCCCCGAACAGCCGCGACAGCTCCAGCTTGGCGCGCGCGATACGTGAAGGCCGCACGTCCTTGGCCAGCATGCTCTTCGAGAAGTCGAGTGCGATCACGAAGTCGATGCCGCGCTTGCTGAGCACGCGCGTGTGGCTGCCGTACTGCGGACCCGCCCAGGCGACGATAGCGAGCGTGATGCCGAGCACGAACAACACGCCGCGCAGCGCGCGCAGCCGCGGCGAGCGCCCCCGCAGCAGGCCCGCGACGGTGCTGGCCTGGCCGAAGGTCGCCATGTTGCGCTGGCGCGCGCGGTAGCCGTAGACGAGCGCCGCCGCGATCACCGGCGTCAGCGCCAGC
>JBEVNG010000258.1:0-7872 GCA_040508235.1 Polyangiales bacterium | reverse complement strand
GCATCCCGTTCACCGAGACCAAGCGCAACGTGCGCCGCGTGCTCGGCTACTACACCAGCTACAAGGCGCAGCGCGGCCAGGTGGTGGACTTGATGGCCACCAACTTGCCGGGCGACGACCGGCCGTCGGTGGTCTCGTTCTGAGCTAAGCTGTTCGGCGTGAAGTACCGCGTGTTGGCCGAGCTGTTGGCGGTGCGCGCCCTGGTGCTCGTCGTGCTCGCGCTGTGCTCGGCGCTGGGCTTGTACGTGGGCAAGCGCGGCGCGGACATGCGCGCGTTCAAGCTCGCGCGCGCCAATGGCGAGTACGAGAACGCGCCCAGCTGCCCGACCGTGATCCAGAGCAAGGAAGAGAAGCTGCAGAGCAAGGAGCTCGACGAGGTGTCGGGCATGGCGGCCAGCCGTCGTCAGCGGGACCTGTTCTGGGTGCACAACGACTCCGGCGACGACGCGCGCATCTTCGCGGTGCGGCGCGATGGCGAGCTGCGCGCGGAGGTCGTGCTCGACGGCATCGACGCCCGCGACTTCGAGGACATCTCGCTGCACGGCGACACGCTCTACGTGGCGGACACCGGCAACAACCTCAAGCGCCGAGCATCGGTGCAGATCCACGTGCTGCCGGAGCCGCGCATCCCGCGCGAGGGCACCGCCGTAAAGCTGCATCGCACGCCGCGCACGGTGGAGATCACCTACGACGACGGCCGCCATGACGTGGAGGCGATGCTGGTCGACGCGCGCGGCGACGTGTACCTGGTCCACAAGTCGCACCCGCTCGCGTACATCGAGAAGGTCGGCGTGTACCGCGTGACGGCCGCCGAGATGAAGCAGAAGCGCGCCGTCGCGCGGCTGGTCGCGCAGCTTCCGGTGGGCCCCGCGACGGCTGCCGACGTGAGCCCCGACGGCCGCGAGCTGGCGGTGCGTAACTACTTCGGCGCGCTGTGGTGGAAGCTCGCCGACGGCGAGTCCCCACTCGACGCATTCAAGCGCCCGCCTTGCCGCTTCTGGCTACGCGAGTACGGCCTGCAAGGCGAGTCCCTCACGTTCCTGCCCGACGGCTCCGGCTTCCTCACGCTCTCCGAGGGCAAACATCCCCACATCGTGAAGTACACCTACGGCCCCCCCGAAGCGCCTCAACTAAGTCCCCGTTGACGCCGACGGCGACGATCCCAGGAGGTCGCACTGCAGTCTTGGACGGCGGAGGGGCTGCACCAAGCGATCGTCGCCGTCGCCGACCACGTCAACGTCAACGATGGAGACGGGAATTGCTGGGCTGGAGGGTTAGTCGAGCTCCGGCGGGTGCTTGAGCTTCTTCTTCTCCAGCTGCTTGCGGCGCTTTTCCTTGGTGCGCTCGGACGGGGGGCGGCCCTTGAGGGCCTCTTGCTCGCGGTGGCTCTCCCAGCTCGCGCCCGCGGAGGCGCCCAGCTCGAAGACCGCGACCTCGCGTCGACCGCGCTCGCCGAGGCGCAGCGGCATCACGGCCGCGCCGATGCCCGCGCCCACGTAGACCGCCCCGTTGGGGATGCCCTCCGCATTGCGCTCGCGCGTGCCGTACAGGCCGTGCACGTACTTGTGGCCGATCAGCTTGCCGAGAAACAGCTCGTGCATGCGCGCCAGCGTCACCTGACCGGCGTGCGTGTGGCCGGAGAACACCAGCGGTACGCCGCGTAGCCAGAGGTCGTCTGCTTCCTCGGCGATGTGCGAGAGCCCGATCGTCGGCAGGTCCGAGCGCAGGCCCTTGGTGGCGGCTTCGTGGTCCGCGTGGCCGGTGTACGCGTCGTCCAGGCCCACGACCTGCAGCTGCTGGTGGCGCAGCGTGATGGTGGTGTGCACGTTGTCGAGCACCTCCACGCCGGCGCGCTTGAGCGCCTTGCGCACGGCCCCGGCGCCCGACCAGTGGTCGTGGTTGCCCAGCACGCCGATGACGGGCGCGTCGATGCCCGCCAGGGTCGCCTCGAGCTCGTCGAGGTACTCCTGGCTATGGCAGACGAAGTCGCCGGTGATCACCACCAGGTCCGGCTTCTGGGCATTGGTGAGGTCGATCGCAGCCTGCTGCACCTCGTGCGCGGTGACGCGACCGAAGTGCTGGTCGGTCAGGTGCGCGATGCGCAGGTGTGACAGGCGCTCTTCGTGGTCCACGTGGCCCGCGAACCGGCGCAGCTCGATGGGCTGGCGATTGCGCGTTCGCGCGACCGGGAACTGCGAAAACCTGGGGCGTGCCGGCGGACTTCCCATACGCCTGGTCATCCTAATCGCAGCCCGCGCCGCGCGCATGCGGCGAACAACGCAAGCCCGCGGATCGAGCCGGGGATCTGCCGAGAAATGCGCGCTGTGCCGACAAGTCGCATGCTCGCTGACGACTTCCCGCTATATTGCCGCGCCATGTTGAAGGTCTTCGTGCCCAAGGAGCGTCGCGCCGGTGAGACCCGCGTCGCGTTCACGCCCGACACCGTAAAGAAGCTGGTCAAGGAGAAGGTGGAGGTGCTGGTCGAGGCCGGCGCCGGCGCGGCCGCGTCCCACCTGGACAAGACGTACGAGGCAGCGGGCGCCAAGATCGTCACGGATATCAAGGATGCCTGGGCTACCTCGGACATCGTCCTGAAGGTGACCGAGGCCGCCGAGAACCCTGACCTGGGCAAGCACGAAGCCGACGCGCTCAAGCCAGGAGCGATCCTGCTGGGGTTGATGTCGCCGCATCGCAATGTCGACATGGTCAAGCGCCTGCTCAACAACAAAGTGAGCACGCTGGCGCTGGAGCTAGTGCCACGCATCACACGAGCCCAGAGCATGGACGTGCTCTCGTCGCAGGCGAACATCGCCGGCTACAAGGCCGTGCTGCTCGCGGCGGCCAACCTGCCCAAGTACTTCCCGCTGCTGATGACCGCCGCCGGCACCATCCAGCCCGCGCGCGTGGTCATCATGGGCGCCGGTGTGGCCGGTCTGCAGGCCATCGCGACCGCCAAGCGCCTCGGCGCGGTGGTCGAGGTCTCCGACATCCGCCCGGCGGTCAAGGAGCAGGTCCAGTCGCTCGGCGGCAAGTTCATCGAGCTGCCCGACCTGGAGAGCGGCGAAGGGCAGGGCGGCTACGCCAAGGAGATGAGCGCCGAGTTCATCGCCAAGCAGCAGGAGATCCTGAGCGCCCGCATCGCGCAGGCCGACGTGGTGATCACGACGGCGCTGATCCCGGGCCGCCCGGCGCCTCGGCTCGTGACCGCGGCGATGGTCGAGCGCATGAAGCCCGGCAGCGTGATCGTCGATCTCGCGGTCGAGCAGGGCGGCAACTGCGAGCTCAGCGAGCTCAACAAGACCGTCATCAAGCACGGCGTGAAGATCATCGGCGAGGCCAACCTGGCCGCCAGCTTGGCCGCCGACGCCAGCACGCTGTTCGCGCGCAACGTGCTCTCGCTGCTGATGCTGTTCGCCAAGGGCGGTGAGCTCAAGCTCGACCTCAACGACGAGGTCATCAAGGGCACCCTGCTCACGCACAACGGCGAGATCATTCACCAGCCGACGCGCGAAGCGATCAGCAAGCTCTGATAAGCGATCGCCCAGCCGCGATTGACACTCGGCGAACGGCTGCAAACCAAGGCGACGCTGCGCGCGTCACTTCATGAACGGCTCGAGGTCCGCCAGCGCCAACAGCGAGACTCGCTTCAGGCCCTCGCTGGCGAAGTAGTCCTTCGCGGGATCACCGCGGTAGATCACGCTGATGACGGTGTCGAGCTTGGCGCCCTCGGCGCGCAGCTCGCGGATGCTGTCGAGCACCGCGCCGCCGGTGGTGATCACGTCCTCGATGATGGTGACGTGCTTGTCCTTGAGCACGGAGCCCTCCGCGATCAGGCAGGTCCCGTAGTCCTTGCGCTCCTTGCGCACGAACGCGACGGGCAGCCCGGTCTCGAGCGAGATCGCGGTCGCGATCGGCACGCCGCCCAGCTCCAGGCCGGCGAGCACCTCGGTCTGCTTGGGCAGCAGCGGCACCAGCGCCCGGGCGATCTCGCGCAGCAGCTCCGGGCGAGCCTCGAACTGGTACTTGTCGAAGTACACGTTCGACGTCTGTCCCGAGCGCAGCTTGAATTCGCCTCGTCGCAGCGCCACCTCGACCACTCGCTTGGCCAGCTCCGCTTTGTCCGTCATGCGCGGGTCGTACCACGCGAGTGCAGGGGCGCTAGACTCGCGCCGCCTTGAACGCGCTGCGGCTGTATTACTTCGCCTCCTACGCCGGGCTCGGCGCCATCCTGCCGTTGCTCGCGCTGGCGATGGAGGCGCGCGGCTTTCGCCCGTCGCAGTACGCCTGGCTCCTGGCGCTGCTGCCGCTGTCGCGCTTGTTCGCGCCGCCGCTCTGGGGCGCGCTCGCGGACCGCAAGCTGGGCACCTCGCGGCTGATCCAGCTGAACACGGCGCTGGCGGCCTGCGCGATGCTGCTGCTGGCGTTCGCGCGCACGTACGCGCTGACCGTGGTCGGCTTCGTGATCTGGGCGTTGATGTCGAGCTCGTTGGTGCCGCTCGCGGATGCCGGCGCCTATCGCATCCTGGGGCCGAATCGCACGCAGTTCGCGCGGGTGCGGCTGTTCGGCTCGATCGGCTTTCTGTGCACCGCGCGCGCTGGCGCTGAGCGCATTCGGGGTCGACGCGGCCCTGCGCGTGCCGTTCGTGGTGGCGGCGTGCGGCTACCTCGGCGCCAGCCTGGCCTCGCGACGACTGGTCGACGGAACGCCTCCCGCGCGCACGCCGCTGCTGCCCGCCCTGCGCGCGCTGGCGCGACGGCCGGACATGGCCTGGCTGTGGCTCGGCGCGGTCTTCCACTACGCGGGCCACGGCCTGTTCGATCACTACTTCGGGCCCCATGCCCGCACCATCCCGGGCGTGACCGCCAGCATGATCAGCGGCGCCTGGGCGCTCGGCGTCGGCTTCGAGGTGGTGGCGCTCTGGTTCGTGCCGCGCGTGCTCGGCAAACCCTGGGTGTTGCCCGCGACCGCCGGCGTCGCCGTCCTGCGCTGGCTGGCGATCGCGCACGCCGCGACGCCCATCGCGCTGCTGGCGCAGCAGCCGCTGCACGCGGTCACGTTCGCGGTCTGGTACGCGAGCTTCGTGCACGAGAACCAGCACCACGCGGACCCCACCATGCGCGCCACCGTGCAGGGCATGGCGATGGCCTGCATGGGGTTGGGCACGATCACCGCCACGCTGCTGGGCGGGCCGTTGCTGGAGCGCTTCGGGGGCGCGGCATTGTTCCGCTGCGCCGCCGCCGCCGCGCTGCTTGCGGGGGTGTGTTACCTGCTTCGCCTGCGCGCGACCGACAATACGCTTGCGAGCGCCGCGCGTGAGCCCTAAGTCCTGAAGGTCATGGACGAGCAGAGCTACCGCCACCTCGCCGACGCCACCTTCGAGCGCATCCTCGACGGCTTCGACGCCATCGACGCGGACGACGCGGACGTGGAGACCGCCGGCAACACGATCAACATCGCGTTTCGCAACGGCACGCGCTGCGTGATCAACACCCAGAGCTCGGTGCAGCAGATCTGGCTTGCCGGCGGACAGAGTGGCTGGCATTTCTCGTACGACGAGTCCGCCCAGCAGTGGCTGCACGACAAGGGCAGCGGCGACGAGTTGTTCGCCACGCTGACGCGGCTCAGCCGCGAGGCGATCGGGCAAGCGCCCGCGTTCTGAGTGCGCGCGTTCTGAATTCGGCTGGAGTAACGATGGTCGAGCGCATCATGCTGTTCAAACTGAACGACCCGTCCACACGGCAGGCGATCGCCGCCATGATGGTCTCGACGTTCGCCAAGCTGACGGACATCGAGGAGCTGTCGGTGGGCGTGCCCGCGAACGCGGATGCCCAGAAGAGCTGGGACCTCAGCGTCGTGATCGGCGTGCCCAACCTCGCCCTGATGGAGCAGCTGCTCGCCAGCAACACGTTCACCACCTTCTTCGAGAAGACCATGAACGGCCGCTTCACGGTCACGAAGGCCTGGAGCTTCGAGCGCCTTCAGTAGCTCACTTCTTCTCGAGCTTCTCGATGGTCTCGCTGATGTAGGTGGCGGCGCGGGGGTCCTTGTCCTTGATCAGGGCGAGGTGCTTCTTGTACGCCTCCAGCGCCTTGTCCTTCTGGTTGGTCTGCTCGTAGCTGTACGCCAGATCGAACCACAGCCCGGGGTCCTTCTCGCCGCCCTTGATCGCCGCCTCGTAGTACGGGATGGCGTCGGCGTAGCGCTTCTCGGAGCGCAGCGCCTTGGCCAGGTTGCCGGACATGTTCGGGTCGCCCGGCTTCTTGGCGAGCGCGCGCTGCAGCACCTCGATCGCCTCCGCGTTCTTGTTCTGCGCACGCAGCGCGACCGCGAAGTTGTTCAGCAGGTCGACGTTGTCCTTGTCCTTCTCGAGCGCCTTGCGATAGGCCTCGATCGCCTGCTCCGGATGACCCTGCTTGCGCAGCGCGTTGCCGAGGTTGGCCACGCTGGTGGTGTCCTTGGGGTCGAGCGCGACCGCCTGCTGCAGCGCGGTGACGGCCTCGTCGATCTTGTCGAGCCGCAGGCACACCGCGCCTTCGCCGGCCCAGCCGCTGGCGTTGGTGGGCTCCAGCTCGCGCACCTTCTTGAACGACGCGAGCGACTGCTCCAGCTTGTTGCGCTGACGCTGCAGCGTCGCGAGCGTGTAGTACGCGGCGCCGTGATCGGGGCGCGCGTCGATCGCCTTCTGGCACTCGGTCTCGGCTTCCTCGACCTTGCCGGACTTCTTGTGCGCCATGCACATCCGGTAGTGCACCTCGGCTTCGTCCGCGAACGCGAGCGAGGGCAGGGCGGCGGCGAACGCAAACGTCATCACGGCGCGATTGAGCGCATTCATCGAGCAACCTCCGGCGGGCCAGGACGGCCGAGGGGCAAAGGGCATTCAGGGTACCATCAGCGCGGCAGCTAACGAAACCAGCGGCATGGCCAGCGCCTCGACTCCCTCTCGTGTGCTAGCTCCCAGGATGCCGCTCCAGCTAGACGCCGTCGGTCGTACCTTGGGCCCCTTCACGCACGCGTACGACTGGCGTGATGTCGCACTCTATGCCGCGGCGCTCGGAGCGGGTCCGGAGCAGCTGACGTACCTGCTGGAGCCGAGCCCCGAGGTGCTGCCCACCTGGACGGTGGTGCCGGAGCTTCAGCCCGTGTTCGCGGCCTTCAAGGAGACCGGGCTCACGCTCGCGCGCCTGCTCCATACGGGACAGCGTGTGGAGTTCCTGTCCGGCTTCCCGTCGCGCGGCACCGTGGAGACCACCGCCAAGGTCGCGGGCATCCATGACATGCGCATCGGCGCGCTGGTCGAGATCGAGACCACGTCGTCGCTCGACGGCATCCCGCGCACGCGCTCGACCTGGTCGATGCTGGTCGCGGGCGTGGGTCCCTTCGAGAGCCCACGGCCGCCGCCGTCTCCGCGCGTGAAGGTACCCAAGGACGTCGCCCCCGACTTCACCACCGAGTGGACCACCGCGCGCAACCAGGCGCTGCTCTACCGGCTCACCGGCGATCTCAACCCGATCCACGCGCGCCCCGAGGCCGCGCACGAAGCCGGTCTGGAAGCGCCCATCCTGCACGGGCTGTGCACCTACGGCTTCGCGGCGCGCGCGGCGCTGCACGCGCTGTGTCGCGACGACGCCTCGCGCTTCAAGACGCTGCACTCGCGCTTCACCAAGCCCGTGCTGCCCGGCCAGACGCTGCGCGCCGATGGCTACGTGACCGCACCCGGCGAGGCGTCGATCACGGTGCACGTCGTCGAGACGGGCGAGCTCGCGATGAGCGCCGCGCTCAGCTACTCAGTCGATCCAGGGTGACTTGCGGGTCGGGGGCAGGATCCCGACCTCCACGCCACGCGCCAGCAGCGTCTCGAAGGCCGTGATGCC
>JBEVNG010000132.1:0-10063 GCA_040508235.1 Polyangiales bacterium | reverse complement strand
ATCTCGGTGTGGTCAACAAGGCCAAGGAGACGCTGGAGAGCCTCGGCATCCCGAGCGAGCTGTTCGTGCTCTCGGCGCACCGCACGCCGGACGTGGCGGCCCGCTACTTCAAGGAAGCGGAGTCGCGCGGCATCGAGGTCATCATCGCGGCCGCCGGCATGGCGGCGCACCTGGCCGGCGCGGCGGCGGCGCACACGCTGCTTCCCGTGATCGGTCTGCCGCTCAAGGCCTCGCTCGACGGCCTCGACGCGCTGCTGGCGACGGTGCAGATGCCGCCCGGCGTTCCGGTCGCCACGGTGGGCATCGACAACGCGAAGAACGCGGCCTACCTCGCGGCGCGCATGCTGGCGCGCAAGTTCCCCGAGGTGAAGGGTCGCCTGCAGGCGGATCTCGCCGAGCAGCAGAAGCGCTACGACAACCCCTTCGCGTGAAGCCTACGCGAGCACGCGCGAGAGGTACGGCGCGAGCTCGGGGTGCTCGAACTGAAAGCCAGTGGCGAGCAGCTGGCGCGGCAACACGCGCTGGCCGCTGAGCAGGGCCACGTCCGCCATCTCGCCCAGCGCTAGCCGTGCGATCGGCCCCGGCAGCGGGAAGACGGTGGGCCGGTGCAGCGCCGCGCCGAGCGCCTTGGTGAAGGCCTCGTTGCGCACGGGCGTGGGCGCGGTGACGTTCATCGGTCCGCTCAGCTCCTTGTGATCGAGCGCGTGCACCAGCGCGCGCACGGTGTCCTCGAGCGCGATCCAGCTCATGTACTGGCTGCCGTCTCCGAGCTTGCCGCCGACGCCGAGCTTGAACGGCGTCAGCATCTTGCGGAGCGCGCCGCCGTGGGGCGCGAGCACGATGCCGAAGCGTGGGTGCACCACGCGGACACCCGCCGCACGCGCGGGCTCGGCCGCGGCCTCCCACTCCTTGCAGACCTCGGCCAGGAAGTCCGCGCCGGCGCTCGCGCGCTCATCGAGCTCTTCGTCGCCGCGGTTGCCGTAGTAGCCGATGGCCGAGCCGCTCAGCCAGACGCTCGGCTTGAGCGTGAGCCCGGTGATCGCGCGCGCCAGCAGCTCGGTGCCCCGCACGCGGCTGTCGCGGATGCGGTTTTTCTTGGCCTCGGTCCAGCGTCCGTCCGCGACGCCGTCCCCGGCCAGGTGCACGATCGCGTCGACGCCCTCCAGGGCCTTGGCGTCGATGGTGCCCTGCTCCGGGTCCCAGTTAATGCCGTCCAGGCCGTGCTTTCCTGGGCGAACCAGCGGCCGGACACGCGCGCCTGCTTTCTTGAGCAAGCTGCTCAGCGCCGTGCCGACGAACCCCGATGCTCCCGTGATTGCAATGGTGCGCACGAGCTAAAGGTACGCGCGGACGTGGACCTGGGCAGCTCCCTTCCCTATCCTTGGCGCCACCATGGACATCCTCTTCGTGACGCCGAGCCTGACCCCCTTTCCGGTCGAGGCCGGACCGGCCGAGGCGAGCGCGGCGCTCGCGAAGGCGCTGCGCAACCTCGGACACCGCGTGTCGATCTGCGCGCCGTATCCCGATGAGCCCGACGCGTCGCTGACCGGCCTCGCGCGTCGCCTCGATCCGCTCAAGGTCGAGCTCGACGGACAGCTGGTCCATGTGAACGTGCACGACGGTCGCTCGGCCGCCGGCATCGAGTGGACGCTGCTGGAGCACCCCGCCCTGTACGACCTGTACGAGGACGGCGAGCGCGGGCTCTACGCGCAGACCGTGCTCGCGCACGCGACCACCGCCCTGCTCGCGCGCGAGCGTGCGTTCGACGCGGTGCACTTCCACGGCGAGGAGACCGCCCTGGCGTGCTCTCTGGTCGCGCTGGAGAAGCGACTCTCGACGGTGTTCAGCGTGTACTCGCTGTCGGCCCCGCTGCGCTTCGACGCGGCGCTGGCGCAGCGCTTTGGCTTCGACCCCCTGATCGATCACAGCGACAACACGTTCTGCCCGCTGCTCAGCGCCATCTCGCTGGCGCGTCGCGTCTCGACCAGCGCGCCGCAGCGTGTGCTCGACGCCGATGCGTCGTCGCGTGAGGGCGATGTGGCGCGCGCGCTGCGCGGCCGCGGTGGCGAGCTGACGGCGGTGCTCGGTGGGCTCGACTCGGCACTCTGGAACCCGCTCACGGACAGCCACCTGTTCGCCCGCTACACGCCCCTCGACCTCGCCGGCAAGGGCCGCAACAAGGCGATGCTGCAGAACGAGCTCAAGCTGGAGCTCGACCCCGACGTGGCGCTGCTGGGCGCGGTCGAGAGTGGGCTCGGCGCCGAGCGCGTGACCGCGATCGCGCAGGAGCTGGTGCGCACCGACGTGCAGCTGGTGGTGCAGGTGCTCGACGAGGAAGCCGAGTGCGTCGACCGCCTGATCGCGCTCAGCGAGCGCATGCCGCACCGCCTGAAGGTGCGGCTCGGCGACAGCCAGATGCGCGCACACCGCATCGTGGGCGCGGCCGACGCACTGCTGTTGGCCAGCGATCGCCCGGCGCTGGCGATGGCCGCGCAGCGCTACGGCACGCTGCCGGTGGTGCGCCGCAACTCGGTCGCCGCGGAGTCCCTGGTCGACATCGACCCCAAGCTCGCGAGCGGCAGCGGCATCCTCTACGACCAGCACTCCAACGAGGCCTTCCTCGCCGGCGCTCGCCGCGCGATCGCCGCGTTCAACCGCGGCGCCCCGTTCGAGAAGCTGCGCGCCCGCCTGATGCGCACCGATCACAGCTGGGAACGCGCCGCCCGCTCGTACGAGCACATCTACCTTCAAGCCGGCGACATCCAGGCCGCGTAATCGCCCACTCCCCGGTGGGTGGGGGTTAGTCGCGGAAGTTCGTGAACTGGAGGTCGACCTCGAAGTCCTTGCCGCGGACGGCGGCGATCACTTCTTGGAGGTCGTCCTTCTTCTTGCCGGAGATGCGCAGCTGCTCGCCCTGGATGGAGGCCGTCACCTTGTACTTGCCCTCCTTGATGAACTGCGTGATCGCCTTGGCGTGCTCCTTGGAGATGCCCGCCTTCAGCTTGATCTGCTGCTTGAAGTGACCCTTGGCGCCGGGCTCCACCTTCTGCGGATCGAGCACACGCTGGCTGAGCTTGCGTTTGGCGAACTTCTCGCGGAGCACCTGCAGTGCGGCCTCGATGCGGTCCTCGCTGTGGGCGCGCAGCTGGATGCCTTCCTCGGTGCGCTCGCACTCCGCGTCCGTGCCGCGAAAGTCGAAGCGCGTGGTGAGCTCCTTCTGGGTCTGCTGCACCGCATTTTCGATCTCGGGCTTGTCGAGCTCCGAGACGATGTCGAACGTCGGCATCGGACTCCTCCCCTACTGAGGCTTGGTGGGTAGTTTGGCATCACTTGGCCGCACGTACAGCGGCTCGAGCGAGGCCAGATCGCTGGGACCGTGGAGCTTGAACGCGCGCGCGCCTTCGTGGGCGAGCACCGCGCCGCGCGGCACGTCACAGAGCTTGGGCGCGCGCGTGTACGACAGCCCCTGCGCGAACTCCGGGTAGCGCTCGGCGCCGTCGCCGGCGAGCCAGACCGGCCCGTGCGCGGCGAGCCTCGCGGCCGCTTCCGCCGGCAGCGCATGGAACGGCGCCACGCGCTCCTCGACTCCGTCCGCGCCGGCCTCGTAGAGCGCGCAGTACAGCTCGCCCTTCTGCGCATCGACCGCGACCGCCCGCAGCTGTCCGCCGGGCATGCCCGCCGCGATCGCCTGCAGCGAGCTCACGCCCCGCAGCGGCTTGCCCTCCGCCAGGGCCAGGCCCTTGGCGGTGGCCATGCCGATGCGCGTGCCGGTGAACGAGCCCGGCCCGATGCCGACCGCGATCAGATCCAGCTCGCGCGCGTGCACGCCGGCTTGATCGAACGCGCGCGCGACGTGCGGCAGCAGCGTCTCGCCGTGGGTCGCGCGCACCGAGGCGCTCCACTCGGCGAGCAGCGCGCCGTCGCGCAACACGGCGATGGTGCCGACGAAGGTCGAGGTATCCAGAGCCAAAACGAGCATGCTTGGGGGCCTCGGGGTGCCACGGACACGACGATCCGGCAAGCACGCACTCCTTGCTCCGCTCGCCGCTGCGAACTATCCCTCCGCAGCTCCATGCTCGGGCTGCTGACACCGACCGATCCCTCCTGGGTTCGGGCCGCCGAGGCCGACCTCCCCGGTCTGCTCTCCGACCACGCCCACTGCGAGCTCAAGGCCGCGGTCAGCGCGCTGTCGTTGATCAGCCGCTTCGGCGCCGAATATCCGCCTCTGGTGGAAGCGCTCGCCAAGCTCGCCCAGGAAGAGACCGCGCACTTTCGCGCCGTCCAGGCGGAGCTCGACGCGCGTGGCCAGAGCCTCGGTCGCGCCGACGCGGATGGCTACGTCAATGCGCTCTGGAACCTCACCAAGCCCGAGCGCCACAAGTTCCACGTGGTGCTCGACCGGCTGCTGGTGAACGCGCTGATCGAGGCCCGCTCGTGCGAGCGCTTCAAGCTGCTGAGCGAAGGACTGACCGATCCACAGCTGGCGGCGTTCTACCGCGGGCTGATGGAGTCCGAGGCGCGACACTATCGCCTCTTTTGCGGACTGTCCGAGGAGCTGTTTGGTGTCACTATGGCGCGCTCTCGCCTGGCCGAGCTGGCCGGACGTGAATCCCAGGTTGTGAGCCGGCTGCCGCTAGGGCCGAAGGTGCACGGATGAGCGCGGAGTCGGGACAGAGCAACTTACGCACGATCGGGTCCGCCATCCTGTTGGCGATGTTCATCCGCATCGTGTTGTTCGAGGCGTTCGAGATCGAAGGGCCCTCGATGGAGCCCACCTTGCTCAATGGCGATCGCGTCGTCGTCGCCAAGTTCACGTACGGGCTGTTCCTGCCGTTCATGAACGAGTCGGTCACGAGCTGGGGCTTCCCCAACCCGGGCGACGTGGTGATCGTGCGCAGCCCGCGCGACAACGTCGACATCGTCAAGCGTGTGGTCGGCCTGCCCGGCGACACGCTGGAGCTGCGCGACGGAGTCATCTATCGCAACGGCAAGGCGATCCCGAACGTGAGCCAGGGCAGCTGCCGCGATCGCGACGACGCCGGCCCGTTCGGCTGTGAGTGGGTCGAGGAAGAGCTCGGCAGCCACACCTACCGGATCAGCCGCAACCTCGACTCCATCCGCACCACGCGCGCCCCGATCACCATCGAGCCCGACCACATCTACGTGCTCGGGGACCACCGCGATCGCTCCAACGACAGCCGCGCCCTGGGCACCATCCCGATCTCCCGGGTCAAGGGCAAGGTGCTCTCGATCTACTGGTCGAGCGAGGGCGGGGCCGCCGGCTGTGCGTCAGTCGACGGTTTGCGCACGGAGCGCCTGTTCAAGCTGGTCGATTGAGTGCGCCTGCCCGCTTTTCTCGGGCCGCGTAGGCACTAAGCTACGCGGTTCATGAGTCTGGGCGCCTACCACCAGGAAATTCGCTCCCGCCTCGCCGACGAGGTGGGCACGATCTTCCGTGACGCGCCCGACAAGGTCGCGCTGCTCTACCCGAGTCCCTACAACGTCGCGATGTCGTCGCTGGGCTACCAGACGATGTACCGCGAGATCAACAACCGCCCCGGCTGCGCCGCCGAGCGCGCGTTCTTGCCGGATGACGTCGACGCGCACACCAACGCGCGCCTGCCGCTGCACTCGTACGAGTCGATGCGTCCGGTCAGCGACTTCGCGGTGATCGGCATGTCGGTCGCGTTCGAGCTGGAGCTCGCGGGCGTGGTGCAGAGCTTGACGCTCGCCGGCGTGCCGGTGCTCAGCGAGGAGCGCGACGACCGTCACCCGTTCGTGCTCTGCGGCGGACCGCTGACGTTCTCCAACCCGCTGCCGCTCGCGCCCTTCGCGGATGCGATCCTGATGGGCGAGGCAGACGAGACCATCCACCTCGCGCTCGACATCCTGTTCAGCACGCGCGATCGCGCCGAGAGGCTGCGCCGCCTGGCCGACGAGATCCCGTCGTGCTTCGTGCCCTCGCTGCACGGCGACATCATGCCGGCCGGCGCCAAGTGCACGGACGCGCTGCTGCCCGCGCGCGCGGTGATCCGCACGCCGAACACCGAGCTGCGCAACATGTTCCTGATCGAGGCCGAGCGCGGCTGCTCGCGCGGCTGCGCGTACTGCGTGATGCGCCGCTCGACCAACGGCGGCATGCGCATCGTGCCGATGGAGACGATCCTCTCGCTGATCCCGGAGGGCGTCACCAAGGTCGGCCTGGTCGGCGCGGCGGTCAGCGACCACCCGAAGATCGTCGACATCATCGAGGCGCTCGCAGACCGCGGCATCGAGACGTCCCTGTCGTCGCTGCGCCCGGACCGGCTCAACGAGCGCTTCATCGCCGCGCTGCGCAAGGCCGGCCACACCGCGCTCACCACCGCGAGTGACGGCGCCAGCCAGCGCCTGCGCGACACCATCAACCGCAAGACGCGCGAGAAGAACCTGGTCAACGCCGCCCAGCTCGCGCGCGACGCGGGCATGAAGCGGCTCAAGCTCTACATGATGATCGGCCTGCCCGGCGAGCTCGACGAGGACGTCGACGAGCTGATCCAGTTCGGCAACGACATCAGCAAGCTGATCCCGCTCTCGCTCGGCATCGCGCCGTTCGTGTCCAAGCGCAACACGCCGCTCGACGGCCTGCCGTTCGCGGGCATCCAGCTGGTAGAAAAGCGCCTGGAGAGGCTGCGCCGCGGCGCCCGCGGGCGCTTCGAGGTACGCGCCACCAGCGCACGCTGGGCCTGGGTCGAGTACGTGCTCGCCCAGGGAGGCGCCGCCGAGGGGCGCGCGGTGATGCAGGCCGTGCAGAATGGCGGCAAGTTCGCCGACTACAAGCGCGCCTTCGAGGCCCTGCCCACGGCGCGAAAGAAGCGCCCACTGGCGGTCGCCGCGCTCTGATTGGTGTGCGCCTTGACAATCCTGCACCGTGAGATGACGCTGCGGAAACGCGCACCATGAAACGGGAACAGCGCCGAGAACAGCTCCTGCAGCACGCCCGTGACGTCTTCGCCGAGAAGGGCTACCACGCGGCGAAGATCGACGACATCGTCGCGCACGCCAGCGTCGCCCGCGGCACGTTCTACCTGCACTTCGACGACAAGCGTCGCATCTTCGAGGAGCTGGTCGACGACTTCCTGTCGCGCATCAGCCTGGCCATCGTGCGCATCCGCGTCGACGATCCGTCGCCCCCGCTGACGCAGCTGCACGACAACGTGCATCGCGTGCTGGAGGTCGGCCTCGGCGATCCGGGCATGACCAAGATCCTGCTCAAGGGCGCCGCCGGCCTCGACCCCGACTTCGATCGCAAGGTGCGCGGCTTCTACCGCGCGATCGAGGAGCTGCTCGCGCTCAGCTTGCTCAACGGACAGCGTATGGGCCTGGTCGTCTCGGGCGATCGCCGCATCCTCGGCTCGCTCGCGCTCGGCAGCATCAAGGAGATCTTGCTGCAGTCGGTCGAGGGCCGCATCACCGCCTCCGCGCGCGAGCTGAGCGACGAGGTGATGCGCTTCCTCGCCATGGGCGTGCTCACACCGGGTCTGCTCGCGGAGCCGGCACCCACGCGCGAGCTGCACAAGCGCGCGCACTCCTAGCGTTCGACATCGTGGGCTCGTCTGGTAGACCGCCCTGCACCTCGAACCGAGAGATACAGAACGAACGGGCGCGTCTGGTGCCAAGTCGGCTGCGCCATCGATGTGTTGCTCGTCTCCAGCGCGTCCGCCCAACACCGGAGCCTGGATGTTCACGACTTCTCTTCCTTGTCGCGCGTCGATCGCGTGCCTGATGCTCAGCGCGTGCGTCGCCGGCGACACCGCCATCGACAGTCGCCTCGATGAGCTGGAGCTCGGCCCGCCGCTGCACGGCGTCTATCGCTGGGACGCCCCGCAAGGTCCCGACAACGTCGATGCGTTCGCCCGCTGGAGCGGCGGCACGGTCGAGCTCGCCAGCGCGTACGCGCCCAACCACAGCTGGCAGGAGCTGCACGAGCTCGGCTGGCAGATGCCCGCGTGGGCGAGCTGGGTGAACGAGCAACCCGGACGCCGGCTCGTCTACGCGCTGCCGATGCTGATCGAGCCTGGCGACACGCTCGCCAAGTGCGCGCAGGGCGCCTACGACAAGCACTTCGCGGCCGTCGGCGCGAGCCTGGTCGACGCGGGGCTCGGCAGCGCGATCGTGCGCATCGGCTGGGAGTGGGACGGCGACTGGTTCGCGTGGAGCTCACGCGGACACGAGAGCGAGTACGCGGGCTGCTTCCGCAGCGCCGTGCGCGCGATGCGCAACGTACGGCCAAGCGGCGCGCTGCAGTTCGAGTGGAGCGCGTCGGACGACATCTTCATGCGCACGCCGGAGCAGCTGGCGGCGACCTACCCCGGCGATGGCTACGTCGATGTGTTCGGCGTCAACGCGTACGACGTCTCGTGGGTGCCCAACAGCTATCCGCTGCCCGCCGGCTGCGACACGAGCTGCCAGCGCACGCGGCGCGAGACCGCGTGGAACGACCTGATGCGCGGCGTGCTCGTGATGCGCGAGCTAGCGGCCCAGAAGGGCAAGCCGATCGCGATCCCCGAGTGGGGCCTGTGGCACCGCGAGGATGGCCACGGCGGCGGCGACAACGCGGACTACGTCGCGCGCATGCACGCGTTCGTGAACGACCCGAGCAACCGGGTGCTCTACCAGGTGTACTTCGACGTCGACTACCTCGACGGCGCGCATCAGATCTCGAGCGCCCAGACACGCTTCCCGAACGCGGCCGCCAAGTACCGCGAGCTATTCGGCGGCGACTGAGCCGTACTTGCGCACGAACACGCGCGTGACGCCGGTGTGGAGGTCGGGCCACTCGTAGCCGCTCAGGAACACGTCTTCCTCGCGCGTGGTCACGATCTGCATCGCCATCTCGGGGCGACCCACGAGCTGCGCCCAGCGAGGTGCACCGCCACGCGCGAGCTGCAGGACGTAGTACGAGTCCGCGCTCTCGTAGCTGGGCTCGAACGCGAGCTGGCCGTTGCCGAGCTTGGTGTCGCCGCGGAGCGAACCGAGCGCCGACAGCGTGTTGGCTCCGTGCGCGAGCTGGAACGTGCTGAAGCCGTCACGTTCGGTGTAGGACACGGGCACGCTCCACACCGGCGCCCCATCGCGCGTCCACTCGCTGAAGCCGCTGGTGTCGGCTTCGCCCGCGTTTGCGTAGCGTTCGTGCATCGCGATCCGACCGTCTTCGGCGATCGCCAGCGCCACGGTGGTCTCGGCGTTCTCGATCGACGCGTGCAGCTCGTGCCTCCAGCGCTCGCGGCGCTGGGCGTCGAACGCAATCAATGTCGGCCCTGCCAGCGCGCTGCCGAAGTAGTCGGGAACGTTCGCCTCCACCGTGATCAGCTCACCGTCCGCGCCGAGGCGTTCGTTCTGCAGTCCGAGCGGGAGGTCCGGAGTGCCCAGGATCGCCGAGCCGAGCAGTCCGCCCTCCGACGTCAGCAGCACCTGGAAGTTGTGGCCGCGCGTGGGATCGGCGAGCACGCCGGCCCCCCAGTCGAGCGGCGCGAAGTCGCTGAGCTGACCGCTGATCAGAACCTTTCCAGGGCGCGCCGCGTCGACGCGGAAGTTGCGCGTGTGGTAGCCCGTATCGAAGCGCTTCTCCGAGAGCGTCGCGCCGTCCATCGACAACACCGCCAGCTCGATGCTGCCCATGGTCTTGGTCCCGTTGGCCGCGTAGCGGTCGGACTGCGAGACCACGCCGAGGTTGCCGGCGGCATCGAAGCCGAGCGCGATCGGAGAGCGCATCACGTCCTGCCCGAGCGGCAGCAGCACACGCGACCAGAGCAGCTTGCAGTCGCTGTCGAGCTTGAGCACGAGCGTCGCCTGGTACGGCAGCGGGGCCGGCGCCGGCCACGGTGGCGCGGGCTGCTCCGGCCACGGCACGTCGAGCAGGCCGTCGCCAAAGTCGTAGTCGCCGCCGAGCGAGCCGGTGACCACCAGGTTGCCCTGCGGGTCGACCAGCGCGCCGCCATACAGGCGCGCGCGATCCTCGTAGCCACCGACGACCTTGCTGACGCTCCAGCCGCGCTCGCACAGCACGCGCGGCTGCGGGATGGGC
>JBEVNG010000093.1:0-9638 GCA_040508235.1 Polyangiales bacterium | reverse complement strand
CGGGCTGCAGGGTGCGCGGCCAGCTGCCGTCCGCGCCCACTCTCGCCCACTCTTGCACCTGACCGGTGACCGGCGATCGTTGCAACGCACTCGCCTCCAAGCGCGCCAACGTCACCGGCATGCCGCTGGGATTGCGCAACTCGATCGAGCGCGGGAGCGCCGCCAGGGCAGCCCCAGCATCGTCGGCGGGCGGCGTGGTCCCGCTGTTGGCGTCTGGAACCGCGGGCCCCCAAGGCAGCGCCACCGACGCGAGCTTACGCAGCGAGAGCACCACGGGCACCGCCTGCGTGCGCTTGTTGCCGCTCGCATCATGGAGGTCGAGCTCTACCGCACCCTCGATGCCGTCCGACTTGAGACGCTGGAACAACAGGTCGATGAACTCCGCATTGCCTTCGTAGGTCAGTGTGAAGCCATACTCCGGGTTGATGATTTCGCGCTGTCCGGCGACCGAGCCAGCGAACAACTCCCCCAGACCGGCGAGCGACGGGTCCGGCACGAAGCGCGCGCCGCTGTAACCACCGAGCACGAGGTCGGCGAAGCGCACCGTGTTGTGCGACTCGGAGCGCACCAGCGCGCGCAGTGCGTGGAGCTGTTCGACGTCGAAGTCAGGCGCGACCTTGAGCGTGAGTCGGACTGTGTACGTCTTGGGGTCGAGTGGATCGGCTCCTTGGTTTGCCGTCGCGCGCAACAAGAGCGCCTGAATCGATGGCATGCCCGTGCGCTCGTCTACGCGCAACCTGTACGCACTGGGCAGGCAGTAGACGGTGTCTTGGATTGAGGTCGGCTGAAACCAGCCGTGCGCGGTGTTGCGCCAACCGAGCACGCCATAATCGTTGTCGATCGCCGCATAGATGGCGCGATTCTCGGGGGTTCCCTTCGGGAAGTCCGCACGCAGCGTGCGCTCGAACGCTACCGTCTCCGGTGTGGTCATGAAGGTGGGGATCGGATAGATGAGCTTCGTCTTCAGCGCCGCGGTGTAGAACTTACTCTGGTCGAGCGCGGTGCCGCGGAGGTTCGCCTGGATGCGTGGGTTCAGCACATTCGGCGAGACAGCGGCCGCAGTCGCCTCCGTGCGACTCTCCATCACCCCCGCCACGAAGTTACCCGGCCGGAACTTGGCGCTCGCGGGGATCGCGACTACCGGATCGAAGTCCGCCGGAAACGAGGGAGTCGGTGTGGTCACTCCGCCGGGGTCGACGTCGTTCGCGATCGGATGGATGCGTAACCAGACGAACTCCATCCGGACGCGCCACGACGCGATGCCCGGCGTCTGCAAGGCATTGATCACCCGCGCGCGCGCCTCCAACGGAACGGAGGCTGACGCCTCGACCTTGAAGGTGGGCGCGATGGCTCCGGCGCCGGGCTCCGCCAGGATCTCCTCGAAGCTGAGCACGTCATCTAACTCATTGCCGTAGCGGAGCTCCACGCTCTTGACGCTAACGTCAAACGGCACGCACCCCGCCACGCGGCGAGACGAGTCCTCGTCGAACACCACCGTCAGCTTCGTGCCTTGCTCGGTCTGCTCGAAGCGGAGGTCGGGTCCCTGATCGAACCCCTGACGCCAGCTAAGCTTCAGGTACGGCCAGCAGCGCGGCTGCGAGTCACCGTGCGCAGTCCACGGCACACCATCCACGGGAGGCGTGTTTCCCGTGACGGGCGCGTCAGCCGTCACCAGCTTCTGGTTCCAGCGCACCTTTGCGAGGTACACCGGGTCCTTGTCCTTGGTGAGCATGAACTGGGTGCGATTGCCCGCCTTGAGCGCGGTCGCCACATTCTCGGGCGGAAGCGCGGGCATGTTCAGGTCTCCTCTCGGATCAGCATGTCGAGGATCAGATCGCGCGTGCCCGTGCGGACGCCCGACGGCGGGATTACGAGCTCCTGATCTCCGGACGTCGGCACGAACGTGGCCTGATACTCGTAGCTCCTCGCGCGTGGCGAGAACGCGAGCAGCGGGATGGTGGCCTCGCTGGCGTCCTTCTTCAGACGTACCGTCTGCTGCGTCTCGAAGTCGTGCTCGGCGTCTCGGTAGATCAAGTCGACACGCGCCGAGCGCCACTTGCTCCAGTCCAGCGCCGTTCCGTCCACATAGACCGTGAAGGGAAAGCGCTGCGGCGAGATGGTCGGCAGATCTTGCTCTCGCGTCAACGTGGCCCAATCGACGCGCTGAATGTGGCCATCGGCGTAGCGAATCTCGTAGGCGTACTTGCACGAGGTCGGCGCACCGTCCTGCAGCGGCTGCACGAAGGTCCACGAATCCGACGTAGGAAAGAAGTACCTGGCCTCGACCGGCGCGTTGGGCGGGTTCTCGTAGCGGACCTTCAGCGCCACGTTCGAGACGTGCGTCGGCTGGAACGAGACGTCGAACGTGCGGCGGAGCCGCCCAACGAGTGGATCGTGAATGATCAGGAGGCCACGCTCATCGCGCACGACCGGCGTGGTCTGCTCGCTGCCGTCCTTGTAGACGAAGCGCGTCGAGTACGAGTAGCCATTGGTAGACGCGCCATGCTTGCTGCACGTCCACTGCCCCTTTAGCGCCTGCTCCGTGAGGCGCACGGTGCCCTTGGCATCGGGTTGGTTCGGCGCCCCATCGTAGGTGAGGTCCACGAAGATGTCTTTGATCTGCGTCCAGTCGGTGTCGCCGGCCTGCACCTCGACCTTCACGTAGCCGAGCCGATCGTAGGAGAACGTCAGCGCACGGTCGGTCACACCCTTGAGCTCGATCGCCGGTGGCGACTGCGACACGCCGACGTAGTTGACCTGCGCGTGCGCATCATAGAAGTCCATCAGCTTGCCTTCGGCGTCGCGAGCGAGACGCGTGCGGAACGAGAACACTTCTTCTCCAGTGCGAAACACGAAGCTCTCGCTGGTCTCGATCCAGTCGTTCACCAGCGTGTCGAACTGCCGGTAGCTCAAGGTGGCGGTGATGTTTGCGATTCGGTCCGTCTTAAAGTCCGCGTTGGTAATCACCTGCACGGTCAAGACACGGACCTCCGGGCTACCCGCGTCCACGACGCGTACCAAGGAGCGCCGCTGCTCCGGCGTCAACAGGGCGATCAACGAGCCCGCCGCCCCTGCCTTGAACCGGTAGTTCTCAGTCTTGCGAAGCGAGAACCCGATGTGCTGATCGAGGCCCTCCGAATACTCGCGCAGTCGCATGCGGTTGCCGGGCACGGCTCCAGCCATCGAATGCGTGGGCGTAGTCGCCGGGTCCCCTTCCGTCGGCCCCTGAACGGTGAAAGTCTCGAAGAACAGCTTGAGGATCTGGTTGGTGATCGTTCCGAGCACCATCTGCTCAAGCTGCTGCTTGATCTCGCCTGCTTTGGGATCGGCGCTGTCCACGCCGTAGTCCTCCCACTCGATGCTGATCACGCGCGCGTCCGTCATCTCCTTGGTGAGCTCGGCGAGCTTCGTATAGCCAAACAGATGGTAATGCGGGAGTCTCCAAGTCAGGACACGTGACCGGATCTCCTTGTAGACGATGTCCGCGTCCGCCTTGACGTCCACCTGGATGCCCGGCAAGCGCGCGAGTCCCTCGAGCGTATAGCTAACGGTACTCTCCGTGCTGGCTCCCTCTGAGGAGTCCGCCGTCAAGAGTTCCCACATCACCTGCGCGCCTTCGCTCCCGAAGGACGCAGACAGCACAGCCTTGTTGCCGCCGTGGAGGGTGGGTGACGACTCGGACGACGAACTGCGCTTGAAGGTCGGTCCGAGTCCCTCCATCACGTCGAAGCGCACACTGCCGCTCAGCCAGTCCGCATACGTCAGCACCGGCTCGGTCCCGCCGGGTGTGGACTTGTAGAGCTTGTTGTACGCGCTCGGCGTCTGTTGTTCGTCTTTTAGCAGGGCGGTCAAGAACTCACGGATCTTCGCGAGGTCTTCCTCGCTGACCGACAGGTCGACCGTCATGGTCAGCGCCCCCAACTGCATCTCCACCGGGACGTCTGGCTTCGCGCTGGCGTAGACGATCTCGACGCTCCGCGAGTAGAGCGTGTAGCTAAACAGGGGCACGCCGGTCTTCGCGTCGGTGGCGATCCTCGGCACCGTGTTCAGCAGGTGGAACTTCCTCGCGTCCGCGTGATCACGGTAGATCACCACGTCAGGCACGGAAGGCGCGATTAGCGTTTCGAAGTAGGCCAGCATGAACGACTCCTTCAGAGAGTGACGAACAGTTCGGTTTCGTTTCCTGCCAACGACGTAACGCTGGATATCGTCGGCTGCGCACGGCGTAGGATCTCGGTGCGCACCAGCAACGGCGCATCACTCGTCAACCCGGGCACCACGATGGTGGTCTGCGTCAGTGCCGCGCGGAGCATCACGCTGATGGCGGGTTCGCTCGGGTCCTCGACAGCACGCCCGAGCGTCACCTTGATGCCGAGCAAGTCGCCCACCGTCGCAAAGACGTTCGGCTCCTGCAGGTAGAGCGTGACTACCTTCAGCCCAGCCTTGCGCAGCGTGACTAGCGGTTCTCCGAGGCTGATCGACTGCGGCGCGGTCTCGATCGGCTCGCCCGCATTGAGCACGAAGCGCATCGCCGCACTCCACACGCGCGGATCGCCAGGCCGCACGATCACAGCGAACTCGCTGCGCGATTGCGCCGGAGTAAGGCGTAACGTCTGCATCTTTTCCGTCCCGTCGGAGTGCCGGTACACAGCATCCACCAGCACCTCCTTGACGAGCGTCGTTCCGTCCACGAGCTGCGGCGTCATCTTGAACACGAGCTCGCTCGGCTCGTTGACGAGTACCTGTACGTCCGTGGCAGCGGGATGCTCGATGGTGGTCGAGGTGTCCTTGAAGAAGAAGCGCTCCTGCCGGTGGTACACGCGCCGGAGGGGATCGGTCGGCGCGACCAGCACGACGTCGCGATCGCGCGTCGAGTCCAGCAGCACCGTGCGGCCCTCTGCCGTGGGCGACGGCGAGACTCGCACTTGCACCTGCCTGATCAGGCCGTCATTCGCGAGCGTGATGGCACCTCTTTGGATCTCGACCGAGAGCACCGGCGAGTGCTTCTCCATGTCGAGCGAGATCGATCGAACCGACTCCCCGATGAAGCGAGGAGACCGCAACGTCTGGCCGAGTTGCACGCCCACCAGCCGGTCGGGGTCGTAGCTGAACTCAACCCAGTAGTCGTATGTCTGGGTGCCCGCGTCGTCGGCGAAGAACTGCACCTGCCCGGTGTTCTGCGCGCGCGTCAGCGTGATCGACTCGCGACGCAGCGGTCCGCTGTTGTCGGCGTTACGTCCGTACTCGATGTGAACCACCGCCGACAGCACGTGATGCGCCGTGAAGTCGAACGTGCTGTTCGCCCTGATCACCAGGACCTTGAAGGGCCCCTCACCGAGCCGCACACGCGTCACCTGCGCAGCAGCATCGAACGCCGGTCCGATCTCGTTCGACGACAATAGACCTGCCGGGTGATAGTGCTGCGTGATCGCCTCGGAGCGCGTCAGCGAGAACTTGCGCTTGACCTGCTGCGTCACGTCGATCGCTCGCAAGCTGTATCCGATCAGCGGACCGTCGGTCTGCGGTACGGTCAGGCCCTGCGTGGTGCCCTGCGTTCCCGCCGTACCGACGCGGTAGCTGAGTGGCGCGGTCGTGCCGTTGGAAGGGAGCATCTGCTGCAACGCCGTCTCGCCGCGCCGGCCCTCGACCGTGACGTAGTACTCCAGCGTGACGTCCGCGCGCTGGCCCGGGATCTTCGCGCTGAACGTCTTGGCGCCAGCCTGCCCGGTGCTGGGCTGCGGGCTCGCCGTCCCTCCCGCCGGCTGACCTGGCGATGGCGCGCCACCTCCGGTCGCGGGCGCCGTGGCTGTACTCGATGACGCGGGTGTGCTCGAGCCACTTGCTGGAGTGGGCGCGTCGTCGGGACGATTCGCTGCTGGCGTGCTGGATGCGGCCGGTGTCGCGAGCGTCATCGCGACACGCTGGTACTCGGGTCGCTCGCCCTTGATGCGCCAGGACAGCGCGGCTTGGCTCACGGTAACGCCCGTCGCCGCCTCGACCGAAACCGCGACATCTACGTCCCGCAGCGCCGTTTGTCCGGTCGCAACAGGCGTGTGCGTGAGCTTGAGGTCCGTTCCCGCCGTCACCGGCGTGGTGGACGACGTACCGTCTGCGTTCGTCGAGAGGAACGTGCGCGTTCCACCTTGCGTCTGCAGCGCACCCGATGCGCTATCGGGGAGCGCACGATAGTCAGGAGTCGGCGTCGGCACCGTGGTGAACAGCGTGGGACTCATCAAGTCCCGCACCAGCTTGAGCACGCCACCTTCTGCCGCGACGGGTGAGCCGCCCGTGCCCTTGAAGTCCACCTCGCGCACGGTGATGTGCCCTTCGTTGATCATCTCCTGCGTCAGCAAGTCCAGATCCACGGACGCGACTAACAGGTTCACGCCGACACGATGGCGGAGGTACGAAAACGTCTCCTTGAAGTCGATCTCGACCTCGAGGTTGTACGCCGGCTGCATCGCGCGAAACTCGAGGTCATACGCGACGACCGCGTGCGGATCTGCGTCACTCCGCAGCGTCTCGTGCAGCAGGTTCGCGGCCATGCCACTCAAGCGAGCCGAGAACACCGCGTTCTGTCTGCCGAACAGAGACGGCTTCGTCGCGCCCGCCACTTGCACTTGCAAGCCACGCAGCGCGTCATCCCCAGCGCCCGTCTGGTTGAGCACGAAGAGGCTGACACTGCCGTTCGTGAAGGGCACCTGCGCGAGGTTGACGTCCCCGCCGACCCGGCTCTCCAGCTCCTGGCGGATCGCTTCGAGGTCCGCCTGCGTGGGTCCCAGCTCGACCTCGAGAGTCAGGAAGCCGCCGCTGTGCTCCTCATCGAGCGTGAAGTCCGGATCTCCTTCCAGGCTCTCCGAGTAGACAACGAACGACAGCGCCCTGCCCTCGTCGGCGACGCGCGCGCGTTCACTCGGCAAGTAGTAGTACTGTTTGCGATCCGAAAAGTCGCGGAAGACCGTCAGTCCACCGATTTGGTACACGGGCGGTTCGAGCGTGAGCATGCGTAGTCCATCCCCTCGCGCGCTCGAACAGAGCGGCGATTCGAAGCGCGTCTACGGCTGTCGGGCAGCGGCGCGCGATCCCTCGTTGCTCAGTCTTACGACTGCCCACGTCGACTCTTCCCGCACCACGATGCAGGTTCGCAATCCTACCGAGGAGAGACAGAGCTCTACGCTCCGGAGCCCATGTGGCCTTTCGGGCGTGGCGCTCGCGGGAGCGTGTCGACGCTGCGACGCTGGACACCTCGTGAGCGCGAAACGCGGCCACAGAGGTTGCTTCGCGCGCGCCCGCGCCCACGTGATCTCGTGGAGGGCCTCATGCGGTGGTCGGGAATTGGGATCGGCCTCGTGCTCGTGGTCACGTGGGTGGTCGCGTACGTGGTGATGAAGGTGACATCCGCCGCCATCCACCTGCTGATCCTGGGCGCGGTCGTGATGCTGGCGCTCAACGTGGTCGGCCGCTTGCGTGGGGGCTCAAGCGCCCCTCCCGACTGAGTCAGGCCAGGAGTCAGAGCGCGAGCTCGACCACGTTCTCGCCGGCGTCGAGCGCCGACAGGAAGTCCGCGAGCGGGAGCACCGCGCCGCCTTCCCGGTACGGGTTTGGCTCGCGCGCGAACGGCGTGGCCTTGCCGTTGATGGACAGCGCGCGCGGACCGAAGCCCGCGCCGTCGATGCGGTAGCGGAAGGTCACGTCGCGCTGGTGAAAGCGCAGCGTGGCCTCGAGTCCATCGAGCGAAGGGGCCAGCACCGGATCGAGCACCAGCTGGCCGAACTCCACGCGCAGCCCGAGCAGGCGCGTGACCACCAGGGCGACGTAGATGCCGGGCCCGCTCGAGTAGACACGCCAGCCCCCGTGCAGCGGCAGCTTGCCCGCGACCACCTCCGGGTAGCGCGCGTCCGCTTCATAGCGGCTCTGGAACACGACGTCGGAGCTGCTGTAGTAGCAGTTGGCCTGACGCGGGGCGCCCTGCGGCACCACCTGCTGGTAGTCCACCGGGATCGCCTGCCGCAGCGCGTGCAGGAAGTCCTCCGGACGGCCCGTGCGCGCGAGCGACTCCGCGTAGCGCAGGTGCTCGTGCATATACATCAGGCCGATCTCGCGGCCGAAATAGGTGCTGCTCTCGGCGCGCTGGAAGATCTTCTGCGGACCACCCCGGTATTGCAGTGGGCGGTCCATCAGGCGCGCGCCGTCCGGCCCCTTGAGGTGCTCTTCGATCAGAGCCTGGTGCTGCTCGGCCTGCGACTTGCTGAGCAGTCCGCTGATCACGCCGCGGTTCATGGGCAGCAGGCTGTAGTGAACACCCGTGGTCTGATCGGACGGATGCAGCAGGACGTCGATGGTCTGGTCGTCGCGCACCAGGCCGTAGCCCGCGACCACGCCGTCCTTCACGAGGTGACGCGCGAAGTCCGCCTGGATGCGCTCACTCAGCGTACGTAGCTCGCGCGCCTTGTCGCCGTGGCCCGCGCGCTCGCAGACCTCGCTGTACTCGCGAAAGGCCTGGTAACACATCTCCACGGTCCAGCTGGAGATCAGGCGGTGGGCGAGGTCCTCGCTGACGGGCTGCAGCGAGTCGTTCCAGTCGCCGCCGCCAAACTTGACCAGCGCGGTGCCCGGTACGAACGAGCTCACCACCAGCGCGATGATGCGATCGATGTGCTCGCTCAGCGGCGCCTGTTCACCGGAGAAGTAAGGCAGACGCTCCTGCAGGAACGCGAAGTCGCCACTGGTGCGCAGGTAGCTGCACAGGGCGAGCATGGTCCAGTAGATGATGTCGCCGTGCGCTTCGTTGGCGCGCACGTCGCGGTAGCTGTCGAACATCCACCACTGCGGCCAGCCGCCATCCGCGTTCTGGCGCGAGAACAGGGTACGCAGCACCTGCTTGGCTTCGTCGAACTTCTCCTGACACAGCAGCAGGTCGATCGGTCCCTGGCTGACGTCGCGCGTGCCCCAGGCGGCACCGCTGAACTGCTCCAGGCCGTACGGAGTGAGGTAGTGGATCAGCGCGTTCAGCCCGTACCAGGGCAGGATCGTGTCGATGGCCGCGATCTCGCTCGCGCCACGCAGCACGAGCGAGCGGCTGAGCTCCTGCCACGCCGCGGCGGCCTGCGCGAAGTCCGTCTCCGCATCCGTTCGTGGAGCTTCGCATGGACCCGTCACTTCGCCGACGAAGCTCATCGTGAAGCGAGTGGTCTCCGGCACCTCGAGCACCAGCGTCTGCTCCGCGTGCTCGGAGGCACGCACGTCGCTCTCCACCTGCAGACGGAACTGCGCACGCGGGAACTTGCTGGCCAGCATGCTGTCCGCACGCGGCGTGGCAATGCGCTCGCGCTCGCCTTGCGCCACCGTCCAACCGTTCAAGCCATCGAACTGGTGGGTCACCGCGAACCGCAGCGGTTCTCCGCGCAGCACGCGAACATCGAGCTGCACACGCGGCGCACGCAGCGACGTCCACGAGCGCACTTGGAGCACACGATCGCCAAACTTGTAGAGCCAGCGGCAGTGATTGAGCCCCATCTCGAAGGCCGAGGGCACGGCCAGCAGGTACTCGCCATCGTCCAGCTGCAGCACGATGCGCTGTCCCTCCAGCCCGGACGCGGACGGATTCGTGCACACGGACAGCAGCGTGTTGAAGTTGG
>JBEVNG010000069.1:0-13038 GCA_040508235.1 Polyangiales bacterium | reverse complement strand
CTCGCGCGTTCTATCACGCGAACGGCTCGTCGCCTTCGAGCTTGGTGCGAACCAAGAGGCGTCCACTCTTGGGATCGTAGGCCTCCGCGCGGTGCAGCGTGCCGGTGTTGTCCCAGATCACCAGGTCGCCGACGCTCCACTTGTGACTGTACGAGAACGGCTCGCTGGTCGCCCACTCGCGCAGTCCGACCAGCAGCTCCGCGCTCTTCATGGGGTCGAGACCGAGCACGCGGTGCGCGGTGCAGCCGAGGATCAACGACTTGCGCCCATCGCGGTGCTTCCACACCAGCGGCAGCTCGCGCTCGCCGATGCTCTGCATGCGCTTGAGCTTCTCGAGGTTCGGCTCGGGCTCGTAGTAGAAGACGGTCGCCCACACCGCGTGCATCACGCGCAGGGCCTCGAGCTCCTTCTTCTTCTCCTCGGGCAGGTTCTCCCACGCCGCGTAGGTGCTGCAGAACCCGGTGTTGCCGCCCCAGTCGGAAAGCTTCCGCGAGTTCAGGATCGACGCCAGGATCGGCACGTCGTTGAGCGTGCCGTCGATGTGCCAGTACAGCGAGCCCTTGAGGTACTCCGCGCTGGCGCTCTGGTTGGTGTCGAGCGTGACCTTGAAGACGCCATCGCCCGACGAGCGCTCCGGCTCGAACTTGCCGAGCGTCTTCGTGAACGCGATCTGCTCCTCGTCCGTGAGGTGCAGCTCCGGGAAGACCAGCACACCACGTTGCTGCAGCAGCTCCTTGAGCGCGGGCCCGAGATCTCCCTGCAGCAGCTCCTGCTTGGTGTTGAGCACGCGGCTGCCGATGTTGGCCTTGATCTGCTCTTGCTTGACGCGGCTTTGCGAGGGCGAGGTGGACGAGGCGAGAGACATTCTTCTTCTCCTGACTACTTGCGAGGCTCGACGAACCACACGCGATGCATCAAGCCCAGCGCGAGCTCGGCGCTGGGGAGCTTCATGCCGACCTCGGCCGCGCGCGCGATCGCCGCACGGAGATCCTTCTGCGCGAGCTCGGCATCGTTCTGACGACCGGCGACCGGCAGCTTCTCGAAGGCCGCGCGCCGATCGTTGTTGCCGATGTAGCGATTGGCCTGCGCATGCGAGACCAGCTGCGACATCGCCGCGCCCGCGCCGGGCGAGGTCTGCTCGGCGAGCGCGGTCGCTTCCTGGCCGGCGATCATGCACAGGTAGCGGAACATGTTGAGCGCCAGCTTGGCGTCGAGCCCCGCACCCAGCGGTCCCAGCAGCACGACCAGCCCACCGTAGGTCTCCATGATCGGCTTGGCGCGCTCGAAGCTCGCCTTGTCTCCACCGACCATCACCGCCAGGTCCCCGACACTAAGCTGTCCCTTGGCGCCCGCGACGGGCGCATCGAGCAACTGAATGCCGCGCTCCTCGGCAACTTTCCCCAGCTGTCGGAGCGTCTCCTGGTTGACGGTCGAGTGGATGAGCACGACGCAGCCCGGACGTGCGCCCGCGAACACGCCGTCGTCACCGAGGCATGCCGCGACCAGCTGCTCGTTCGTGTTGACCACGATCGAGATCACGTCGGACTCCGAAGAGGCCTCGCGCCCCGAGCGCGCGACCCGCACGCGCTCGGGGAACTTGGAGAGGAAGGGAGACGTCGCCGCCTCGGACGGATCGAACAACGTCGCGTGGTACTCCGCCTCGAGCACGCACTGCAACATCGCCGAGCCCATACGGCCGACGCCGACGAATCCAACCCGAAGCTGCTGACTCATCGCTTCAAAGCTCCAAGGGGGGGCCGAGGATGCCGATCTCCTGACCATCCGGATCGGTCAGCACGATCAGCGCACCACGTCCGACGTTCATCTTGCGCGTGACGGGGATGTTCTGCTCTTCGAGGTACTTGAGCACCGGCTTCAGATCCGCCGTGTGCACCGAGCACATGAAGATGCCGTAGTGCGGCGAGAGCTCCTTGCGCTCCAGCGACACCTCCATCTGCACGAACTCCAGCGGCACGCCGCCGAACTTGCCCATCGAGATGCGGCCCTTGGTGCCGTACTTGTTGGCCTTGCCGAGCGACTCGTCGAAGTCCAGCGTGAACTCGTGCTCCCAGCCGACCGCGCGCGCATACCACTCCTTGGAGCGCTCGAGGTCGGAGACCAGGATCGCGGCGTGCGCGAACTTGTAGTTGAACAGCGTCATGATCAGGCCTTCTTCGCCGGCTGCAGGCTGGTCGGCCACGCGACCGCCTTGACCTCGGTGTACTGGTCGAAGCCGTAGGTGCCGCTCTGACGGCCGAGCCCGCTGAGCTTGTAGCCGCCGAACGGCATGTCCGCGCCGTGGGCCGCGCCGCCATTGATGGAGAGCACGCCCGCCTTGATGCGGCTGGCGACCGACAACGCGCGCTCCAGCGAGCTGGAGTTCACGCTGCCAACGAGGCCGTACTTGCTGTTGTTGGCGATGCGCACCGCGTCGTCGTCATCCTCGAACGGGATCAGGCACAGCACCGGGCCGAAGACCTCTTCCTGCGCGATGGTCATGTTTGGATCGACATCGACGAACAGCGTGGGCGCGACGTAGTAGCCCTTGTCGAAGCCCTCCAGCTTGCCGCCGCCGACGGCGAGCTTGGCGCCCTCGCCGATGCCCTTGGCGATCAGGCCGAGCACGCGATCGCGCTGGCGCGACGAGACGAGCGGTCCGCCCATCACGTCAGGTCGCTGCGGATCGCCGACCGGCGCCATCTTCAGGATCTGCGTGACGCGCTCGACACACTGCTTGTACTTGCTCTTGGGCACCAGCATGCGCGTGGGGATGCCGCAGCCCTGGCCGGAGTGGAAGCACACCGCGAGCGCACCGAGCAGCGCGCCGTCCAGGTTGGCGTCGTCGAGCACGATGTTGGCCGACTTGCCGCCGAGCTCCAGGAAGGTGCGCTTGAGAGTGGCCGCACCCTTCTCCATGATGCGCTGACCGACCGCGGTCGAACCCGTGAACGAGATCAGGTCGACCAGCGGCGACAGCGTCAGATCCTCGCCGACCATGTGATCGGACGAGGTGACGATGTTCACCACGCCAGCCGGGAAGTCGGTCTTCTCCGCGATCAGACGGCCGAGGATGGTCGCGCTCCAGGGCGTGTCCGGCGCCGGCTTGAGCACCACGGTGTTGCCGGTCGCCAGCGCCTGCGCGAGCTTGTTGATCGCGACCTCGAACGGGAAGTTCCACGGCGTGATCGCGCCCACGACGCCGATCGGCTCGCGCCACACGCGGCGGTGGTTGGGCTCGCCGCCGTTGCCGGGCGCATCCGGCATCACGCGCTCCCACTCGTACTTGTCGAGCAGCTCCAGCGGGTACTTGATCGCGTCCTTCACCGGCACGTCGAGCTGCTGGCGGTTGGTCGACATGCGCGGCGCGCCGGCCTCGAGGATGATCTGCTCGCGCAGCTCTTCCTTCTCCTCCTCGATCGCCTTCTGCAGCTGCTCCAGGCAGTGCCTGCGGAAGTCGCGGTCCTTGGACCAGTTGGTCTCGTCGAACGCGCGGCGCGCGGCGTGGATTGCGCGCTGCATCTCGCTGCGCCCCGCATCCGCCACGTCGCCGAGCTTCTCCTCGGTGGCCGGGTTGATGTTCGGGAAGGTCGCCTTGTTGTCCGCCTCGACGAGCTTGCCGTCGATCAGCATGCGCGACTCGGGCTTGACCTTGAGCGCCGCCGCCTTGGACAGGTCCTTGCGAGGAGCCGGTGCGGCCCCACCCACGCCGCGCAGGAAGTTGATGGTCATCTTGGCGGACGGGAACGACTCCGCGATCGCCGAGCTCATGAAGCCGATGTCGGTGACCACGGTGATGCCGCTGACGGCCGAGGCCGCCGCGCTGCACAGGAACACGAGCGGCAGCGCCTGGTCGGCCGCGGTGGAGACCTCCACGTTGGCCTCCTTGCGGTAGTCGGCGCCGAAGCCGAGCCAGCGATCCTTGTTCGCGCGCGCGAGCGGAGTGTCCGTCGGACCGGGCAAGGTCGCGTTGATGCGGATGCCCTTCTTCAGCAGCGGCAGCGCCTGCTGCGCGACGTACGCGCAGATCGCCTGCTTGCTCCACATGTAGTCGGCCTTGCCCTGCTCCTTGACCCAGGCCGTGGCCTCGTCGAAGTCGCTGATCTCCAGGAACTCGGTGAGCAGCGGCAGGTTCGCTTCCCAGCCCATGCCCGCCGCGGACGAGATGAAGCCGATCGCCGAGCCACGCGGGAGCTGATCCTTCGCCAGCAGCTGGTCGATCATGTAGCGGTGGCCGATGAAGTTGATGCGCTCGATGCCGGGGGTGCCGTCGGCGACGCCCGCACAGCTGAACAGCGCGTGGAACTGCGCGCCGCCGAGCTCCTTGATCGCCGCGTCGATCGAGCCCTTCTCCGACAGATCGAGCGCGATCGTCTTCACGCCCGAGAGCGAGATCTTGGCGCGGTCCATGACCACGACCTCGGCGCCCGCGTCGCGAACTGCCTCGGCAACTGCGGCGCCCATACCGGTCGCCCCGCCCACGACCAGGGCGCGCTTGCCGCGGTACCCGAACAGATCGAAAGTTGACATGTCATCTCTCCAAGTCAGGTCGAAGCGCGCGGTCTCTCCGCGCGCGAGCAAAACATCGCGAACGTCTGCAGACGAACCAGAAAACTCACTTCACCTTGACCGGCATGGTCTCCCAGCCCCGCACCGTCGAAGTCCGCGCCTGCACGGCCTTCTGCTTGTCGACCTCCCACTCGGGGAAGCGCTTGAGCACCTCCTCCAGCGCGACGCGTCCCTCCAGCCGGGCCAGCGCCGCACCCAGGCAGAAGTGGATGCCGTGGCCGAACGCGACGTGGCTGCCGGTGCGGCGCACGTCGAACGCGTCCGGGTTGGCGAAGCGGCGCTCGTCGCGATTGGCCGAGGCCGTGAGCAACAACATCGTGCTGCCCGCGGGGATCTTGGTGCCGTAGTGCTCGACCTCTTCGGTGACGTAGCGGCCCTGCACCGGCGACGGCGACTCGAAGCGCAAGAGCTCCTCGATCGCGCGCGGGATCAGCGTGGGCTCCTTCACCAGCAGAGCACGCTGGTCCGGGAAGTCCGCCAGCACCTTGCCGGCCCAGCCGATCAGGCGCGCAGTGGTCTCGTTGCCCGCCCCCGAGAGCAGGTTGACGAAGCCGAGCACCTCTTCACGGCTGAGGCGACGCCGCGTGCCGTCGGTGTCCGTGAACTCCGCGCGCAGCAGGTCGCTCATGATGTCGTCGGACGGATTGTTGGCGCGCCACTCGATGTACTCGGCGAACACGCCACCCTCGCCCTCGCTCAGGCGCTTCTGCATGTCCGGCGGCGCGCCCTCCGCGAGCCGGAGCCCCGCGTTGTTGCGGTCGCGGATGGCTTCCTGATCCTGCTCCGGCACGCCGAGCAGCATGCCGATCGTGCGCATCGGCATCTGCGCGCCGAGGTCTTCGATGAAGTCGAAGCCCTCGCAGCCGACCTTGGGCTCCAGCGTCTGCACGCAGAACGCGCGGATCTTCTCCTCCAGCGCGGCGATCCGACGCGGCGTGAAGATGTTGACCAGCAACGCGCGGTGCAGGTCGTGATCGGGCGGATCCTCGAAGATGAACATGCCCGGCGGCAGCTCGGAGCCGCTCTTGATGATCTCCAGCAGCGTGCCCTTGGCGGAGCTGTACTTCTTCCACTCCTTGAGGCCGCGCTCGACGTCCTCGTAGCGGCTCAGCGCCCAGAACTCGTACTTCTCGTTGTAGTAGAGCGGCGCCTCGTCCCGCATCCGCTTCCACACGGGGTACGGATCTTCGTCGATCTCGAAGTCGTAGGGGTCGTAGTAGACGCCGTCGGTCTTGGATACTGCCATCGTCATACGGGACGCCTCGCAACAAGTCGGATTGCTAAAGAGCCGTGGAGTTCAACGCGGCGAGCCATGGCGTCGGCGCATGGCAGGCGTCGGGTGCGCGCAGGCTGGACCTTATTATCCGGGGGGGTCCCCGGATAGCTCCGCGCAGGGCCAAGGATTGGCGGACAACGGCCAAGGCAGGCCGGCTTCGGGCAGGGCTGGCCGCCGGGGACAGCCCTGCCGCATCTTCCCGTGATTACTTGGTTAGCGGTGGTACGACGCCATCAGCGAGAACTCGCCGCCGCGGGATGCGTACTTGCCGATGCCGGCGTTGTACTCGGTCGCCTTCATGACCATGCTCTGCAGGATCACGAAGCCTCCCGCGACGTCGATGTCCACGTGGTCACTCACGTGGAAGCCGAGCCCACCGGTCACCAGGTGCGAGTGCCCCGGCGGCGCCATGAACGCCGGCGCGTAGTCCCCGTTGGTCGCGGACTTGAGCACGGTGTAGCCCGTGCGCACGGCCACGATGTCCCCAGCCTTCAGCTCCGCACCGAGCTGAACGACCCACGAGTTGTTCCAGTACGCCGGAGTGTAAGAGGCCATCGGCTCCTGCCCCGGGTTGGTGCGCACCTGCTTGAGCGTCTTGAACGCCTCCGCGTAGAACAGGTACTTGAAGTCCGCGGCCAGCAGCAGCTTGTCGTTCAGCACCGAGAGCGCCGCGCCGCCGCGGAGCGTGTGCGGGTTCTTGAAGCCGCCCTCGGTCGGGATCTTGATCTCGTTGCCGCCGAGGCGCGTCTTGGTCTCGCCCTCGCCCCACACCGAGACCTTGCTGCGGTAGGTGAAGCCGAGCCGCAGGTTGCGTGTAGGCTTGTAGAACAGGCCAAACTGGAAGCCCTTGAAGTCGAGACCCGTGATGTTCTGGTCGGCGTTGACGACCTTGGGGTTGTTCGGGTCCTCGGACGGATCGATCAGCACGCCCGCCGGCGGCAAGCCGGTCGGCGTCGGCGTCGACACCGACTGGTTCATGTACGTGATGCGCCACATCAGCGCGAGCGAGAGGTTGTCGAGCAGACGGAACGAGAGAGCCTCGCCGACCTCGATCAGCCCCATCGCCGCCTTGTTGGTCGCCACCATGTTCGGAAACTGGTCCGGCGCCGGCCGATACTTGGCGGACGTTCCCTGTCCGATCACCGGATAGGCCGCGATTCCCAGCACGATTCGCTCGTGCAGCCGGTAGGCCGCACCCAGGAAGGGCAGCGGCGCCATGGCGGACTTGGAGCGGACGGTCTCGTAGTTGGTGTAGTAAGAGCCGTCGTCGTTCTGATGGTAGACGGTGTAAGGCGCCTGCGGCTGCGCCGCGATGCCGAACACGTCGAGGTTGAGCGTGAGCTTGCCGATCTGATCGAGCAGCGCCGGGTTGATCGGGATCGCGCCGGTGCTGTCCAGGAACGCGACGCCGGTGCCGCCCATGCCGTGCGAACGAGCATCGTAGAGGCCGTTGATGTCGGTACTCGCGGAGGCATGGCTCGCCACCAGCAACATCAGGAAGATGGCGCGGAGCTGCTTCATGGCGTGCACTTCTGGGCGCACTGGTCGAGCTCGACCGCGAGCAGACCACTGAGCTTGACGTGGGCGCAGTACGGATCGCTGAAGTTGGGGCAGCTCTTCTTGGGATCCTTGGGGTCACAAGTCTCCTGGCCACCCTTGGCGCACGAGAACTCCACCGCATTCCCGTCGGGGTCGGTGATCATGCCGCTCAAGCCCATGGCCATGAGCGGCCCCGCAGGATCCATGCACGAGTAGCCGCTGGGACACGGCGGGAGCTCTTCTTCCGTGGGCTCCTCTTCCTCGGTCTTGCCCGCGTCGACCACCGGCGCGCGCGCATCCTTCTTGGTGCCGGCATCGACGGGCTCTTCCTGCTCGGGCGGCGGCTCGTCGTCGGTCTGTTCACCGCTCTGGTCGTCCGGATCTTCCTCGACCGGCTTTCTGCCCGCATCCACCTTCGGTGGCTTGCCCGCGTCCGCGGTCTTCACCGGGTACGGCCCGGCGATGTGCGTGATGCCCTCGTCCGCGCATCCCATCGCGACCAGAATCGTCAGCTTCGCGGCACCCACGCCAATCCCAAACTTCCTGGACATGCTCCACTCCCTTCAGCGCAAGCAAAGAAAAGATCAGTCACTCAGGTTCTGAAGCTCTTCCGCGCTCGGCCGAACCCACACGTTCGTGCCGCCGATCTTGAAGAGGATGCGGATGTAGCCGTAGACGTTGAGCTTCGATCCGTCCTCGGAGAGCTCGACCTCGGCGCCGTACGTCTTGCCGTTCTCGGGGTTGAGCAGCTTGCCGTCGACCCACTTGCGCGGCTTGTCCTTCACGCGGACGAAGTCGTGCAGGAACACCAGGCCGACCTTGGGCTGGTCCTTCTGGTTGCCGCTGCACTCACGGCAGATGGGGTCGTGCTTCTCGCCGGGCTTGGGGAAGATCTTCACGATCTTGCCCGCCAGCTTGTCGCCGTCGGCGTAGAGCTCGAAGATGCTCTGCGGCTTGCCGGTTTCCTTGTCGAGGCTCTTCCAGTAGCCGTAGACGCCCTGCGCGTTCGCGGCCAGCGCGCCCTGCGCGACCAGTAAGATCGTGACGATGCTTCCGCAGACCAGCGCCAGCAGGCGCGCACACCTTCTCGAGTCCATGCTTCCTCCCTTGTCGAGGACGCAGCTCGGCCCGCCCGCAGCCACCTCTGGCTCCAGACAAAGCTCCCCCGAGGGCCCCGTTCGGACGCATGAACCCGCGTCCTGGAGCTTTTGCTCGTGGATATCGAACCGCTGCCTCCTCGCAACCTATGACGGCAAGGGACAGAAGTGACAGCGCCGGACACGGCCAACGATTAGCGCGCGGCGGCCAGCCCGGTTCCTTGTCGCACGCAGGAAGTAGAAAAGCCCGCAGGTGACGCACCGGGCGCACTCTGCGAGCTGTCTGGAGAAGCTCAGATCAGACTGTCTGCAGACAGTCTTTCCAATTTCAAACGATGGGCTGGCCGTACTTCACGCGCAGCGCCTTCTTGTCGGGCTTGCCGAGCGGCGTCTGCGGGATGGCGTCGATGAACTCGACGATCTTGGGCGCCTGGTACGAGCCCTTTCGCGTGGCGACCAGCGCCGCCAGCTCGTCGCCCGTCGCGCGCGCGCCACTGCGCGTCACCACCAACGCCTTCACGGCCTCGCCCCACTTGGGGTGCGGCACCCCGATCACCGCCACCTGCGACACCGCGGGATGCTCGCCGATGATGTCCTCGATCTCGCGCGGGTACACGTTGAAGCCGCCGGTGACGATCATGTCCTTGGTGCGGTCGACGATGCGCAGGAAGCCATCCTCGTCGCGCACCGCCACGTCGCCCGTGTGCAGCCAGCCGCCGCGCATCGCCTCGGCCGTGAGCTCCGGGTTGTCACGATAGCCGTCCATCACCAGCGGGCCCTGCACGCAGATCTCGCCGGGCTCGCCGTTCGGCACGGGCTTGCCTTGACCGTCCAGCAACTCCACGCGCACCCACGGCACCGGACGGCCGCAGCTGGCCAGCCGCTTCAGATCGTTCACGTCGTGCTCCGCCTTGCGCAGCACGGTGATCGTCATCGGTGCCTCGGCCTGGCCGTAGAACTGAAAGAACACCGGGCCGATGCGCTCGATGGCCTCCTTGAGGCGCGCAGGTGCGATCGCGGAGGCGCCGTAGAACACCGTCTCCAGGCTCGACAGGTCGAACTCGCCGAAGCGTGGATGGTCCAGCAACGCGTAGATCATCGTCGGCACCAGCATCATGCAGTTGATCTTGTACTCCTGGATCGCCTGCATCACGGCCACCGGGTCGAAGCCCGGCTGGATCATCAGCGTGCCCTGCTTGATCAGCGTGGGCAGGATCATCGCGCCCCCGGCGTGGCTGAGCGGCGCGCACGAGAGCACGCGCGGCTCCTTGGGCCACTCCCACTCCGCCAGCATGATCTGGAACGCCGCCAGCGCGCTGCGCTGCGTGCCCGGCAGTGCCTTGGGCTTGCCCGTTGTGCCGCCCGAATAGCTCAGCCGCGAGATGGTGCTGCCCGTCAGCTTGGGCGCGACCAACACCTGCGGCGTGAAGCCGTTGGCGAGCTCGACGATGTCCTTGGCGACGGGGCTGGAGCCGATCGCGATCAGCTTGAGGTTCGGCGCCTGCTTGGCCAGCTCCGCGGCGCGCTCGCCGAAGCGATCGGCGTCGAAGATCAAGACCTCGATCTGCGCGTCCAGCACGACGTGCGCGTGATCCGCGAGGCCCGAGAGCGGATGCATCGGCACCGCCACCGCCGCGATCAAATCGATGGAGTTCTTGATGTGCAGCACCTCGGGGCGGTTGGTCGACAGCGTCGCGACGCGGCTGCCCGTGCGCACGCCGAGGCTCTGCAGCGCCTGCGAGTACCGGCTCGCGCTGTCGCGCATCTCACCCACCGTGATGGTGGGTCCACCCGCGAGGCGGATGAAGGCGCGCTTGGGAGTCTGGCTCAGCACGTTGGCGAGCAGCTCGGGAATGTACAGGGGGGTGTGGATATCGTCGCTGCTCATCGCTTTAGACTCGCTCGAGAATGTGGACCGCGGCGGCGCTGCCGAGGCCAAACACGTGCGTCAGACCGAGCCGCGCGCCCTGGACCTGACGTTCGCCCGCCTCGCCGCGCAGGTGCGTGGCGACCTCGTAGATGTTCGCGATTCCGGTGGCGCCGAGCGGATGTCCCTTGGAGAGCAGACCGCCCGAGACGTTCACCGGGATACGTCCACCGAGCTCCGTGTCGCCGGAGTCGATCAGCTTGCCGCCCTCCCCGTCCGCGCACAGTCCGAGGTTCTCGTAGTGCAGGATCTCGGCGGTCGCGAAGCAGTCGTGCAGCTCGACCAGGCTGAGGTCTTGCGGGCCGACGCCCGCCATCTCGTAGGCCTGCTTGGCGGCGTTGCGCGTGCTGGTGTTGATGTCCGGCTGCACCAGGTTGCGCTCCTGCCAGGGGTCGCTGGTGAGCACGGACGCCTTGACGCGCACCGCGCGCTTCATGCCCAGCTCGCGCGCCTTCTTCTCCGACGCGAGCACCACCGCGGCGGCGCCGTCGACGTTGACCGCGCACATCAGCTTGGTGTTCGGGTAGGCGATGATCTCCGCGTGCAGCACCTGCTCCAGCGGCGTCTCGTAGCGGTACATCGCCTTGGGGTTGAGCGTCGAGTGGTGGTGATTCTTGACGGACACCTTGGCGAACTGCTCGAACGTGGTGCCGTACTTGCGGCTGTGCTCCATGCCCGCCTCGGCGAACACGGCGGGCATGGTGCCCGCGCCGAGCAGGCCCTCGGTGGGGATGCCGTTGGCTCCACCGCCTCCGAGCAGACCGCGCCCCATCTGCTCCACGCCGACCGCGAGCACCAGGTCGTACAGGCCCGCCTTGATCGCGATCCAAGCCTCGCGGAACGCGGTCGCACCGGCGGCGCACGCGTTGGCCACGTTCACCACCGGCACGCCGGTCTGCCCGATCTCGTGCAGGATGCGCTGTCCGACCATGCCGTTGCTCTGGCCGAGGTTGGCGCAGTAGACGGCCTGCATGTCCTGGATGCGCAGGCCCGCGTCATCGAGCGCCATCAGGGCCGCGGTGCCACCGAGCTGCGGCACCGTCTGCTCGGGGAAGCGGCCGAACTTGATCATGTCGACGCCGAGCACAAACACGTCACTCATTGCGCGCTCCTGCGGGGCTGGAAGAAGTAGCTGAGGTAAGAGTTGCCCTCGCGGTCCTTGCGCCCGAGAGCATCGCCATAGACCACCTCGACGGGCATGCCGAATGTGATCCGTTTCGGATCCGGCTCCACGTTCAGCAGGTTTCCCTTGATGCTCACGCCATCACTGAGGTCGACCACCGCGGAGACGTACGGCACCACGACGCCGGGCATCGAGCGATGCACGATCGAGTACGTGTGCAGCGTGCCCTCGTTCGCCAGCTTCTTGGCGGTCATCTTGTCGCGCGCACCACAACGTGCGCAGATCGAGCGCTCGCCGAGGAAGCGCGCGTCGCACGCGTTGCAGATCGAGCCGACCAGGTACGGGTCGCCGTGCTCCGGGATCTTCAGGTACGGCGCGGCTGGCAAGGGTGGGGGCATACTCGAATGGCTACGCGAATCTGACGTCGGAGTCAAAATGAAATTGACGTCGACGTCAGAACGGCGTAGGCCAGGAGCATGACCTTCCAGCGCCGACACCCATTCCCCGTCTTCGATGCTGACCATCACCTCTACGAGACCGAGGACGCCTTCACGAAGTTCCTCCCGGAGAAGTACCGGGGCGTCATTCAGTACGTCGAGGTCAACAAGCGGAAGAAGATCGTCGTCCGCGGCACCATCAGCGAGTTCATCCCGAACCCCACGTTCGAGGTGATCGCACGCCCTGGCGCGCACGAGGACTACTTCAAGAACGGCAACCCCAAGGGGCTGTCGATGCGCGAGCTCACCGGCAAGCCCATCAAGTGCCCGCCGGAGTTCCGCGAGCCGGTGTCGCGGCTGGCCGAGCTCGACAAGCAGGGCATCGACCGCACGCTGATGTTCCCCACGCTGGCCTCGCTGATTGAAGAGCGCATGCGCGACGATCCGGACACCACCCACGCGGTGGTGCACGCGCTCAACGAGTGGCTGCACGAGACCTGGTCCTTCAACTTCAAGGACCGCATCTTCACGGTGCCGGTGATCACGCTGCCGAACGTCGACAAGGCCGTGAAGGAGCTGGAGTGGTGCCTCGAGCGCGGCGCGCGCACGGTGCTGATCCGGCCGGCGCCGGTGCCCGGCTACCGTCACTCGCGCTCGTTCGCCTACCCCGAGTTCGATCCGTTCTGGAAGATCGTCGAGGCGGAGAACGTGCTCGTCTCGATGCACTCGTCGGACAGCGGCTACTCGCGCTACACGTCGGACTGGACCGGCCCGAGCGAGATGCTGCCCTTTAAGCACGACCCGTTCCGCCACATGAGCGCGCTCTCGCGCCCCATCGAGGACAGCTGCGCGGCCATGGTGTCGCACGGCATGTTGACGCGCTTTCCCAAGCTCAACATCGCGATGATCGAGAACGGCGGCGCCTGGGTGACCAACCTGTTCCGGCAGATGAAGCTGGTCTGGAAGAAGATGCCGCAGGCCTTCGAGATGAACCCGATCGAGCAGTTCAAGCGCAACATCTACGTGGCGCCGTTCTTCGAGGACGACCTCGCGGAGCTGATCGAGAACATCGG
>JBEVNG010000040.1:0-9599 GCA_040508235.1 Polyangiales bacterium | reverse complement strand
CGCAGCTAGCTCGTGCGCCACGTTACGTCGACGCGCAGGTCCGTTGTCGAGCGCAATCGAGTACTGCCCCACCGCACGGTGCGCGTGCGTGGTCAGCGTCGCCAGCGAGAACAGGTGCGGGTCGACCGCATCGAGCGCCGCTCGACGCAGGTGCGAGAGCAAGTCCGCCAACACCAGGCGACCTTCCGCATCCGTGTTGCCCACGCGCACGCGCACGCCGGCGTGGCTGGTGATGATCTCGTCGCTGACGTAGGCATCCGGACCGGTGCTGTTGCGCAACACGCCCAGCTCGCCGACCACACGCAGCCGCGGCGGCGCCAGCTCGCTCAGCGTACGGAACAGCCCTGCCACCGCCGCGGCGCCGCCCTTGTCGCGGCTCATGCCCGCCATGTGGCCGCCGACCTTCACGTCCGAGCCGCCGGTGTCGTAAGTCAGCCCCTTGCCCGCCAGGAACAGCGTGCGCTCGATCGGCCCCTCGCCCACGTACTCCAGCGAGATCACGCGCGGCCGATGCCGCTCCACCGCCAGCGACGCACGCGCGACCGCCATCAACAGCGGATACTGGTAGCCGAGCGTGTCGAGCTCCTCGATCACGCGCAGCGAGACCTGGCTGTCCGCGAATGCATCGACGCACTCGGCCGCGAACGCCTCGGGACGCATGCGCTCCGGCTCGGTGCCGCACAGGTCGCGCGCCAGGCTGCGGCCGCGCTCCAGCGCCTGGACCTGCCGTACCGTCTCCGCCGCGCCCACCAGCCCCACGTGCGTGACCGTTTGCTTGCGCCCCGCCTCGCGCGCCTCCAGCGGCTCCCAGAGCACGGCCAGCGCGGCCAGCAGCGCGCTCGCTCCCGCTTGCGGGAAGCGGTCCACCCCGAACAGCCAGAGCAGTGGCCGCTCGGCCCCCGCGTCGCGCGCACGCGCCATGCCGCGTCCGGCCGCATCCGCCACCCGGCGCACATCGTCGTAGTCGCGATCGAGCGGCCCGGTGGGCGCGAAGATCAGCCGGCCTCCCGCCACGTCGGAGGCCGGAACCAGCTGCACTTCCTGGCCTACCCGCAGGTCCAGCGCGTGGGCGCGCGCGAGCGCTTGGTCGATGGCGGCGTGGCCGGTGCGCGGCGTGGGCGAGACCAGCACCAGCGCGTCGAAGCGTTGATCGTGCAAGTCGGTGACGGCTAGCAGCTGAGTCATCTCGTGCTCCCTCGCAAGGTTGGCACGATGAGACGACGGGCCAAGGCCGTCAACAAGCTACACTCGGCCGGTGGCACTCACGATCTCCTCGCGCCGTGTGCTGTTGCACGAGCATGACCAGCTGGTGATTCGGCCGGCCCGCCTGCACGTGCTGGGCAGCCGCATCACACGTGTCGAGCCGACCAGCGAGCCCGGCACGCTCGACTTCGGCGAGCGCCTGATCACGCCGGCGTTCGTCAACGCGCACACGCACCTCGCGCTCGCGTTCCTGCGCGGCGTCGAGGCCAGCGGCGCACGTCGCAACCTGGTCGAGGATCTGTACTTCGCGTTCGAGTCGCGGCTCACGCCCGAGGACATCCGCGCGTTCTCGCGCATGGGCGCATACGAGTCGCTGCTCTGTGGCGTCGGCCTGGTCTGGGATCACTACTACGGCGGCAGCGCGGTCGCGGATGCGCTGCTGGACACCGGCCTGTGCGGCGTGGTCGCGCCCACGGTGCAAGACCTGGCGGGGCCCGATCGCGACGGCTTCGAGGCCGCGCTCGCCACCACGCTGCAGCTCGCCACCAGCGCGCGTCATCACGCCGCCGGTGTGTTCGCCGCGCTCGGTCCACACGCCACCGATACCGTGAGCCCCGCGCTGCTGCGTCGCATCGCCGAGCTGTCCGAGCAACACGAGCTGCCGGTGCACATCCACGTGGCGCAGAGCTACGACGAGCTCGCACGCGTGGAGCAACGCGAGGGACGTACGCCGATCGCGTTGCTGGCGCGCGAAGGCGTGCTCGAGCGCGCGCCGAGCGTGGTGCTCACGCACGCTCTGTTCGCGACGCTGCAAGACCTGCAGGGCCTGGACGCCAACCGCCACACGCTGGTGTACTGCCCCAGCTCGCAGCAACAGTTCGGCTTCCCCGCGCCGGTGTCGTTGTGGGGCGAGCTCGACGTGTCGTGGGTGGTCGCCACCGACTGCGCCTCCAGCAACGACTCCATGAACCTGCAGAAGGAGCTGCGCCTCTGTCACGGCGCCGCCACCGCGCCGATCGCGAGCAGCCTCGACTACGCCAGCTTCCTGGAGAGCGGCGAGGCCACCTACGCGCGCGACGTCTGGAACAGCCGCAGCGAGCGCGCCAGCGCCTGGGCGCGCCACGTCACCAGCGAGCGCCTGCTCGAGCGCGTGTGGTCGCGCCCCGGTGCGCTGCACCCCGCGTTTCGCGCCGGCGTGATCGCGGACGGCGCCCTCGCCAACCTCGCGGTCTGGGACGTCGACCACCCCGCCTTCTGGCCGGGCCTCGATCTGCCACGCGCGCTCGCGCTCTCCGACACGACGCAGGCGCTGCACACGATGGTGGTCGCGGGTCGTGTCATCGGCGAGCCGGGTCGCCTGCAGCAGAGCGTGCTCGCGAGCGACGACTACCGCGAGTCGCGCAAGGAAGCGACGGAGCGGCTGAGCGCGCTCCTTCGCTGAGCGATCACATGTTGGTGCGGAAGTCGGACGCGTTGGGGCCCTTCTCCTTGAGGAACGGGCGGTAGCGCTCGTCACCCTCCAGGAAGACCTTCACGAACGACAAGCCGTAGCGACCGACGGCGCCGCCCTGCCCGGCCGGATCGTTGGCGTACCAGTGGTCCGCGCCGTTGACCTCCCACAGCAGCTTGGGCGTGGTCTCCGGGATCGACTGGTAGAAGGGCTGCGACTGGCCACCCGCGAGCGTGTCGAGCGTGCCCGCGAACATCAGCGACGGCACCTTGACCTTGCCGTAGTTGTAGCCGGGGTTCCACGGGCAGATCGCCATCGCGGCCTTGAGCGAGGGCGTGTGCTCCGCGGCCAGCAGCGTACCGCCGCCACCCATCGACCAGCCACCCACGGCCTGACGCGTGAGATCGAGCTTGCCCTTGAGCGGGCTCGCCTCGCGCGTGTTCTCGGACTCCAGCGTCTTGAGCGCGTCGAGCAGCGCGGCCTCGCGCGCCGGCGGCTGATCCCCCGGCGAGTTGGTGCCGATGGTCATCGTCACGATGCCGTGCGACGCCAGGAACGGGCCCCAGTTCTGGATCGAGCTCTGCGGCGACACGAAGCCGGGCACGATCGCCATGATCGCGAACGGCGGCTCGGCGTCGGTCGGGTAGTGGATCGTCGAGTCGGCGTAGGCCGGACCATCGCGGTAGCCGTTGGTGTACGTCTTGACGGCGTACTTGCCCTTGGCCGACGCACTGGCCGAGGTCGGCGCGTCGCCACGGATGTAGCCGCCACCCGGCGCGGGCGGAGGCGTGGTCGCATCGGTCTTGCCAGCGTCGACTGTTCCACCGTCGAGCTTGGTTCCGCCGGCGTCCTTCGCGGGCGGCGTCGTGTCGCCCGCGTCGTCCTTGACGACCGGCGGCTTGCCGGAGTCGCGCACCGACGAGTCACGCATGCCGGAGTCGCGGCTGCCCGTGACGGGAGGGTCCTTGTCCTCGTCTTCGGTGCCTTCGTCCTCGTCCGCCGACCCTTCGTCGGTCGTGGTGCCTTTGCCGGACTCGTCGCCGCCGCAGGCGCTCAACGATGCGCCCGTGGACAGGACCAACGCATGGGCCATCAGCCCGCGCAGAAGCCAGTGAAGCAAGCGCTTGTCGGAACTCATGGTGCCTCGCTCAAGGAAGGAATGACTCGTACGAAAGCGGGCAATTCAGGCGCTCTCATCGTCGAGACCCGAGCCATTTAGCGAGACCGTAGGGGCCAGGGCAACGTGTTTCTGCGTAATTCGTGCACTCGTCTCCCCTCGCTAAACGATTAGGATCAAAGCGGAACGCACAGGGGTAGCTCGCCCCGCCACGATGGTTTCCGTCGCACCAACGCGCGCCGTCATCCACATCACAGCGCTCGGCGCACGAGCGAATCGGCTAAGAAATGCGTGACTACGGCATCAAGCGCTCGAAGTAGCGGCGCGCTAGACAGCGCGGCATGCGGCCCTCGCGTTGGATTTTGGTGCTCACGCTGGTGCTTGGTGGCGTGGCTTGCGGTGACGAGAAGAACGACAGCCCGGTGAACGAGCCGGACGACGATGGCGACGAGGACGGCGACGACGAAGCGCCCGCCGGTCGCATGGATGCGGGCCGACAGGACGCAGGTCGACAGCCGCCGCGCGACGCGGGCAACACGCCGCCGAACGACGCGGGCAAGTCGGACGCGAGCACGCCCCTGGTGCGCGACGCGGGCATCGACGCCGCCGTGCCGAGGGACGCCGGCAGCACGCCGCCCACCAACCCGCCCGCGGGCAACGCGACGATGAAGACGATCAGCGTCGGTGGCGTGAACCGCACCTTCCAGCAGTACGTGCCGCGCAGCCTCGCCGACAAGACGACCGCGGTGCCGCTGGTGTCCGTGCATCACGGCTTCACGATGACCGGCACCGTGATGGAGAACCTCACCAGCTGGAAGACAGTCGCCGAGCGCGAGAAATTCGTGGTGGTGTTCCCCGACGGCGCGGGCTCGTCGCCCTGGAACGTCGGCGAGGGCGTGTGCAACGTCGGCGCGTTCGTGTCGGCGCCCAGCACGCAGGACGACTTCGCGTTCGTGAAGGCGATCGTGACCGAGGTCCAGAAGACGCACGCGATCAACGCCGAGCAGGTGTTCGTGGGCGGCTTCTCGATGGGCGGCTACTTCGCGAACCACATCGGCTGCAAGGGCCGCGACATCGTGCGCGCGATCGCCGCGCACTCGGGCGGCACCTACGCTGGCAGCTGCGCGGGCGAGGCGATCCCCGCGCTGATCATCCACGGCGACAGCGACACGCTGATCCCGCCGGCCTGCGGCACCGAGGCACACGGCTACTGGGTGCAGCGCAACGGCTGCCAGGCGGCAACCACCACGCAGACGATCAAGGAAGGCGAGTGCCGCTGGAACCAGGGCTGCCCGGCCGGCAAGGAGGTCGGCCTCTGCACGCTCAAGGGCATGGACCACGGCTGGGCGGGCGCCAAGAACACCGGCCCCTGGATCACGCTGCAGTACGGCGGCGGCGAGCAGTACGAGAACGCAGCCGAGCTGATGTGGACGTTCTTCAAGAAGTACCTCTGACGCTGTGACGCCCTGCCACGTCGTGGCGTGAGTCCACGTGCACGCGCGGACCAGGCCGCGAAAATGGCGGCGCAAAGCACCAATCGGGGACCGGTACGGTTGATGCAGCGGCCAGGTCGATGCACCCCGCGATCGTCGGAACCGCCACCGCGCTGCCGCCCAACCGCTACGAACAGTCCGACCTCGCGCGTGTCGCGCAGAACCTGCTGCCCAAGCTGAACGTCGACGAGGCGGTGCTGCAGCGCTTCTTCCGGCACGCTGGCGTCGAGCAGCGTTACCTGGCGCTGCCCGCGGAACGCTACGCGGAGCTGCGCGGCTTCGGGGCCCGCAACGACGCCTGGCTGGAGGCCGCGCTGCCGCTGGCGGAGCAGGTGACCCGCGAGGCGCTCGCCGACGCGGGCCTCGCGCCGGAGGACGTCAGTGCGTTCTTCTCCACCACGATCACCGGCCTGGCGGTGCCATCGATCGAGGCGCGCTTGATGAACCGCATGGCGCTGCGTCCCTCGCTCAAGCGCGTGCCGCTGTTCGGGCTCGGTTGCCTCGCGGGCTGCGCGGGCATCGCGCGCGCGGCGGACTACCTGCGCGCCTACCCCGACCAGGTCGCGGTGTTGCTCTCGGTCGAGCTCTGTTCGCTCACGGTGCAGCGCGATGATGCTTCGGTGGCCAACCTGATCTCGACGGGCCTGTTCGGCGATGGTGCCGCCGCGGTCGTGCTGGTCGGTGCCAAGCACCCGGCCGCGCGCGGTCCTCGCGTACTCGACAGCCAGTCGCACTTCTTCGCCAACACGGAGCGCACGATGGGCTGGGACGTCACCGACCACGGCTTCAAGATCGTGCTCGGCAAGGAGGTGCCCGCAATCGCGCGCGAAGGTCTGCCGCCGCTGGTGAATGCGATCCTCGCGCGCCATCAGCTGCGCATCCCCGACATCGCGACCTGGGTGGCGCACCCGGGTGGTCCGGCCGTGATCAGCGCGATGAGCGAGGCCCTGGGGTTGCCCGACGACGCGCTCGTGCAGACGCGCCGCTCGCTGGCGCAGATCGGCAACCTCTCGTCGGCGTCCGTGTTGTTCGTGCTCGACACCTTCCGACGCTGGGTGCGACCATCCGCCGGCAGCTACGGAATGATGCTCGCCATGGGCCCCGCGTTCTGCGCGGAGGCGGCGCTCTTGAAGTGGTGACTACTTACCCGTGTGGGGGCTGAGATGGGGACCGGCGCGTACGTCTGCTTGCTCGTTTGCGTCGTGATCCAGCGCCTGATCGAGGTCTGGATCAGCCGGCGCAACGAAGCGGCATTGCTTCAGGAAGGTGCCAGCGAACACGCGCCCGAGCAGATGCCGTGGATGATCGCGCTGCATGCAGGGTGGCTGCTCAGCTCGCTGCTCGAAGTGTTCTTGTTCGACCGTCCTTTTCGCGTGTGGCTGGCCGTACTCGCGCTGCTCGTGTTCTCGGCCGGACAGGTCCTGCGCTTGCTCGCGATGCAGGCACTCGACGATCGCTGGACGGTCAAGATCATCACGCTGCCTGGCGCACCCGCGATCAGCGACGGCGTGTTCCAGTACGTGCGCCACCCGAACTACCTCGGCGTGGTGCTCGAGATCGCCGCGCTGCCGCTGGTGCACGGCGCCTGGCTGACGTCGATCCTCTTCAGCCTCGCCAATGGCTTGTTGCTGCGCGCGCGGATCCGTGCGGAGGAGCGAGCGCTGCGCGAGACCGGCGACTACGAAGAGCGCTTCGCGAGCCGCCCGCGCTTCGTTCCGCGCATGGAGAATGGGGAGAAAGAGGTCCATGAGCACGCCTGATCGCGTGGATGTCGCGATCGTCGGCGGAGGGCCCGTGGGCCTGCTGCTGGGCTGCTTGTTGCTCCAGCGAGGCATCGATGTGCGCGTCTACGAGCGCAGGCGCGTGCGTGGCAAACACTCGCGCGCGGTGGGTGTGCATCCACCGGGCCTCGACTGCCTCGATGCGGCGGGTGTCGCCACGCAGCTGATGCAGCACGCGGTGCACGTGCGCCACGCGTTCGCGTTCGACGAGCGACGCACGCTGGGCACCATCGACTTCTCCAGCTTGCCGGGCCCGTTCCAGTTCGTGCTCACGGTGCCGCAGACGCAGACCGAGGCGCTGCTGGAGCGTCGGCTCCAAGCCCTGAACGATCGCGCCTACGAGCGCGGCACGCAGGTGGACGCCTGCAACGCGACGACCTTGTTCGTGCGCGACGGCGAAGAGCTCACGCGCAGCGTGCAGGCGCGCTTCGTGATCGGCTGCGAGGGCAAGTACAGCCTGGTGCGGGAGAGCGCGCGCATCCCGTTCGAGGGCGCTCCTTACCGCGCGAACTTCATGATGGCCGACACGCGCGACGAGACGCCCTTCGGCGACGCCGCGGCCGTGTTCCTCACTCGCGATGGCCTGGTCGAGTCGTTCCCGCTGCCGCACCAGATGCGCCGCTGGGTGGTCGCGCTCGGTCGCGTCGCGCAAGCGCCCGATCTCGCTCTGGTCGAGCGCCTGGTCCGTCAGCGCACCGGCCAGTGCGCGAGCCCCGGCAGCGCGACCATGGTCAGCGCGTTTCGTGCCGAGCACTTCCTCGCCGACACGTTCGTGCGCGACAACACCGTGCTCGCCGGCGACGCCGCGCACGTGCTCAGCCCGATCGGCGGCCAGGGCATGAACCTGGGCTGGCTCGACGCCATGATGTTGTCCGAGCTGCTGCCGCGCATGCTCGCGAACCCGGCGCAGAAGACGCGCCTGCTCGGCACGTACGCGCAGGAGCGTCGCACCGCGGCACGGCGTGCGATCCGACGCGCCGAGGCGTTCATGGCGGTGGCCGCCGAGCGCCAGCACATGCACGGCGTCACGGAGCTGACCGTGCGCGCGCTGCTGTCCGATCCGCTGAAGGCACGCGCGGCCCGCCTGTTCACGATGCACGGGCTCAGCTAAGCCTCAGGCATGGACATCGAGCTGTTCTACGAGTTCGGCAGCAGCTATTCGTACCCCGCCGTGATGGTCGCCGACCGCGAAGCGCAGCAGCGCGGCCACACCCTCACGCACCGGCCGTTCTTCCTCGGGCCGCTGTTCGTGAAGCAGGGACTCGAGCAGCCGCCGTTCATCAAGTATCCGGTCAAGGGCGCGTACATGTTCCGCGACCTCGAGCGCATCTGTGCGCAACTGGGCCTCGGCTGGAACAAGCCCACGCAGTTTCCCCGTCGCGCGGTGTTGCCCACGCGGCTGGCGATCGTGGGCTTCGACGAGGGCTGGGGCCTTCGCTTCGCGCAGCGCGTGTTCACGCTCAACTTCGTTGACGACCGCGAGATCGACGACGAGGCGAACATGCGCTCCGTGTTGCAGGAAGTCGGAGTCGACGCCGACGACGCCCTCGCCAAGGCGCAGACGGCAACGTACAAGGACAAGCTGCGCGCGCAGACCGCACGCGCGGAGGAGCTGGGCCTGTTCGGTGCGCCCACGTTCGTGGTGGGACGCGAGCTATTCTGGGGCGGCGACCGCATGCAGCAGGCGTTCGACTGGGCGGAGAGGCCCTGGCTGTGAGCGTGCTTCTGGTCGACACGTTCTCGCTGTTCTTTCGCTCGTTCCATGCGCTGCCGCCGATGACCACCCTGGCAGGCGAGCCGACCGGCGCGCTGTACGGCTTCAGTGCGCTGCTGCTCAAGCTGCTGCGCGAACAAAAGCCCGCCGGCGTCGCCTTCGCCGTCGATCGCCCCGAGCCGACGTTCCGTCACGAGAGCTACAGCGAGTACAAGGCCGGACGCGCGCCCCTGCCCTCTCCGCTCGTACAGCAGCTGCGCAAGCTGGATCCCCTGCTGGCCGCGTTCGGCTTCCCTCGCTTCAGCGCGCGCGGCTTCGAGGCCGACGACGTGCTCGCCACGCTGGCCGCGCGCATCGACGACGACGTACGCATCGCCACCGGCGATCGCGACATGCTGCAGCTGATCGACGCCCGCGTGCAGGTGGTCTTCCTCGGCCAGCGCGGCAAGCCTCCCAAGCTCTACGACGAAGCCGCCGTGCAGGAGCGCTTCGGCATCTCGTCCTCACGCTTGCCGCTCTACTCCGCGCTGGTCGGCGACAGCTCCGACAACATCCCCAAGGTGAAAGGCATCGGCCCCGCCGCCGCGCAAAAGCTCGCCTCCCAGTTCAGCACCATCGACGAGCTGCTCGCCGGCGAGATCGACAACAAGCGCCTGCACACACTGATCCACGACCACGCCGACCAGCTGCGCGCCAGCGAGCTGCTGATCCGCCTGCGCCGCGACGTGCCCCTCGAAGAACCACTGCACGCGCCGCTGACCGCCGAAGCCAGAGAGAACACGCGCACCCTGTTCGAGCAGCTGGAGTTCAAGAGCCTCGTACCCCGCCTCGACGCGCTCAA
>JBEVNG010000038.1:0-11851 GCA_040508235.1 Polyangiales bacterium | reverse complement strand
CGCCCGTGAGGCCCTCGTAGATGACACCCTGATCGGCCTCGTTCATCACGTCCTGGATGCCGTTCTTGAGGCGCAGCGTCTCGTCCGAGCCCATGCGCTTGGGCGTGATGCCGTCCGCGTACAGCTCCGCCTTTTCCATCGGGGTGAGGTCCTCGGCCAGCTGCCCGAGCTGACGCTCGGTGAAGTTCTCCGAGCTGGGCCGGCGCAGACGCGAGAGCACGGCCCACAGCGCCGCCACGTACATCGCGTGCGGCGCGACGTGCACGCGCACCTGCGGGGCAATCTGCGTCTCGTAGATGGTCTGCTCCTGCCGGTAGTCGCGCAGGTAGGGCACGCGGATCAGCTGGATGCGGCCGCGGAAGGAGTGGTAGTCCGGGTGCTCCTTGAACGCGTTGAGGTGCAGCTCATTGGAGCTCGCCATCAACACGGCGTTGATCGGCAAGGTCGAGAACGACAGCGACACCTCGCCGGTCTCGATCGCCAGCAGCAGGTACTTCCAGGCGTCGAGCGGGCGCTTGAGCAGGTCGCTGTACTCGATGATGCCGCCCGAGGCGTCGACCAGCTCGCCGTAGGGCTCGAACAGCGTCAGTGAGCTGAGCGAGGCCGGCAGCGCGCCGAGCGAGGTGTCGGCGGTGATCTGCCGCTCGCTCGCGTCGACCGCCATCTGCGGGCCGATGGTGACCGCGCCGGTGCGATAGCGGCGCGAGATCGTGTAGCGCTCGACCTGCACGTGCGCGAGCACGCGCGCCAGGTCGCCCTTGTATGCCGTCAGCAGCGCCTCGAAGATCTGGCGGTTCTTCTGGCCGAGCTGACCGCGCGTGATCCAGCTGGCGGGTACGTCCTTGAGGCCGTTGTCGTCGTAGGCGCGCTGCACCAGGGCGGTGCGCTCGTTGAGCGGTACCAGCAGCAGCGGGTGCTCGCGGATGGGGCTGCGCAGCTTCACGTCGAGCCGGCCCTCGGCCAGGTGCGCGTAGCTGTCGCCGGCGCGCGGTCCCTCGTCGCGCGAGCCGAAGCCGACCGTCTTGCCGTCGGTGCCGCGCGGGAACACCCAGCAGAACCGGTAGAGCGCACCTTCGTCCGTCTTGGAGTAGTGCTCCAGGCCGCGCATCACGCAGCTGGCGAACGTGCTCTTGGCGCTGCCGTTGGGGCCGTGCAGCAGGAGCAGTCGGTTGGGCCGACCCTCGCGCGCGAAATTCTCCAGCGCGCGATGGAACGCCAGCTGGATGTTCTCGTGGCCGACCAGGTAGTCGCTGGGCGTCAGCCCGTCGTCGCGCTCGAACTCCAGGTCGAACAGCTTGAAGCGCGTGAGCTTCCCCCACGGCCGATCCACCTGGTACGAGCCGTAGAAGTCGAAGCAGTCGCGCAGGTAGCGCGAGGCATCGCGGGTGTGCCGGAACGGATGGGTGGCGAACTCGTCCAGGTACTCGCTGAACGAGAGCACGCGCTTTTCGGCTTCGAAGCGCTCGCGCACCCGAGCGCCGATGCGCTCCAACTCGAGCTTGAGGTCGGCCATGAAGCGATACTACCCGCTCCGCTGGCGTTCTGCTCGATTGCGCGATCGATCTCGCGCGATCGTGCGCCGGTGCGTCAGCGCACCTTCAGGGAACCCTTCACTGAACTCGCAGCGCGAGCGCCACCGTACGCTGATCGGGCACGCACGTTTCCTTGGTGCACACCGCGAAGTCGACGGTGGCGGTCAGATCGTACGAGCCGCCGGGCGCGCTGTAGGGGACCGCGAACGAGGCCTTCTCTTCGCTGAACTGGGTGGCGTCGGTGCGACCGAGGCTGGTCTTCTCCAGCTTGAGGCCGGGCGCGGCCTTCACGTCGACCCGGATCGGGTAGTCCTGGTTGACGTGGTAGCCACCGCGCGCTTCCAGGGTGAGCTCCAGGTTGCCCGGCTTGTCCGCCGCGGCCGCCTCGGGCGCCACGAAGGCGAGCCGGAACGTGGTGTCTTCGATCAGGGGCTTGGGCGGCTCGGCGGTCTTGGTCGCGAGCGGCGCGGCTTCTTGCTTGGCCTCGGCCGTGTTGGTGGCCGGCTCCTCGCGTGAGCAGGCGGCGGCCAGCATGACCAGGGTCGCGATCCGCGCGGAGAGATCCAGGGTGCGCAGCATGGGGAACCTCAGTTCGTGCGCACGATAACCCGCTCGGGCGAGTTTTGTTTCATTCCGCGACCGAGCCGGCTGATCACGCTCTCCGTCTCGCTGACCACCTCGGGGCTGGCGGGCGACAGGTGCCAGAGCTCGCCCTCGGGCCCGGTCACCACGTAGGCCACGTACTGGCGGTCCGTGATGCGGCTGATGTTCTCGTGCACGCTGGTGAAGCCGAGCGCGCTGTCGCGCACGGCCAGCTCCAGCTCCTTGCCGTGGCTCGGCTTGCCGGACAGCTCGCGGTCGACGTGCGCCACCAGGCGATAGGTGACGTGCTGCTGGGGATCCGTGTCCGTGCGCAAGGTGCGCACCGTGACCAGCCCGACGAACTGCGCCACGCCGACGCGCTCCTGCAGATCGCGATCCCAGTCCTCGCGCCAGCGGCCCTCCAGGCCCTCGAGCGAGCCCACGAAGTCGATGCCGCTGTCGAAGGCCTTGGTCTGTTCGGGCGTCAGCGTCACGACCGGCTTCGCCGTCTGCGTGGAGCCGGCGCATGCGGCCAGGCTCAATATCAAAGACAGCACGGCGATCTGGCGCATGCCCCGCAATCTACGTGGCGGCCTGCGCAGGGTCAACGGCGGCAACGTTCCGCGAAACCGAGAGCCGCGCCCAGAGCTCGACGAGGTCCTCCGTCAGCGGCGCCTCCAGCGTGAGCGGCTCGCCCGTGGTGGGATGGGCAAACGTGAGCCGATGCGCATGCAGCGCATGGCGCTCGTGGCCGAGTCGCTCGATCAGCTCCGGGGTCACCCCGGTCTGGATCGACTCCAGGAACGGCGCCTCGCGTTCGGGGCCGTACAGTTTGTCGCCGACGATCGAGTGGCCGATCGCGGACAGGTGCACGCGCAGCTGGTGCTGGCGACCGGTGCGCGGAGACAGCTCCACCAGCGTGTGCTCCGGCGCGCGCTCGCGCACGCGGAAGTCGGTCACCGCGTGCAGGCCATCCGGTCGCACGCACATCAGCACGTGGTGGCCTGTATCCGGCCGCGCCATCGGCATGTCGATGGTGCCGGTGTCGTCCGGCATCTGGCCGCGCACGATCGCGAGGTACGTCTTGCGCATCTTGCGATCCTCGAACGCCCACTTGAGCGCACGCTCGTGCTCCGGGCTGCGCGAGCAGAGCAGCAGGCCGCTGGTCTCGCGATCGAGTCGGTGCGCGATGCGCGGCGCGTCCGCGTAGCCGTACTTCTCCTGCAGGATGAACGAGACGGTGTTGCGGTGGTAGCTGGCCGACGGATGCACGGGCAAACCAGGCGGCTTGTTGAGCGCCATCATCGTGGCGTCCTCGTACACGATCGGCAGCTCGCGCGGGGCGCTGGGCTCCTCGAACGGCGGACGCACCAGGTACATGGTCTCGCCGGTGCGCACGAGATCGCTGGAGCGCGCCTTCACGCCGTCCTCGCGGTAGCCGCACGCCTTGACGATCTTGCTGGCCTTGGTGCGCGACAAACGCGGGATGCGCGTCTGAATGAACAGGTCGAAGCGCATGCCCGCGTACTCCGGGGGCACCGGAAACGAGAGGATGATCGAGTTCTCCGCACAACCAGGAGGCAGCGCAAATGGGCGAGCCGGTGCCATACTCCGACGTGCGCTCCTAGCACCCGCTGAAACGGGCCGCAAAAGCACGCATGTCGACCCAGCCGCCCGATCGAACTACCAGCAAGCCGCCGCAAGAGCCCGCCAGCGCACGCTGGATGCTGGCCCTCGGTGCCGTGGTGATGGTGCTGGCGGGCGTGCTCGGGATGCGGCTGTTTCAGGGCGCCAGCGTACCGACCGGCGTCGCGCTCGATGGCGGCGTGGAGCCCGGCACCCCGGAGGCGGGGCTGCGTGGACCGCGTGCGCTGGCTGGTGTGGTGCAAGACGATCGCGATCAGCCGCTGGTGGAGGCGCTGGTGCGCGTGAGCTCGCCCGAGTACGCGGGGGAGCAGCGCGAGGCCAAGACGGACGCGAGCGGGCACTTTCGCTTTCCGGATCTGCCGGCGGCGGTGCTGCGTGTGGAGGTGACGCGCGCGGGCCACGAGGCACGCGAGCTCACGCTCTCCGCGCGCGACGACGCCGCGCTGACGTTCGTGCTCGCGCGCCAGGGCGAGCTGCGCATCGCACTGCGCGACGCACCGGGCAACCCCGTCGACGACGCCGAGGTCGTGATCACCGGACCGGGTCTGTGGCCGGCGCAGGCCGCACGTGCGGATGCGCGCGGCGAGGTCTTGTTCGTGGGGCTGGCGGCGGGCGACTACAACGTTCGCGCGCGGCGTGCGGGGCGTGTCGCGCTCGGCCAAGGTCCCACCGCGATCGTGCCGGGCCAGCGCACGGAGGCGGAGCTGACGCTGAGCGACGGACCCAGCCTGCGCGGCAGCGTGGTCGATGCGCAGTCCAACAAGCCGCTCGCGAACGCGCGCGTGTCCGTGCAGGACCTGACGCCCGGGCTCGACGCGCTCACCGTCAGCACGGACGCACAGGGGCAGTTCTCCGCCAGCGGGCTGTGGCCGGGCGCTTCACGCATCGACGTGCAGCGGGATGGCTACGCTCCGATGGGCCGCGAGCTGGAGCTGCCCGCGCGCGCGCCGCTGCTGATCGCGCTGGAGGGCGCGGCCTCCCTGTCCGGGCTGGTCGTCGATGAAGAGGGCAAGCCGCTCGCCGGAGCGCAGATCAGCGTGTCGACGGGAGAAGGTCTGCCGATCGATCTCGCCGAGCCGCGCGAGGGCGAGCTCGGCGTCACGCGCGGCCCGGTGCCGCAGGTGCCGCGCGGGACCTCGCCCGAGTTCGCGCTCGGCACGTTCGCGACCGAGAGCGACGCCAAGGGTGCGTTCCGGATCGCGCGCCTGGCGCCGCAGTCGCTGGTGCTGCACGTGCTGAGGCCCGGCTACCTGAGCGAGCGCGTGCAGGTCGACGACCTCGCGCCGCACGTGGAGAAGACCGACGTGCGCATCGTGCTGCACGCGGCGGGTCGCGTCTCCGGCAAGGTCACGGACGCGCGCGGCGTCGGGCTGCAGGCGGTGTACGTGCTGGCGCATGCGGGCGAGCGCGAGCAGAGCACGCTCACCGACAGCGATGGCGCCTACGCGCTGCGCGACCTGCTCGGCGAGGTCTCGGTGGAGGCGATGCCGGACGGCCGCACCACGCTGCGCTGCAAGCTGCAGGTGAAGGCCAACGAGGAGGCGCGCTGCGACCTCAGCGCCGACAGCGCGCTGCACACGCTGCACCTGCGCGTGGTCGACGAATACGGCAACGCGCTGGAGGGCGCGCGTGTGCTGGTGCGCGCGGGCAAGGCCACCGACAGCGAGACCGGCTTCTCGCGGCCGGATGGCACGCTCTCGATCGGCGAGCTGCCGCCGCCGCCCTACACCGTCGACGTCACGCTCGCGGGCTACCTGGAGCTCGACGACCTGCCTGTCAGCGGCAGCGAGAAGGAGCTGCGCATCCAGCTCGGGCGTGCGGCCTCGCTGTCCGGCGTGGTGGTCGACTCGCTCGGGCGCGTGGTGCCGAGCGCGTTCGTCGGCACCAAGGAAGGCGAGAGCAGCAGCGAGACCGACGCCGACGGCGAGTTCACGCTGCACGGCGTGCCGCCCGGGCCGCACACGCTGGTGGCGCACCATGCAGGCGCGGGCGATGGACACAGCGCGGAGGTGCGTGCGCGCGCCAGCGAGCGGCTCGAGGGCCTCCGCATCGCGCTCAAGGGTCGCTACGAGCCCGACCCGGACGCCAGCGTCGCGCGTGCCAAGGAAGAGCGACCGCGACCGAGTGATCTCGGCCTGGAGCTGCGTGGTCGCATCTTCGTGGTCACGCAGGTGCTCGCCAACGGACTCGCGAACAAGGCCGGGCTGCGCATCGGCGACGTGCTGAGCGCGGTCGACGGAGAGCCTCCGCTGTCGGTGGCGCACGCGCGCGGCTTGCTGCGCGATCCGCCGGGCCGCATCGCCACCGTGCGCGTGATCCGCGATCGCCGCCCGATCAACCTGCGCTACAAGCGGCCCGCCCTGTAGTGCCTAGTAGCTAGGCGTTGCTGGTCCAGCCGCTGGCGAGCTCGGTGGCGCGGCCTTCCTTGGCGAGCTTGATCAGGTGCGCCTCCAGCGCGTAGCGCGCGAACACCCACTGCGTCTTGGGCGTGGCCGCGTACACGACCTCGACCAGCTGATCGAGCGTCTTGGGCTCCTTGCCCAGCTGCGCGACGATCTGCGCTTCGCGGTCGAGGCGATGCTTGATGTAGAAGGCGAGCCGCGCCTGCGGGTCCTCGATGGACGGACCGTGCGCGGGCAGCAGGCGCGTGGGATAGCGTGCGGCCATCGCGCGCAGGGAGTCGAGGTACAGCTGCAGGTCGCCGTCGGTCTTCTCGACGATGATGGTGCCGACGCCGGCGACCATGTCGCCCGCGATCATCGAGCCGCTGACGGGCTCGAGGTAGCAGAGGTGTCCCGGCGCGTGACCTGGCGTGTGGATCGCCTCCAGCGTCATCGGCGTGGGGCCGTCGAGCTCGATCTGCTCGCCGTGCTCGAGCAGGCGATCGATCTTCAGCTTGCCTTCGAGGCGCTGCGCGGTGCGGTCGTGGGCCCAGATCTCGACACCGAAGCGATCGCGCATCGCGGCGGCACCGCCGATGTGATCCGGGTGGTGGTGCGTCAGCAGCAGCGCGCGCAGGCGCTTGCCCGCGCGTAGGTGCGCGTCGATCCAGGCCTCACCCAGCGCGAGCTCCTCCGGAAAGCCGGAGGCGGGCTCGATCCACGCCAGCTCGCCGGTGCCGACCAGGTACGAGTTGGTGTGCGTCGCGGGCGGCACGGTGGGCGTGCGCAGCGGCAGCATCGACACACCCGGTGCGACGTCCGTCGGCGTGAGGGTCATGGGGTGTCAGCGTAGCGCGTCGACCCGGGGCAGGCGCGGCGACTTGGGCACTTCGAGGCCGAGCTTGGCGGCGTGCTCACGCACTGCCTGCACGCCGGTGCCGGCGGCCGCGAGCGGGAACATGCTGGCCTGCTTCGACTCCGGCGCGATCGAGATCGAGCGCCCCTCCGGCTTCTCGCGCGGGTCTCCCACCAGCGCCATGCACGACTTGGTGATCGCCTTGAACGTCTCGAACACGCCCACGCCGCGCACCGCGCAGGCATCGAACTGCGTGACGTCCTCCGGGGTGCCGAGTGTGTTGGTGAGGGCGAGCCGCGACAGCGCGTTGGGGAGGTCGCGCTTGTTGTACTGGACCACCAGCGGCATGCGGCTGGGGTCATCGCCCTGCAGCATCAGGTTGGCCTCCAGGTTGCGCAGGCTGGCGATGTTCGACTCCAGCGCCGCCGGCTGGCTGTCGACGACGAACACGATGCCATCGACGTTGCGCAGCACCACGCGCCGCGTCTCGTCGAGCGCGATCTGCCCGGGCACCGTGCACAGGTGCAGGCGCACCGAGTAGCCACGGAACGAGCCGAGATCGATCGGCAAGAGATCGAAGAACAACGTGCGCTCCGCCTCGGTGGTGAGCGAGACGAGCTTGCCGCGATGCGCGGGGTTGCTGTGTTTGTGGATCTGCTCGAGGTTCGTTGTCTTCCCGCTCAAGCCGGGCCCGTAGTAAACGACCTTGAACTGAATCTCGCGCGTTGCATGGTGGATGCGCGGCATGCCCACCTCTCGGGTGACCTACGACAACAGTCTACCTGGGCGCAGACGCTAGCACGAACGACGATTACACGTGTACAAACAGGCATCACTTGTTCAGCGGCATCATCTCACTCTGTTCGCGAGCTCACCGGCGAAGGCACGCTGGTTCGGCCTGGTAGCCCTGCTCGGCTGCGCCCACGGCTCCAGCGCCGACCAATTTCGGCGGCTGTCTCGCCACGAGGCCGCGCTCTCGCGGGCCGAGGCCGAGCGGGAGCGAAGCTCCGGAACTTGCTCGGCTGCGCTGCATGACGCCACCAAGCAGGTCTGTCGCGAAGCCGACGCCGTCTGCAGCCTGAGTCGCTCGCTGGAAGACCACGACGCACGCACGCGCTGCCAACGAGCGCGCGTCACTTGCGAGGTCGCACGCGAGCACGTGCGCGCGAGCTGCCCATGAGCGACGCCGTCGCGGGCAAGTCCGTCGCGCACGCGGAGACGGTGCGCGGCGAGGCGCCGGGGCTGATAGCGAGCGATGCGATCCATGCGCTCGTGAGCGTGATGATGGCGGCGCTGGTGATCGCGGCGACGGTGCTGCGCAGCGGCCTCGCACAGAGCGGCTTCGATCTGATCTTGCTCTTGCTGCGCACGGCCAGCGTCGCGTTCGTGCTGCGCGCCGGCATCGCCCTGGTGCGCTGGTTCCTGCGCCTGAAGCGCGACGCCCGCGCGCACGCGTACAGGCTGACGTGGTCGGACGAGGCCCTGCGTTATGCGCATCCCGCGGGAGCCGACGAGCTCGCGCGCGACCAGGTGCTCGCTTTCATCTTGCCGGAGCAGCTGGCGCAGCGTGGCGCGGTCTCGCTGCAGCCTCTGTACGTGGTGGGGCGGCCGCCGACGTACTGGGCCTTGCCGCCGGTCTTTCACGCCGAGCTGCTGGCCGCACGCCTGAAGCGCTGGCGTGGGGAGCTCCAGGCGACGCCCCCCTCGTACGCTTTGCCGACCGAGGGCCCCGAGCAGCGCTACACGCGGGCCGCGAACGGGCAGCTGCGCACGGGCGAGGTCGCGGTGCCGGAGGGACATGGCTACCGACTACGCGCGCCGTTCGGCGTGATGCTCGCGCTGGTGTTCGTGATCGACGCCGTGCTGCACGCGGGGCCCAAGCTCTACCCCGCGGCGACGGCGGCCGCGCTGCTCGCACCGGCGACGCTCGCCGTGTGGTTCGCCTGGATGCGCAAGCGGCGCGCGGTGCGGCTCGGCATGGCGATGCTGCTGACGCAGGAGGAGCTGCTGGTGCGCGGGCCGCACGGCGCCGTGAGCCTGCCGTGGACGCAGCTCGCGAGCGTCGAGGTGGCGCTGCGACAGGCGTGGTCCCCGTTCGTCGGGCGCTACCTGATCCGCAGCCTGTGGTTTCACGCGCTCGACGGCACCACCATGCAGTTCGACGGCGCGTTCCTGGGCTGGCCGCCCGAGGTGATCGCGGCGATGGCGGAGGCCTATCGCTCGGGCACTTCCCAGGGCTCCGGCGGCGGCGGCGGGATCTCCGACACCGACGGCACCACCACCAACCCGCGCACCGCGACCTGATCGTTCGCGGCGATCGGCAGGCGCTTGCTGCCGCGGACGAGCGAGAGCTGCGACTCGCTCGGCGAGAGCTCGAAGCTGTCGCCGTCTATGATCAGCGTGGTGGGCCGGGCGACCTCGACCCAGAGCGTGACGCGCTGCTCGCCCGCGAAGCGCGGCAGCTTCAGCGCGGCATCGCTGCCGGGTGCGCAGCCGCGCTCGTGGCAGGCCCATGTACCCAGCTTTGCGCCAGTGATGGGGGTGATGGGTGCGCCCAGCTCGCTCAGCAGGCGCACGCCGTGGGGCAGCGAGCTCTGCATGCCGAGGTAGCGCTCGAGCAGCGGCACCAGCCCGGGATCCTTCAGCGTGCGCAGGGCCTCGGCCTCCGCGTGGCGCGCGGGGGCGTAGCGTTCCTCTTGAAGCTGCGCGTGCAGCGCCTCCAGCGCGCGCGGGCCCCCGAGCACACCTAGCGTGCGCGCGGCCTCGTCGCGCAGGCGCACGAAGCGCAGGCCCGCGATCGCGGCCTCCACGCCGGAGCCCAGCGTCGCCAGCGCGCGCACGGCCTGCAAGCGTAGTTCCTCGCTCGCGCCCTCGTCCTCGATCAGCGCGGCCAACACCGGCACCGCCGCCTGCTCGCGCGCCGGAGCCAGCGCGAGCGCCGCCCGGCGTTGGCGTGCGATCGGCGCGCTCGCCACCTGCGTCGCCACGGCGGGCAGCAGCTCCAGCTGGCCGAGCGTGAACGCCGCGATCGCTGCCTCGGCGCGCACCTCCTCGTCGTCGTCGAACTTCGCGAGTCGCGTCAGCGGCTCACGCGCGTCGACGTCACGCAGCGTCGCCAGCACGCGCGCGGCCTCGGCGCGCACGGCGGCGCGCGCATCGTTGAGCGTGGGCAGCAGCTGCACGAGCGGCACCGCGGCGCCCAGCTTCGCCTGCGCCAGCGCGCTGGGCATGCCGACGCCCTCCCCGACCGCGATCGCTTCGTTGCGCGTGATCGAGGCCAGGAAGCCATCGAGCTCCGCGCGCAGCGAGGCGCGGCGTTGCTGGTCGGGCAAGTTGTGCAGCTCGGCCGGGTCACTCGCCAGATCGAACAGCGCGCAGTGCAGCTCGCGCGCGCCACAGATCAGCTTGTACGCGCCGTCGGTCACCATGTGGCGCGCCTCGATGCTGGAGAACGCGTACCTGGGTCCGCTCTCGCCGAGCAGCGCGGGACCGAGATCGTCGCCGCGCATGTGCGCATCGCGTGGCACGCCCGCGGTGCTCAGGATCGTGGTGCCGACGTCGGTCAGCTCCACCGGCGCTTCGATGGTGCGCGGCGCGACCGCGCCCGGCGACGACCACAACAGCGGCACGCGCACCTGCTCGTCGTAGAGCGAGCTGCCGTGGAAGCTGCCGCCGTGATCGCCGAACTCCTCGCCATGATCGGCGGTGACGATCACGGTCGCCCGCGGACGCGCGGCTCGGAAGTGTTCGATCCCCGTCGCGATGGCGGGGTCGCCCGCGCGCACCTCGGCCTCGTAGCGGCCGCGCTCGCTGCCGTCGTGCGCGATGTCGTCCGGAGGATCGTACGGTTCGTGCGGCTCGAACAGGTGCACCCACACGAACAGCGGGCGCTTGGGATCGGCGTCGCGCAGGTAGTCGTCCACCTCGCGCACGCGGTCGTGCGCCTTGGAGAACTGCTCCTTGCGGTACTCGAAGCCGAAGCCGCGCGCGGCCAGCGCGGCGAAGCTGGCGCCGTCGACGAAGAAGATTGCGGGTGGATAGAACGCGGCCGTGCGGTAGCCGTAGCGACGGAGGCGATCGGGCAGCGTCTGCGGATCGCCGAGCTGCTGACCGAGCTCGACCAGCGGCTTGACGAACTTGCCGGTCAAGAGGCTCGCCAGCGCGTAGGACGTGTGCGGCGCGGGCGTGTACGCGTGCACGAAGCGCGCGCTCTCCTCGGCCAGCGCATCGAGCGTCGGCGTGACGCCGCGCTTGCCGCCGTACGCCTTCAGCAAGTCCGCGCGCAGCGCATCGACCGTGATCAGCAGCGTGTCGCGATCGCGCAGATCGACGCCGGGTCGCGCTTGCACGGTGGTGGTCGCCTTGGCGGTCGCCGCCTGACGCGTGGGCTCGAGCAGGCGCGTGATGCGCGCGGTCCAGGGCGCCTTCTCGCGCACCGCGAAGCCGGCGGTCGGGTGCGCCGCCAGCCGCACGGTGGCAAGGCCGCCGGCCGCGATCAGCACGCCCGCGATCCAGGGTGCGCGCGCGAGTCGCCAGGTCGGCGCGAGCAGCGCGCAGTAGCTGACCACGAACAGCGCCAGCACCAGCAGCGCGAGGTGGAAGGCCGGGTAGCCGCGCGGCAGGATCAGCACATCGGCGCACAGGATCGCCAGCGACACCGGCAGCGCGGCCAGCGCACGCAAGGAGCCGCGCAGCGCACGCGCGAGCCAGGCCAGCAGCGCGTACACGACGACCCCGCCGAGCACGGCCAGGCCCGCCACCGCGAACGGGCGGCCCGGCAGGTCGTGCACACGCCGCCCCGACGTCAGCAGCCACGCGGTCCAGCCCGTGAAGCCGAGCGCGGCGAGCGCGAT
>JBEVNG010000023.1:0-7006 GCA_040508235.1 Polyangiales bacterium | reverse complement strand
GGCATGACCATCGCCTACGCGACCGCGTTCCCGATGTATGCGTACTCGTATCTCGGCGTACGCAACGTCGACCGCAAGGTGGTCGAGGCGGCGCGCGGCTTCGGCGTGCGCGGATTCACGCTGGTGCGGCTGGTGATCCTGCCGTCCGCGCTGCCGAGCTTGTTGATGGCGCTGCGCATCTGCCTCTCGCTCTCCGTGGTCGGCTTGATCGCCTCGGAGGCGGTCGGCACCACCAAGGGCATCGGCTACCTCGTGCTGCTGGCCAAGCAGTACTATCGCCAGGACTACATGGTGTTGTGCCTGGTGCTCTACGCGGCGCTCGGGCTGGTGTTCGACTTCGCGATCCGGATCCTGGAGCGCACCACGATGCCCTGGCGCCGCTACAGCACGGTGCGCGGATGAACGCCCCGGTCATCGATGCATCGCTCGCGCGCGGAGAGACCGCGCGCTTCGACAGCTACGACAGCGCGGTCTACCTGCGCGGGCTGCACAAGCAGTTCGGCGACAAGGTGGTGCTGCGCGACATCGAGCTCGACATCCAGCGCGGCGAGTTCGTGGCGCTGCTGGGCGCCAGCGGCACCGGCAAGACCACGCTGCTGCGCATCCTGGCCGGCCTGGAGCGCGAGGACCGCGGCGAAGTGCTGGTGCCCCGGGTGCGCACCACCGTGTACCAGGAGCCGCGCCTGGTGCCGTCGCTGCGCGCGCTGCCCAACGTGATGCTGGGCCAGAAGAACACCGCGCCGGCGCGAGAGGCCGCGCTCAAGGCGCTCGCCGAGGTCGGCCTGGCAGGGAAGGCGGATGCCTGGCCGGCGACGCTCTCGGGCGGCGAGGCGCAGCGTGTGGCGCTGGCCCGCGCGCTGGTCCGCGAGCCCGAGCTGCTGCTGCTCGACGAGCCGTTCGCCGCGCTCGACGCGCTGACGCGCCTGCACATGCAGGGCCTGGTCGCCGACCTGGTGCGCAAGCACCGCCCGGCCGTGCTGCTGGTCACCCACGACGTCGAGGAAGCCGTGCTGCTCGCCGACCGCGTGCTCGTTCTGCGCGAGGGCCGCTTCGTGGTGGATCTACGCCTCGACCAGCCGCGCCCCCGCCATCGCGACGACGCCGAGTTCGTGGCCCACCGCCGCACGCTGCTGGCCGAGCTCGGCGTCCACGCCTGAGCAGCCTGCGCGTTACAGCGTCAACCCGAGGCGGGCGTAGTAGAAGCCGCCGCTGAGGCCGAAGGGGGAGAACGCGCCGTAGCCGCCGGAGCCTTCGGTCTGGCTGAGGGCGCCCTTGTGGTCGGGGTACACGTCGAACAGGTTGTAGGCGCCGACCGCGAGCGACAGGCTGTCGGTCAGGTTCACTGCGACGTCGAGGTCGGTGATCCACTTGCCGCTGAACGTCACGTCGGCGCCGGCGGTGGTGCTCGCCTCGATGTACTCGCCGTAGCGGGTCACGCGCAGGTCCGCGCGCACGCGGCCTAGCTGGTAGTTGCCGGCCAGGATCAGCTTGTTGCGCGGCGCGCCACGCTTGATGTCGATCTGACCCTGGCGGCCGAAGCGCACCACGTTGAGGTTCGCCAGCTGCGACGGGTTGGCCGCGATCTTGTCGATTTCGGTGGCGGCGAAGTTGAACGCGACGCTGGGCCGGAACGTGCCGGCGCGCGCGCTGCGCAGCGTGAGCTCGGAGACCAGGTCGAGCCCGCGCGTGGTGGTGTCGATCGCGTTCGCGAAGTACTGCGCGCTGTCGACGTCGGTCACGCCCTGCGAAGCGAGCAGCTGTCCCACCGCGGCGCCGCCGTTGTTGGAGGTGCCGATGAAGTCGGTCTTCACGATGCGGTCGCGGATCTGCGTCTGGTAGAAGTCGAGCGTCAGCCGGAAGATGCGCGACGGTTCGAAGGTCACGCCCGCCGTCACGCTGACCGACTTCTCGGGCTTGAGGTCGCTCGCGCCGAGCGCACGCGCGGCCTGGCTGTCGACGGGCAAGAACTTGGACGTGGTGCTGACGCGATCGGCACCGATGATGGTGATCGTGTTCTGCGTGGTCGAGAACGCGCTCTGCGCCAGCGAGGGAGCACGGAAGCCCGTGTTGACGCCGCCGCGGATGCCGATGCCCTTCCAGATGTCGTAGCGCGTGACGAACTTGCCGCTGGCGACGTTGCCAGCGCTGTCGTCGTAGTGCTCGGCGCGGCCGGCGATGCCCAGGTACCAGGGCTTCCACGGGCGCGTAGAGAGCTCCGCGTAGGCGGCGTAGTTGTTGCGGTCCTTGTTGCGCGCATCGGCCGGGGACGTGCCGGTGAACGAGACCAGACCCGGCGAGGGCGCGAGCCCACCGTAGCCACCGACGCCCATCGGCAGCGGTGCCTGGTGCCACGGGTCGGCACCGATCGGGACCACGTAGCCGCCGTCGCGATAGCTGTCGGCCTCGCCCTCGCGGTTCTGGAACTTCTCGTAGCGATGCTCGAAGCCGAACGACAGCTGCAGCTTGTCGGCGAGCCCGATGTCGAAGCCCTTGCTCAGGTCGAGGTTGTTGACCACCAGGTCTTGCACCTGCTTGCCCATGAAGAAGCGGCTCTTACTCGCTGGACCGAGCGAGGGATTCAGCACGTTGCGCGCGCCGAGCCACACGTAGTCGCGGCCCCAGCCCGTGCTCAGGTCCCAGGTCCAGTCGCGGAAGTCGCCCTTGGCGCCGACGCCGGCCTGGCCGTCCCACTCGCTGATGCGACGGTACGCCTGAAAGCCGTTCGGGTACTTCTCGGGCAGTGCACCGAGGTGGTTGGCGGGGAACGCGCCGCGCGCGTCGTCGATGTAGCGGTAGCTGAGCGTGGAGAAGCTGTACAGCTTGGCGTGCGCCGTCAGCGGCAGCTCCGCGTTGTACGCGCCGGTGGCGACGTAGTCCTGGTTGGAGCGCCCGTAGCCGCCCGCGAACACCTTGTCCTGCACACCCGCTTCACGCGGGTCCGGCGTGTTCACGTCGATCGGGGCGTAGTAGTAGTTGGGCGCGCCGTTGGGCTTGGTGTCGGGCAGCGGATCCGCCGACGACTTGGCGCGGTCGCGAAAGCGCAGGTCGAGCGAGAGCCGCGCGAAGCCGCCCTTGTTGCCGAGCTTGAGGCCCTGGCTCGCCTGCAGCTGCACCATGTTGCCGCCCTTCTCGTAGTAGCGGCCGGACGTCAGCTGCGCGTTCAAGCCCTCGGGGCTGTCGTCGAGGATGATGTTCAGCACGCCGCTGATCGCGTCCGAGCCGTACTGCGCCGCCGCGCCATCGCGCAGGATCTCGATCCGGCTGATCGCCGAGGCGGGGATCAGGTCGAAGTCGACAGGCGTGCTGCCGCCCGAGATGCGCGACAGGTTGTTGATCAGCGCCGTGGTGTGGCGACGCTTGCCGTTCACCAGCACCAGCAGGTAGTCGCCGCTGAGCCCGCGGTAGCTGTAGGGCTTGACGCTCGCCGACGTTCCGCCTCCTGCCAGCTGCGGCATGCTCATCGCGGGCACGATCGCGCCGAGGATCTCCTTCAAGCCCGTGCGGCCCGTCGCCTGCACCTCTTGATGTCCAATCACATCGACCGGCGAGGGCGTGTCGGCGACGGTGCGCACCTGCGCGCCGCGTACACCCGTGACGACGACGGTGCCGAGCTCGGGCTCCGCTTCGTTCGCCGGCGTGATCGCGGTCGCGATCACGGGCTCTTCCTCCGCGAGCCACGCCGCATCCTCCGCCACGTAAGCATCCGGGGCGGGAACCACCGCCGCATCCAGGGGCGCACCCGCGTCGAGCCAGGGCTCTTGCGCGGACGCGCGCGACGCAAGCAATGTACAGCCGATCACACTCAAGCGCAGACCAAGACGCATGGACATACCTCGCGACCGCGTCCACCCGGGAGGGCGGCGCGGTCCTTTCGTGAGCAGGGATGGAAGGGGGATCAGGCGGTGGCGCTGGCTTGCGCGGGCTCGACCAGCGCGCGCACGGCGGCGAGGATCTCGTCCGCCTCGGTGCGCAGCAGCCAGTCGGGGTGCACGTCCGCGAAGCGCACCACGCGGTCGCGATCGATCACGAGCGCGGTCGGCTGCGGCAGCTCCCAGGTTCCCGTGCCGGTGACGTTACCGATGAAGCTGTTGTTCTGCTTGGCCTGGGCGCGCGAGGCTTCATCGAACGAGTACAGGATGCCGAAGCGGCGCCCGAGCTCGTTGTCGACGTCCGACGCGACCGCGAACTCCAGCTGGTGGCGCTGCTTGATCGCGATCAGCTTCTCCGGCACCTGCGGGCTGAGCGCGACCAGCGTGGCGCCGAGCTGCTTGAGGCCGGGCAGCAGGTTGCGCTGGTAGTAGGGCAGGGCGAGGTTGCACGCCGGGCAGCCCTCGAATCGAAAGAACACCAGCACGACGGGGCCCTTGGCGGTCAGGCTCTCCAGCGAGAGGTGTCCACCCTCGACCTCCGGCACGCGGAAGTTCGCGACCTTGTCACCGACCTTCACCCACGTGGATGGGTTGGCGGTCTCGACCAACGTCTTGCGCTGGTCGATGTTCACCTGCAGCTTGGCGGGGTCCATCGTCGCCACGCGGTGCGCGTGCAGGTCACGGAAGATCTGGTGCAGCGATTCCTTGCTCATGGTTCCCTCACTCGGCTGCGGTCGCCTGGGTGGCTTCGCGGGCGACGCTGTATCGGTTGCGTGGAAGGCTCAGGCCGAGGTTCTCGCGCAGCGTGCTGTGCTCGTACTCGCTGCGGAACAGCCCACGCTGACGCAGCAGCGGAAGAACGTCGGCGATGAAGCCGTCGAGCTCGCCCGCCTCGCCGACGCCCACGTTGAAGCCGTCGCAGGCTTCGTCCTGGAACCAGCGCTCCATCTGATCGGCGATCGTCTTGGGTGAGCCGATGAAGTGCGAGTGAGCGCGCGTGAAGCGCAGCGCCGCTTCGCGCAGCGTGAGGCCCTCGGCGCGCGCGGTGTTCTTGATGCGCTCGGCGTGGCTGCGGTAGCCGTTCTTGCCCAGGTCCCCGAGCTCGGGGAACGGCGCGTCGAGGTCGTGCTTGCTGAAGTCGTAGTAGTTGAACGGGCGGCCCAGCTGCGCGAGCGCCTTCTTCAGGTCCAGCTGCGCGTGGCGCGCGTTGTCGATCGCATGCGCCTCGGCGTCCGTGTCCGCGAGGATGATGCTGACGCCGGGCAACACGAGCACCCGCTCGCTGCGTCCGGCGGCGCGCGCACGCGCCTGGATGTCGCGCGAAAAAGCGAGCGCCTCCTCGTAGGTCTCCGCGCTGGCGAAGATCGCGTCGGCCGTCTGCCCCGCGAGGTCACGACCGTCGTTGGAGCCGCCAGCCTGGAAGATCACCGGCTGGCCCTGGCGCGAGCGCGAGATGTTGAGGGGCCCCGTGACCGAGAAGAACTCGCCCTTGTGATCGAGGCGGTGCTGCTTGCTCTTGTCGAGGAACACGTCCTGGCTCGCGAAGGCGTCGTCCTCGTACGAGTCCCACAGCGCGCGCACCACCGAGATGTGCTCGTGGGCGCGCTTGTAGCGGACCTCGTGCGCGAAGTGTTGTTCGCGTCCGTAGTTGCCGGCCGCGCCCTCGAGCCCGGTGGTGACCACGTTCCAGCCCGCACGCCCGTCGCTGATCAAGTCGAGCGAGGCGAACGCGCGCGCCAGGTTGAACGGCTCGTTGTACGAGGTGGTGGCCGTGGCCACGAGCCCGATGTGCGACGTCGCGCCGGCGATCGCCGACAACATCGTGAGCGGCTCCAGCCGGTTCAGGAAGTGCGGCGCCGAGTCGGGCGTGATGTACGGGCTGTCGACGATGAACACGAGGTCGAACTTGGCCTGCTCGACCTTCTGCGCCTCGCGCTTGTACCAGCCGATGTTGATGCTGGCGTTCTTGGGCAGGCCGGGTCGCTTCCAGCCGTTCTGCGACATGCCGACGCCGGCGAGGATCGCACCGAGGTGCAGCTGCCGACTCATACGGCGACCTTGCGAGCGTCGCGCGCCGCCACACGCTCGCGCACGAGCGGGATCAGCTCACGGCCGTACTGGATCGAGTCCTTGAGCGGCTCGAAGCCGCGGATCAGGAAGTGATCGATGCCGAGGTCGTAGTAGTCGAGCATGGCGTCCGCGACCTGCTCCGCCGTACCCACGAGGCCGGTCGAGTTGCCAGCCGCGCCACCGACGGCGGCGAGCCCGGTCCACAGCCGCTTGTCCGCGCGATAGCCCGCGGCGGCGGTCTGCAGTAGGCGCTGCGAGCCCACGTTGACGGGCGCGTGCGCATCGGTCTTCAACCCGCGTGAGGAGCGCAGCGCGCGCACCTGCTCGACGACCTCGTCCGCGCGCTTCCAGGCGGCTTCTTCGGTGTCGGCGATGATCGGGCGCAGCGACATGCTGTAGCCGACCTTGCGGTTGTAGCGTGCGGCCGACGCGTCGACCTTGGCCACCAGCTCGCGCACCTGGGCGTGCGTCTCGCCCCAGAATGCGTAGACGTCCGCGTGGCGCCCGGCGACGTCGAGCGCCTCCGGCGAGGCACCGCCGAAGAACACCGGCAGGTTGGTGGGCTTGATCGAGCTGAACGCCTGCTTCACGTCGTAGAAGCGGCCCTTGTGATCGAACGGCTGCGCCGCGCTCCACTCCTGACGCACGATGCTGAGGTACTCGTCCGTGCGCGCGTAGCGGTCGCTCTTGATCGAGTGGTCGCCGTCGCGCGCCATCTCCTCGTCGGCGCCGCCGGTGATGATGTGCACGGCCACGCGGCCGTTGCTGAGCCCGTCGAGCGTGGCCAGCTGACGCGCCGCCAGCGTGGGCTGCGTGAAGCCCGGACGGTGCGCGATCAGGAAGCCGAGCTTGGTGGTGATCGCCGCCGCGTGCGCCGCGACCAGCTGGCTCTCGGGCGAGTTGGAGCCGAACGGGATCAGCACGCGGTCGAAGTCGCCTTCCTCCTGCGCCTTGGCCGCCGCGTCGACGTACTCGACGTCCAGCTGGCGACCCTGGGTGCCATGGATCTCCGAGTTGTCGTTGAACCCGATGTAGCCGATGAACTTGACGCTCATGAGAATTCTCCA
>JBEVNG010000014.1:0-9693 GCA_040508235.1 Polyangiales bacterium | reverse complement strand
TTGGCGGTGTCGATCGCGGCCTGATCCCCGAGCAGCGAGGCCTCGCCCTGGCCGACCAGCGCCCTCTGGTTCTGCACGTCCTGCGCGGCGACGAACTTGCCCTTCTGCAGCTGCAGCAGGCGGTCGTAGTTGCCCTGGTTGCTCTCCAGCGTCGCCCGGTCGCGCGCGAGGTTGGCCTGCGCCTGCTGCAGCGCGATCTGGTACGGACGCGGATCGATCTGCGCCAGCACCTCGCCGGTCTTCACGGGCTTGCCCTCGGTGAAGAACACCTTGGTGATGCGGCCGTCGACCTGCGGACGCACGGTGACGTTCATCAGCGCGGCGGCGCTGCCGATGCCCTCCAGCTCGATCGGCACGTCCTTGCGCTCGGCGGTCACGACCAGCACCGCGGTTGGACGGTCAGGCTTGCTGGCCGCTGCGTGCGCCTCTTCCCCGGCGTTCGCCCGCAGTCGAACCACCGCCGCGGCGATCAGCGCCACACCGAGCACGCCGAGTACGATCTTCACCGCGGAACCCTTGCTCGCCATCGAAGCTCCTCGAAGCCAATCCGTTGCCATGACAAGTCTTGCGCGCTGGGAGGGGAACGCACACCCCTTTGCAACATGACGAAACGTTGAGGCAAGCTGCCTCGCGCTCCCCGGCTGGAGGCGGCCATCGTAGCGCCCGTCAACGGGAGGCGTGACGGCCTCGCGCCGGGGTGTACTTGTCCCGCATGCAACGGCACTCGTTCGAGAGCGAAGGGCTCACGCTGTCCTACCTCGACGCCGGCGGTGATGCGCCGGTGTTGCTGGCCCTGCATGCCCACTGGATGGAAGCCCAGACGTACGCGCCGCTGGCCCAGGCGCTCGCTCCGGACTGGCGCGTGGTGGCGCTCGATCAGCGCGGCCATGGTGATTCCGAGCACACTCAGGCCCACGCCCGCGTGCACTACGAGCGCGACGTGCTGGCGCTGATGGCGCGGCTCGAGGTGCAGAGCGCCGTGCTGCTGGGCAACTCGTTCGGCGCCACCGTTGCCTATTGGCTGGCTTCGACGCAGCCGTCGCGCGTGCGCGGCATGATCATCGAGGACATGGGCGTCGTCTACCACGGCGACGGCGAGCCCTGGGTGCTGGAGTGGCAGGGCACGTTCAAGACGCGCGCGGACCTGGAGGCGCGCATCGGCGCCCGCTACGTGCCCTACCTGCGCGACTCGTTTCGCGAGCGCGGCCACGGCTGGCGGCTCGCGTTCGATCCGCGCGAGCACATGAAGTCGTCGCTCGCCTGCAACGGCGACCACTGGCACGACTGGCTCGCGAGCACCTGCCCCGCGCTGGTGCTCAAGGGCGCCGACAGCAAGCTGACCACGGAGGAAGAGCTGCGTGCGATGGCCTCCAAGCGGCCCAACACGCGCTACGAGTCGCTGCCCGGCGGCCACGTGCCGCACATGGACTGCCCGGTCGACTTCACCCGTGCGGTCCAGGCGTTCTTGCGCACGTTAAAGTGAAGCAACCAGCCGGAAGTAGTAGCCGCGACCGGGGCGCGGCACGCGGAAGTTGTCGTACACGCGCGCGTCGCTCAGGTTCTGCACCTCGAAGCTCGCGGTGATCTTGGTCGCGCCCAGCTCCAGGATGTGGCTGAGCCCGAGTGTGTGCGTGATCTGGGTCGGCACCTCGAACTTCTCGCCGCCGCGGCCGATGTTCGCCCAGCCGAGCAGGTAGGAGTGCACGTAGCGCCCGTAGTAGTAAGGCTCGATGCGCGCGCCAGGGCGGTACTCCCAGCGTCCGTACCCGCTCCAGCTCGCCAGCAGCCACGGCCGGTTGGGGATGCGCTCGCCCTCGAAGCTGGAGAACGTGCCGCGCGACGAGGTGCTGCGGCTGTCGACGTAGCTGGTGGTGCCGTTGAGCGTCACCCAGCGTCCGGGCGAGCTCCACGTCAGCGCGTTGTCGACGCCCACGCTGCGCGCGTTGGCGAGGTTGCCGTACGACACGTTGTCGACCGGGATCGCCACGATCTGATCGCGCGTCTCGCGCAGGAAGCCGTTCACCTCCAGGCGCAGGTCGCCGACCTTGGTGTGCTTGAGGTCGAGCACCGGGCCGAAGTTGACGTTGTGACTGCGCTCGGGCTTGAGCTTCAGGTTGCGCAGCACGAACAGGCCGTCGCCGAACACCTCGCCCTGCGTGGGCATGCGCGTGGCGTACTCGTACGAGGCCTTGGTGTAGAACCAGCGCGTGATGCTGAAGCGCAGGCTATCGCTCCAGCCGACGGCGCGATCGGTGGTGGTCGTGTTCTGCCAGCGGTTGGGCGGCGCGGTCTCTTCCGCGTCGATGCGATAGCTGTAGACCTTGAAGGCCGCGATGTTCTCCAGCCGGCTCGCGAGCGCATCGAGTTGGTACTCGGCGCCCGAGATCCAGGTCAACAAGCGCTGCGTGCCCGCGAGCGTGTCGCGGAAGCCGGGCGCGAGCGCGCGGTTCTCGCCGCTGTAGAACGTCACCGAGGGCGTGGTCACGGCGCGCAGCGCATGTCCAGGTGCGACCTTCCACGCCACGCCGGCGCGCCCGTAGAGGTCGTTCTGCAAGAACAGGTTGTCGATCGGCGACGGGTTGTTGTTGCGGCTGACGCGGCGCCCGAACCAGTCGTAGTTCCACTGGTCCGAATCGGTGCGTTCGACGCGCCCGCGCGAGTAGACGGCGAGCAGGGCGAGGTCGACATCGCGTGCGAGCGAGACCTCGTAGCGGCCGACCATGCCGCCGGTGAGGTTGCTGCGCTGGCCCTGGCCATCGGGCACCGACACGCGCAGGTCGTGCTGGATCTCCTGCCGGCTCGCGGACGCGAAGCCCCGCAACGACAGTCTCTTGGCCCACGGCTTGTCGCGCACGCCCAGCTCGAGCGCGCCGCCCTCCGAGGCGTAGCGATCGTGGAAGCGGGTCACGCGCACCGGCGCTTGCTGGCCGCTCGCATCGGGTGCGCGCGCGTTCATCGCGAAGTCGTTGCGCGCGCGGTCGAGGAACGCGCTGCCGTCCACGTACAGCCCGTTGCGGAACTGCTGCCCCGCGCCGAACGTGCCGCGAAAGAGGCCGAACGAGCCTGCCTGCAGGCTCACCTCGCCGCTGGTCTCGCCGCGCTCGCGAGGCACCAGGTTGATCGCGCCGCCGAGCGCGTCCGTGCCGAAGCGAATCGGCACCACGCCGCGGAAGACCTCCACCTGACGCACCAGCTGCAGCGGCACGCTCGCGATGTCGAACGGATACAGCAGCTGGCTCGGCACGCCGTCTATGAAGGTGCGGATCTGCTGGCCCCACAGGCCGTTGATCGAGATCTGCGCGTCGCTGCCGAGGCCGCCACCACGACGGATCGCGATGCCCTCCGTGCGCGCCAGCACCTCGCCGAGGTCGGCGCTCTGCTGCGACGCGCGCGTCAGGTCGACGACCGACACGGCCTCGGCCGAGCGGCGCTTCTGATCGATGCTCTGTCCGGAGCGCACCGTCACGTCGACAGCTGCCTCGGGCACGGCGGCGTCCATGCCACCGAGCACCAGCGGCACGCCGGCGTCCTGTGCGAACGCAGGCGCACAGCACGCCCACGCGAGCAGGGTGAGTACGGCGCGCTTCACGAGATCAGTACGCGCGGACGAAGTTCGTGGTCCAGCCCGGTACGGTCAGCAGCTCGGTGGTGTTGCCGTCGGCCAGCAGCTCCACGAGCGTGGTGTTCTCGTACTCGGAGTCGGGCATGTAGCTGACGGTCTTGCCGTCGAAGCCCTTCCAGCCGCCGCCCTCGGTGCTCGGCTGCTGGTTGGGCAGCTCGGGCGCCGTGGCCTCGCCGATCGTCCAGCGGTGCCACTTGTAGCCGGGCTCGAAGCGCTTGTCCTTCCAGTTGTCCGGCGTCGCGTTGACCAGGTCGTTGTGCCAGACGTGGATCAGCGCCTGGGTGTCGCTGAGCAACACCAAGTCGCCAGCGGGGCGGCCGCCGACCAGCGCGCTGAGATCGATGTCCACCGGGTCCGCCGTGAGTGAGCCCGCCTTCACGCGCACCGCGCGCGAGGCCACGCCGTAGGGCGCGCCGAACACGCCGCGCACCGCCGCGTGGTAGTCCCACGGCGAGTAGTAGATGGTGCCGTCGGAGGTGGTGCCGCCGAGGCCGAGCGTGCCGGTGCTGGCCACGTCGGTCGCGGAGACCACCGCGTCGGTCGCGATGTCGATCGCGTACAGGCGGCCGGCGTCGCCGTACTCGGTGAGGCCGCTCGGGATCGAGTTCCAGTACGCGGTGACGAACGCCTTATCGCCGCGGAAAATGATGTTCGGGTCGAGGTTGCCGGTGAGCCCGGTCTTGGTCGGCACGTCGATCGGGATCGTCTTGATGAAAGACATGTCCTGCGGGTTCCAGACCACGACCTGCAGGCTCGGCGAGTCGACGTAGTAAGACTTGGTCGGCGACAACACGCCCGCGTTCGCGGCGGCGTACGCGCCCTTCACGCCGCGAGTCGCCAGATCGAGGATCGGGCCGGGCGTGAACGCGCCGGTCGGCGACACGGTCCAGCGCTGCAGCGTGGGCGTGAAGATGCCCGCGGTGAAGAAGTAGGGCTTCGCGTCACCGAACACCCACGCGTCCTCGATCTCGAGTGCGTTGGTCAGCGACACGGACGTGCCCTTGGCGAGCGAGCCGAACGCGTAGAGGTAGCCGTTGGAGCCCGAGCCGGACGGATCGAACACGCGGCTCGAGCCCACGTACAGCGGCGCCACGCTCGGGCCTGCGTCGAGCACCACACCGGCATCGACCGGGGTCACCGGCGTGCCGCTGTCGACGACCACCGAACCGGCATCGACGGGCGTGGCGGAGCCGGCATCGACGACCGGCGTCTCGCTGGACGCATCGAGCGGCGGGGGCGCGGTGATGTCGTCGTCACAGGCGCAAAGCACGACCAACGCGCACGCCGCGCGCAGAGAGAAACGGAACTTCATGAGAGCGACGCCTTCCTGCCGGGGAGGGCCGGCAGATAGTTGCTAATGACTTTCAACTAGCAGTGTCGCTCTTTGTGCCAGACGGAACCGTCCGTCAAGCGCGTGCGCGCCCGGAAACGATTCTCCACGAATTCAGGTTATTTCGGCGCTGACCTGGCCAGCCCGCGCCGAATCCGCACTAAATACGAGAATCGATAACGTTTGCGGCCGGAGCGCGGTTGCGAGCGGCCGCTCGGCCCTGGGCGAGGCGCTTCTTGGCCCACAGCCAGACGCCGGTGAAGCTCAGGCCAAAGATGATCAGCCCGAGCAGGCTTACGAAGATGCGGCCGCCGGTGCCGAACAGGCGACCCGAGTGGAGCGGGAACTGCGCCGCCATGAACAGGTCGCCGGCGCTGCCCTTGGCGGGCTCGCGGTCACGGATCATCGCGCCGGTCTGCGCGTCGAAGAACAGGGCCCGGTTGCCCAGCCCGCCGTCGCCGTGCTCGGCGCCGGGCACGTGGAAGTTCAGCGAGTAGAAGTTCCACTGCGCCGAGTAGAAAATCGAGCCGATCGGCTCCGTGATCCCGCGCTCCGCGGCGGCCGCCTTGCCCAGCGCCAGCGCCTGCTCGCGCGAGACCTTGGGGGCCGGCGGATCGAAGTTCGGCTCGGTGTCCCAGGGGTTCTTCGTCAGCGGCGAGATCGCGTTCACGATCGGCTCGATCAGCTGATCGCCGAGGTTCATCGTCACCGCCGTGAACGCGAACACGAACAGGATCGGCCACAGCCACACGCCGCTGGAGCGGTGCAGGTCGAAGGTCATCTTGTGCGTGCCCTGGTCGAAGCGGAACGCGAACGATTTCTTCCAGACCTTGCGGCTCGGGAACGAGATGTAGAGCGCGATGAAGGCGTCCAGGAACCAGACGATCGCAATGATTCCCATCACGAGCATGCCGAAGTCGAGCGTGCCCGACATCGGCAGGTGCAGCGTGTAGTGCAGCTTGTACAGGAACGGCATGATGCTCTCGCGCGCGAGCGAGAACGCGCCCCACTCACGCTGGCCGAGCCTGCGTCCCGTCGCCGGGTCGAGCATGATCTCGGTGAAGCCGAGCTCGTAGAGCTGCTTGGTCCGCGGATCGATGTGCGGCGTGATGTGCAGATCGAGCGCGTCGCCCTCCTCGAGCTTCAGCGGCAGGTAGCTGACCGTGAAGCGCGCGTCCTTGGCCTCCAGCTCGTTGGCCAGCTGCAGCGGGTCGCGCACGGGACCCTGATCCTGGGCGCGGAACAGCTGCGGGTTCAGCCAGTGATCGAGCTCGTGGTCCCAGGCGATCATGGCTCCGGTCAGCCCCGCCATGGCGAGGAACAACGCCGTGAACAGGCCGAGCCAGCGGTGGAGCAACATGGAAATGCGTCGCATAACGCCGGCGGATCTAGCGCGCGCGCCCGGGCCGAGCCCGCCCAATCAGCGGAGGGCGCGCACGGTGCCCGGGTTCGTCAGCGCCTCCGCCACGAACGAGTCAGCGGCCCGGGAGGCAAAGTCGAACGCGCCGTGCGGAAGCCTACGGATCGCGATCTGGCGCGAGGGCGCGTCGAAGATCACGACGAACAGCGCGCTCTCGTTCACCGGCCGCGCGAACGTGACCGAGCCGCCGCCGGTGATGTCTTGGAACGAGTACAGGGTGGTGGTCGCCTCCAGCGACGTGGTCACGCCGCCCAGGATCTCAGCCACGTCGAGCTCACCGCAGCCGCCCTTGTACGTGGCGTCCGAGCCCTGCCCGCGGCAGTTGCAGCCGTATTGCGAGCTGCGCACCACCTGCGAGGGCAGGATCCAGTACGCGGGCGTCTTGTCGCCGAGCGGCATGCGTAGCTCGACCACGAACATCTTGCTGCCGTCCGCGTCGCCGGAGAAGCCGCGCAGGGGCAGGCCGCCGCTCCAGCCGCAGCTCTCGGGGTCCGTGCACAGCCCGTCCGAGTTGACGTGCACCTCCGTGCCCGCCGCGATCGAGCCGGCAAACTGCACCGGCTGCGCGCTCTCCTTGGTGCCGTCCGCGCTGACGTAGCTCTCGACGAAGCCCGCGCACTCGTACCAGTGCTTGTTGCCCGCGAAGACCAGGCCCTGCGTGCCGCAGCGATCCCAGTACGCGTCGCGCGCCCAGCCGCCGTTGCGCGGGCTGTAGATGCCGATGCGGTAGAGCTCGATCGGCCCGCCGAACACCAGCGTCATGTCCTCGTCGAACGGCGCCAGTGCACCGGAGACTTGTTTCGGTTTGCGGTACTTGGTGCGGCACAGGCTGCCGTCGGAGTCGCCGACGCAGCCGGTCGCCTTGGACCAGCCGTCGATCACCTGGGCGTACGCGCCGCTGGCACCGACGTTGGTGTAGCGGAGCGCATCGACCGCGGTCTTGCCGGTGTTGGCCACGTAACGATCCGTGCCCAGCATCGGCGGCGTGCTGGCGGGGCATGCACTCGGCGCGGAGGCCTCGACCTCGGCATCCTCGACGACCACGCGCGCATCCACCGCGGCTGCGTCGACCCGAGCTGCATCGATGACCTGCGCATCGGTCTTCGCGTCGAGTCCCGCATCGGCTGGCTGCACGGGCGTGCTCGCGTCCGGGCGCTCGACCTCGCGTGGGGCAGCCGAGCCGGAGCTACATGCACCCACCACCGAGACCGCGAGCAGCCAGCGCTTCATCGCCGCATTCTACGGAATTCACCCGCCGCCGTGATCGAATCGCGCGCGCTCGACATTACCGCACGATGCCCCCCACGCACCGCGCCGCACTCCTGTTGCTCGTCGCCTGCTCCGACGGTTCGCCCGCGCCGCGAGACGCGAGTGTTGCCGACCACCCGCTCGACGCCGAGGTGATGGTCGGGAGACTCGATGCAGCGCGCGACGCGCGTTCCGCCGCGGACGCGGCTTCCTGCCTGCGCGCCGAGTACACCGCGCTGGCGCGGCCGCTCGACATGCTGATCCTGCTCGATCAGTCGGGCTCGATGCAGGAGGACGAAGATCGCTGGACGCCGACCACCAACGCGCTGAAGACGTTCGTGGGCGCACCCAACCTCGCGCGTACCGGCGTCGCGATGCAGTACTTCCCGCTCGGTCGCAATGACGAAGAGAAGTGCGAGGCCGCGCGCTACGCCGTTCCCGACGTCGCGATGAGGACGCTGCCGGACAACCGCGATCCCGTGCGCGCGTCGATCGATGCGCACTGGTTCAGCCACGAGGAGTGCTGCGACACCGAGGAGCACTCGGGCACGCCCACACGACCGGCCATCGAGGGCGCCGCCGCGTACCTGCGCGACTGGCTCGCCACGCAGCCGGACCACGTCGGCGTGATCTTGCTGGCGACCGACGGCGAGCCGAGCGGCGTGTGCGACGACAACAAAGTGCAGAACGTGGCGAACGCGATCGCGGAGGCGGCGAGCGCGAGCCCACCGGTGAAGACCTACGTGATCGGCATCGGCGACAACGACGCGCTCGACGAGCTGGCCGAGGCCGGCGGCACGGGGCAGGGCGCGCTGATCGTCGACGGAAGCGGCGCGCAGACCGAGGCGCAGTTCCTGGCCGCCGTCGAGCGCATCCGCGAGACCGCGCTGCCCTGCGACTACCCCCTGGGCGACGTCGACCCCTCGCGCCTGAACCTGGTGGCGAGCATGGGCAACACGGAGGTCGAGCTACGCAACGTCGCCCGCCGCGAGGACTGCACCCGCGACGGCTGGTACTTCGATGGCACGTCACGCGTCGCGCTCTGTCCCGACGCCTGCCGCGAGCTGGGGCAAGCGCGCGGCGCCGTGCGCATCCGTGAAGGCTGCCAGACCGTGGTCGCGTACTAAGCTCGCGCGATGGAATTCCACATCCGCCCCGCCGAGCGGCGTGACTGTCCGGAGATCGTCGGGCTGATCGGCGAGCTCGCCGACTTCGAGCAGCTACGCCATCAGGTCGTGGTCACGCACCAGGACCTCAAGCGCCACCTGTTTGGCGAGCGGCCGGTGGTCGAGTCCGTGGTCGCCGAGAGCGGCGGCAAGCTGATCGCGTTCTCGCTGTTCTTCGTGAACTTCTCGACCTTCCTCGGCAAGCCAGGGCTCTACCTGGAGGACCTGTACGTGCAGCCCGCCGCGCGTGGGCATGGCGTGGGCAAGCGCCTGCTCGTGCACCTCGCGCAGCTCGCCGTCGCGCGCGACTACGGACGCTTCGAGTGGAGCGTGCTGGACTGGAACGCGAACGCGATCGCGTTCTACGAGAAGATGGGCGCCACCGTGATGCCGGACTGGCGCATCTGCCGGGTCACCGGGCAAGCGCTCGCGCAGCTGAGCGGTCGCTGATCAGGTCTGCTTCACGCCGTAGCCGCCGGTGTAGAGCCGGATCAAGCGACCGTTCTCGAACACCAGGTTACGGATCAGCTGGTGCGGCCCGAAGTCGTACAGCCACTCGTCGACCTGCACCTGGACCGTGTACTGCACCATCTGGCCGCAGCGAACCTGGCCCCGGTACAGGCAGGGCCCGTCGACCCACTGGTTGACCGTGCGCAGCTCGGTGCGCTGCAGCGCCTGGTCCGGTGCGCCGCAGGTGTTGCGCACCTCGTAGGGCGTGTCGCCGTCGGAGACCAGCTGCGTGCCGCAGCGCATGCCGTCTGCCTGCGCGCTGCCGGCGAGGGAGAGCGAGAGCCAGAGTCCGAAGATGCGCCGCAGCAGCACCGGGCTCAGCGCATGCGCCGCCGCCACGCCCCATGGCGCCGAGATCAGGGTCGTCGAGGTCACCACCAAAGCCGCCGGCACGTTG
>JBEVNG010000515.1:0-9158 GCA_040508235.1 Polyangiales bacterium | reverse complement strand
AGATCCAGCGCGTCAACCTCAACGAGGCCATCACGGCCGCCGTGCGGTTGGTCCAGCACCAGGTGCGTCAGCGCGCGGTGGTGCGCACGCAGCTGCGCGCCTCGCGCGAGATCACCGCCGACCGCGGCAAGCTGATCCAGGTGTTCATCAACCTGCTGCTCAACGCGTCGCAGGCGATCGAGGCCGGTGGCGGCAGCACCATCACCGTCAGCACGCTCGACAGCGTGGACGGCGTGCTGGCCCGCGTCGAGGACGACGGGCCCGGTGTGCCGCGCGACGCGGCGCCGCACATCTTCGAGCCGTTCTTCACCACCAAGGCGGCCGACCAGGGAACTGGTCTGGGTTTGTCGCTGTGCGCGGACATCGTGCACCGCCACCGCGGTCGCCTCGAGCTACGCGAGCGCAGCGGGCGCGGCGCCACCTTCGAGGTGTACCTGCCGCTGCACACGGGGCTGGAGCTGCCGGCGCGCTGCGAGACGGCGCCGCCGCCGCTGCGCGCGCGCATCCTGGTCGTCGACGACGATGCCACGCTGGTGCGCGCGTATCGACGCTGGCTCGGTCGCAAGCACGAGGTGATCGTCGCCTACGACGGCGAGGAGGCCCTGCAGGTGCTCGATCAAGATCAGGAGTTCGACATCATCTTGTGCGACCTGATGATGCCGCGCTTCGATGGCGTCGCTCTGTACGAGGCCGTGCTCGCGACCAAGCCGCACTTGCTGCCACGCATGGTGTTCAGCAGCGGCGGTCCGACCAGCCCGCGCTACCAGGAGTTTGCCCAGAATCCGAACATCACCTTCTTCGACAAGCCGATCCCGCACGACCGCTTCGAGCAGTGGTTGGCGGCCCGAATGCGCGACCGTCGACGCGCGGACATGACCGTCGAAGTTCCGCTCCAGGCGGCGGACGATCCCGAGCAGCTGGTTGCAGTCACGGTGAGCGCGGATCGGGCGCTAGCTCAAACGCGCCAGTAGACGGCCGATAACCGCCGCACCCGGCATCACTTGCGTCAGCAAGAACAATTGCGTCGCGCGTCGATTGTCGCGGCTACGTCTCCGTCTCGTGGCGAGGGCGCTTCGGACGAATAGATCCGTCAAGCTCGCCTGTCGCGGGGTGGTGGCATTTGCCACAATGCCTTGCCCGATCCCCGGAGTAGGTTTCCGATGGGCACTAGCCGCGAGCACAATTCGCATGTCCTCAAGGTCGTAGCTCGCTCGCGGTACACCGACCAAGACGAGTCGGGTGAGCGCTCGCGCGTGTTCGCGCGTGCACCCGCCGAAGCGACGCTGCGCAGGCTCGAGTCGAACACACTTCGCGCGGGGCATGAGAACGCGGGCTTCCTGTCCGCATCGCGGGGCTACCTGCCGCGCGGCAACCCGCTGCTCGCGCTCGCCCCGGCGTACGCGGAGTGGGACGCCATCGCCGCGGAGCTGCCCACGCTGTATCGCGGGCTGTCGCTGCGCAAGCGCATCGCGGCGCTGCCCGTGCTGCCCGCGAGCGCGGACTGCCTCGACGCGCACCAGGTGCTGCGGGCGTGCGCGCTGCTGGCGATTCTTTCGCATGCGTATTGGTACGTGGACAGTCGCCCTCCGGCCGAGCTGCCGCCGCAGCTGCGCTTGCCGTGGGCGCAGCTGCGCAAGCGGCTCGGCCGCACGCAGGAGGTGATCTCGTACATCGACCTGATCGTCTACAACTGGAGGCTGCGCGATCCGTCGCTGCCCAACCCGCTGCAGGTCGAGAACCTGGAGCTGTTGTTCCCGACCATCGGCAACCAGGAGGAGCGCGTCTTCTACCTGACGCAGCTGGAGATCCTGGGCCGCACCGCGGCGGTGCCCCGGCTGGTGGCGAGTGCACAGGGCGCGGCGCTGCGCGACGACGAGGCCGAGCTGGAGACCGCGCTGGTCGGCATCATCGACGCACTCTCGGGCGTCGTGAACAACGCGCTCCCCAAGATCAACCCCAACCCGTACGCGCGCACGCACGTCGATCCGGTGTTGTGGGCCAAGACGGTGGCGCCGTTCGCGGTGCCGCTGCACGCCGGGGATCAGGGCCCGAGCGGGACCTCGTCGCCGCTGTTCAACACGCTCGACTTGTTCTTCGGCCGCAAGGACTACGAGTCGTTCCTCGGTCGCGAGATCAAGGCGCTGCGCTCGCACTATCCGCGTGCGTGGCAGGTGTTCCTGAGCTCGCTGACGGAGGTCAGCGTGCCGGCGTACATCGAGCACAAGGGCAGCCAGCGCCTGAGGAGCGCGTACCGCGAGGCGTTCGAGCTGTACGCGGGCGAGACCGGCTTCCTGGGCCGCCATCGCATGAAGGTGTACGGCTACCTGGAGCTGGCGTTCAAGGTCGGTCGCTCGGTGACCATCGGCGGCTTCGGCGGCGTGTTCACCGATCGCACCTGGGATCAGGTCGACGGCGAGCTGCGCCGCTCTCAGACGGAGCGCGTGAAGGAGGCGCCGGAGTCGCTGCAGCACGCGCGCGTGATCGCCGCCACGCCGAGTGCGCACGATGCGCCGGCGGCGATCCGGCGCGTGACGCTCGACGTGTCGCAGGCGGCCGTGCGCTACCGGGGTGGCGACCGCTGCCTGATCCTGCCGGAGAACGATCCGGAGGTGGTCGAGCGCACCCTGCGCGCGCTCGGAGCGCGGGGTGACGAGCGCGTCGGGCTCACCGACGAGTGGCGCGCGCACGAAAAGGACCGCGTGCAGCTCGCGGGCAAGCAGCAGCTGAGCGTGCGCGAGCTGCTGCGCTACGGCGCGATTCGGCCGGTGCTGCCACGGCTGGCGGAGGCGCTGCACGCGCGCACGCAGAGCACGTTCCTGTTCGACGCCATCGAGCGCGGCGTGACCGAGCGCTGGGAGCTGTGGGAGCTGCTGGAGGAGCTACGCCAGCGTGGGCACGATCCGCAGACGCTGTGGCGGCAGCCGGGCGTCTCGATCAGCGAGCGGCTCGCGCGCCTGATCCCGCCGCAGCGCTTCCGCGTGTACTCGGTGTCGTCGGCGCCGGAGACGTCGCTGCGCCGCGGCCAGAGCAACATCCAGCTCACCGTCGGGCAGCTGCGTTATCCGGCGGCTTCAGGTTGCACGCACGCGCAGACCGCGCAGCCCGAGCAGCTCGGGGGCTGCCCACACGCGTCGCCGATGCGCCATGGCACCGCGTCCACCTTCCTGGCGCGCGCGCACGTGACCGCCAGCGAGGTACCGTTCCGGCTGCAGCACCCCGACGTGTTCCGGTTGCCCGAGCACGCCGAGACGCCGGTGGTGATGTTCGCGGGCGGCTCGGGCGTGGCGCCGTTCCGCGCGTTCTTGCAGGAGCGCGCCCGCGGCACGCGGCCCGGGCCGACGATGTTGTTCCTGTCGGTGCGCTCGCCGGACGACTTCCTGTACGACGACGAGTTCGCGACCCTGGTCGCCTCGGGGCTGTTGAGCTTGCACGTCGGCTTCACGCGCGTGGGCGCCAAGGTCGCGCTGGGCGAGCAGGGCAGGCTGGCGATCACGCCGGGCAGCACGCAGCGCATCGACGACCTCATGCTCACGCCGTGCATGCAGGCGCGCCTGTGGCAGCTCGCGCGTCCGCTGGAGCAGGGAGGCGCCGTGTTCTACGTGTGCGGCCGCAGCGGCTTCGCGGACAGCGTGACGCGCACGCTCAAGCAGACCTTCAGGCCGCACGTGGCGGACGACGAGGCGGCCGCCAAGCACCTCTATCAGATGGTCGGCGACCACCGCCTGCTGATGGAGATCCACACCGACGCGCAGCCGCTCGACGAGCACCCGCCGCTGTTCGACGTCTCGGAGATCGCGCGCCACAACGACCCGGCCCACGGCTACTGGGTCGTGATCGACCGCGTGGTCTACGACCTGACCGAGTTCGTGGAGCTGCACCCGGGTGGACGGCGTGTGGTGCAGGCGTACGCCGGCATGGACGCGACGCACGGCTTCGCGCGCGCGCACCACGGTCGCGCCGACGTCGACGCGATGCGCGAGAGCTATCGCATCGGCATGGTGCGCACGCCGGTGTTCGATGACTATGTGGTGCGCGTGGCCGGGCCCAACGGGCAGGTCGCCGTCGACTGCGCGGTGGCTTACCGCGCCTACGCGCGCGCGTTGCAGCTGGTTGTCGAGATGCAGAACGCGCTGGTCGCGGACCAGTCGCTGCAGCACGTGATCCCGCACGAGCCCGCCGCGCAGCTCCCCGACGCACGCGCTCGCGACGCCTACCGGCAGCTACGCGCGGTCGAGACCCATCGCCGCTTCCTCAAGAACTACTTCGAGGTGCTGGTGCAGCGCACGCTGCCCGAGCTGTGGAGCATCTCGCACGGGCTGTTCTACCCCGAGCAACCCGCGGAAGATCTGACGCATCGCCTCGAGGAGATCCTGAGCTCGCCGGCGGCCGAGCAGGTGGCGTCGCTGGCGGAGCACGCGTTCGACCGCTTCGAGGCGTTCCGCGAGCAAGGGGCGCTGTTCGCGCTGGTCGATGCGTTCGAGTCGCTCGACGCCTGGTTCCTCGACGAGCTCAAGCGCACGCTGACCTTGGCGCTGCGCGAGTTCGAGCGTCACGGCGCCCAGGTACGCGCGCGCGGAACGCGGCGCGTGCGCCGGTCCTGCCTGCGCATGGCGGGTGTGGTGCGCCAGTACTTCCGCCGCGCCGCGCTCGCGCAGCCGTCGCGTGAGCCGGCGTGCCGCCACGCGCTCGCCCAGCGCGCCTCCGCCGAGCCGCCGCCCACGCTGCGCCGCCTGCACACCGGCACGCACTGGGTGTTCGAGGAGGACCCGCAGCAGAAGCTGGCGGTGCTGCGCCGCACGCCCGTCGCCGCGACCTCGCTGGCGGAGCTTTCGGCCGAGAACGAGCGCGTGCTGCGCTGCCTGCACGCCGAGCACCGCGGCTACGGCCTGGTCGTCGACACGCGCCAGGCGCGCATGCGTAACGACGTGTTCTTCGAGGACGCGATGGCCAAGCTGCGTCGCGAGCTGGTGGGCCAGTTCCAGCGCACGGCGGTGTTGCTGGAGAGCAGCATCGGCGAGCTGCAGGTGGCGCGCATCGAGCGCGACGAGCGCCGGCAATCGATCGCGACGCGCAGCGAGTCGGCGGCGTACAGGTTCGCCGTCGGCGCTTCCTGATCAGGCGTTCGGCGTGCGCACCGCGCGCACGATGTTCTTGATCTGCTGCTCCGTGAGGCCGTGCATGCGGCACGCCTCCGCCTCGGAGCCGCTGGGCTCGCCGCCCTTGCGCACCAGCTCGGCCAGGTGGTCGGACAACATCGCCACCTTCACCGGCCGCGATTCGAAGTGCTGCATGTCGTGGTGCAGCGCGCAGGCCTGCACGATGTCGCTGTGCAGGTTCCACTTCTCCGCCAGCTGCGCGCCCGCGTGCGCGTGGTAGCGCTCGACCAGGTCGCGCACGACCTTCATGCCGCCGCTCGGCTGCGGCAGGCCGGCCAGGATGCGCAGCACGCGCGCCTCCCCCAGGTTGTGCAGCAGGCCGCACATGTACGCGGGCTCGTAGCTCCACTTGAGCTCGTTGCTCAGCGCCTGCGCGCAGCGCGCCGCCAGGTTGGCCGTCTCGGAGTGGCGCTCCAGCAGGTCGTTGTACTTGGGCAGCGCCACCGAGTTCGCGATGCCGCCCAGGATCTCACGGCCCTGGGCGAGGCCCATGCGCAGCATGGCGTCGCGCACGGAGGCGATCCGGAAGCCGCGGTAGTAGACCGGCGAGTTGGCCACCGCGAGGAAGCGCGCCGACGTGAACGGGTCGCGCTCGACCAGCCTCGCCAGCCGCGACAGGTTGACCTCGGGTGCGTTCGCCATGCGCAGCGCCGCCATCGCGACCGCCGGGATCACCGGCAAGGCGGCGCTGCCCTGGTTGAGCGCCACCACCAGCTCGCCCTCCAGCGTCAGCGTGCGCGTGGTGCCCTTGCCCCCGGGCTGGCGCTCGATCGCGGTGTGCGAGATGCGCTGCGCGATCACCGCCGAGGCTTCTTCCTCGAAGCTGCGCCGCAGCGAGGGCGCCACGATCACCCGGTTGCGGCCGCGGTGCTTGGCCTGGTAGAGCGCTGCGTCCGCGCGCTTGAGCAGCTCCCCGAGCGAGCTGTCCGGCACCTCCGGGTTGAACACCGCCACGCCGATGCTGGCGGTGATCTTCTCGGGATGGTTCGCCTGCGGGAAGGTGATCTTCTCGATCCACTCGCGGTGTCGCTCCGCGATCGTGGGCGCGAAGTTGGGATCACACTTGGACAGGCAGACCACGAACTCCTCGCCGCCGTAGCGGCCCGCGATGTCGTTGCTGCGGATGGTGCGCTTGAGGTGCGCGCCGAGCGCGCGCAGCACGTTGTCGCCCGCGTCGTGGCCGAACTTGTCGTTGATCTTCTTGAAGTGATCGACGTCGACGAACATCACCGCGAAGGTGTGGCCGCGGTCGAGCTCCTCGAGCAGGGCCTCCTCGAGCGCGCCGCGGTTGAGCACCTGCGTGAGCGGGTCGACGGTCGCCTTCACGCGCAGCTTGTCGCGCTCCGAGCGCAGCTTGCGCAGCGACTCGCGGTGACGTCGGTTGCGCAGCTGCACGCTCAGCCGCGCGTACGCCTCGCCGGCGCTGACCGAGCTGCGCACCACGTCGTCGGCGCCCGCGAGCAGGGCGCGCTCGATGGCGTCCTCGTCGCCCTCGGCCACCATCATCAGCACGGGCAGCTCGTGGGCGGGGTCGAGCAGGCGCAGGTCCGCGCACACCTCGAACGCCCAGGCGTCGCCGGACTCCAAGCACAGCAGCAGGAGGTCGGGCTTGTGCTCGTTGACCAGCTGCGTGACGTTGGCTGGCCACAGGGCGCGGATCGCGACGCCGCCGGCGCGCTCGGCACTGGGCACGCGGCTCTCCACCGCGTCGTGATCGGTGCCCACGATCAGGATGCGCGCTGACTCATCTGCCGGCGTCTCCAAGGAACCTCGCCCCAACCGCGCGAGATTTCGCGCGTTCTCCGCCCCAGTCAGCGATCTTACCGGCGCCCGAGCGCGGCCCGCAAGGCTGAGGCCGATCAGCGCACTGTGCAGTCACGCCGAGACCACTTCGCCTCACTGGTTGTGCGCGAAGCGGGTAGTCTCGAACACGAAGCGCGCTTGCGTCCGGGTAGGCGGGCGGCTGGCGCGGCGAATGCACAGCGTCTCCTGCATGAGACCTGACGCACTCGCCCTCGAGCCCCTGCGCACGCGACTGCCGGACTTCTGGTGGAGCGAAGTGTCGCGCATCCAGAAGCTGATCGACGAGGACGCCGAGGCGGCCAGCTTCGAGGCGGCCTACCTGGAGTACGCGGCCGAGGCGCTGGCGCAGGCCGAGGACGACCTGCTCGCGCACCAGCACGCGCCGGCGCTGTGGGCGGCGTCCCACCAATTGCGAAACGCGGCGCTCGCCATGCTCAGGCGAGGCCGCGTCATGAAGAAGGCCAGCTAGGTTTACTGACCGGGCGAGGGAACGAGCGACGTGCTGCCCACGTCGTCCTCGTCTTCGACCTTCTCGGAGTGCAGGTGCTCCTTGCTGTGGTCCTTGGCCAGCAGCACGTAGACGCACGGCACGACGAACAGCGTGAACAGCGTGCCGATCGACATGCCGCCGACGAGCACGACGCCGATCGAGTTGCGCGCCGCCGCGCCCGCGCCCGTCACCAGCGTGAGCGGGAAGTGGCCGACGACGGTCGCGATGGTGGTCATCAAGATCGGGCGCAGGCGCGTGCGAGCGGCCTCGCGCACCGCGTCGATCTTGCTCATGCCCTGCTCCTGCTGGGCGTTGGCGAACTCGACGATCAGGATGCCGTTCTTCGACACCAGGCCGACCAGCGTCACCAGACCCACCTGCGAGTAGATGTTCAGCGTCGTGGTCCAGCCGTCGGTGAGCGCGAAGGTCATGCCGGGCGGGCCGGCGAACTTGAGGAACGTGAAGATCATCGCGCCGAACATCGCCAGCGGCACCGAGCCCGCCAGGATGACCAGGGGATCGCGGAACGAGTTGAACTGCGCCGCCAGCACCAGGAAGATCAGCAGCAGCGCCAGGCCCATCGCGGGCAGGAACTTGCCGCCTTCTTCACGCAGCTGGCGCGACTCGCCGGTGTAGTCGACCTTGTAGCCGGGCGGCAGGATCTTGGCCGAGGCCTCCTCCAGCGCCTTGATGCCGGCGTCGAGCGACTGCGGCGCGACGCCGGAGATCTTCACCGAGTTGAGCTGCTGGAAGCGGTTCAGCGAGCGCGGCTCCAAGCCGGTCTTCACCGTGGCCACCGCGCCGAGCGGCATCAGCTTGCCACCCGGACCGGTGATGTAGATGTCCTTGAGCTGGTCGGCCGTGAGGCGACCCGAGCGCTGCACCTGCGGGATGACCTTGTAGGCGCGGCCGTCGATGTTGAAGCGGTTGACGAAGTTGCCGCCCAGCATGGTGGCGAGATCCGCGCCGACGTTCGACAGGTTCAGGCCCATCGACGCGACCTTGTTGCGGTCGATCTCGATGTTCGAGCGCGCCTGATCGATCTTGAGATCGAGGATGGGCGGGAACGCGAACTGGTTGCTCTTCAGCGCCTCGTCGGTGACCTGCTGGGCGTAGCGCAGCAGCTCCTCCGACTCCGCGGTGGACGAGATGATGAACTCGACCGGGAACAGACCCGGACTCGGCAAGGCCGGCGGCATGAACGCCTGCGCGCGGATGCCGGGGATCGGATAGAGCACCTCGTTGAGCGTGCCCGCGATCGCATCGACGCCGCGGTCACGCTTGTCCCAGGGCTTGGCCAGGAAGCCGAAGAAGCCCTGGCCGGGCGTGACCAGCTGGAAGCTGTGATCGAATTCCTTCACGTCCTTGATCGTCTTCTGGACGTGGTTCGTGTAGGTGGTGAGCTGCTCCATGGTCGCGTTCGGCGGCAGGTCGAACACGCCGAACAGGAAGCTCTGATCCTCGGCCGGCGCGAGCTCGCCCGGCGAGAACATGAACATCGGCGCGACGCAGATCGTGAGCACGATCCAGACCGCGTAGACCACGCCGCGCGTGCGCAGCACACCGCCGAGGAAGCGGTCGTAGCCGTCGCGCACCCAGTTGAAGGCGCGGTCGATCAGGTCGGTGAGCCAGCCGTGCTGGTGCGGCTTGAGCAGCTGCGAGGCCATCATCGGCGACAGCGTCAGCGCGACGATGCCGGAGATGAACAC
>JBEVNG010000503.1:0-6130 GCA_040508235.1 Polyangiales bacterium | reverse complement strand
TGATCCAGCTGCTGTTCACGCGCTTCGTGATGCAGCGGCTCGGCATCCGCGCCGCGCTCAGCGTGCTGCCGTTCGCGATCGTGGTGGTGGCCGGCGGCTTCGCGCTGATGCCGTTCCTGTGGGTCGGCAGCTCGCTCAGCATCGCCGACAACGCGCTCAACTACTCCATGAACCAGTCGGCGCGCGAGTCGCTCTACGTGCCCACCGGCGCGGAGAAGTACCAGGCCAAGGCGTTCATCGACATCTTCGTGCAGCGCACGGCCAAGGCGGTGGGCGTGGGCCTGAGCTTGGCCATGAGCGTGTTCGTGCGCGACGACCTGGTCGCGGTGCGCTCGCTGAGCTTGGTGGTGGTGGTGCTGGCGGTCGTGTGGCTCGGCGTGGCGCGCTATGCGGGCGCGCGCTTCGACGAGCTGTCCGCCAACAGCGGCTCGCCGGCCGAATAATCAGCCGGGCGCCACGGGCGCTTCCGCCGCGGGCATGCGCGCCGCGCGCAGCTGCTGATCCTTCTTGCGCGCGACGTCCTGGAACCACTTCAGGATGGGCATCTCGATGCCGCGGCTGATCAGCCAGGCGATGCCCGCCAGCGAGAACACGGCCAGCCAGGCGAGCACGTCCATGAGCGCGGGGCTGCCGATCGAGAACAGCTCGGCGGGAGAGCCGTCTTCCCAGGTGCCGTGCACCACGAACAGGTCGACGCCGAGCCGCTTCTCCGCCATGCGCAGCACGCGCTCCAGCTGCTCCCAGACGAAGAAGTGGATGATATAGGTCGTGAACGAGATCTCGCCGAGCACCTGGATCGGCTTGATGCGCAGCGCGCGCGAGAACACGCCGGCGTCGAACGAGAACAACCAGGTCACCCAGGTGAAGATGTAGGGCGCGAGCAGCGCCCAGCGCGTGTGCCCGTTCTCGTGCATGAAGTACGCGACGCCGAACACGGTCGCGAGCTCGAGCACGCTGAACACGGTGGGCGAGATCCTCGCGCGCACGCGCGCCTTGCTGGGCGCGTCGACGAGGTAGAGCAGGTAGCCGCAGTAGAACCCGGCGATGCAGCGCGCGCCGCCCCACAGGTACGTCGCGTCGCCGTTCTGCACGTTGAAGTAGAGCACCAGCGTGGAGCCGGCGATCAGCAGCGGCGCCACGTAAGGCAGCCGCTTGCCCAGCAGGAACACGCTGAGCGCGAACAGGATGTAGACGTAGAACTCGGTGCTGATGCTCCACGCCGGCATGTTCCAGGTCGGCGTGTCGAACAGGTTCCAGCTCTGCAGGAGCAGGAAGTTCGCGGGCAGCGACTCGGCGGTGTACGGCGCGCTGAACGGCGGCGTGGCGCTCTGGCCCTTGGTTACCAACAGCTTCAGCAGCTCCATGGCCAGGAACGCGCACAGCACCAGCAGGTGCATCGGGTACACGCGGCCGAAGCGGCGGATCATGAACGTGTAGACGTGCGACCAGCTCCCGAGGCGCGTGAGCGAGGAGTGCGCGATCACGAACCCGCTCAGCACGAAGAAGTAGTCGATCATCATGTACATGCCGTACAGGAGCTCGGAGTCGTAGAAGTTGCCGTAGAAGCGCAGGTGTCCCAGCGCGACCACGAGCGACAACCAGCCGCGCATGCCGTCGAGGGCGTAGTAGCGGGTGGCGCGGGTGGTCCCGGGCTTCGCGCTGTCGTTCATCGGGGGCTCCAAGCTAAGCGGCACGCAGGTGCATAAAACCTGTGGCAGCGTCTTACCGGCGGGTCAAGGGGCGCTGGACAGTATGGCGTGCCCGATCACCGTCGACGAAAGGTCTTTGAATTCGGCCACTTTTGCGCTTGTTCGTCCGTCCTGTTGACACTGAACTCGTGTTCAGTAATCCTGCTTTGCGTGGCTGCTCGCAGTGGGCGCGGGCGGGATCGCGAAGGGGCATGTCGTGGCGGAACTGGCGCGAATTCAAGAGTCCCAAGAGGCCCATGAGTCCATGGCCGGCGGGGAGCGGGCGAAGACGCTGAAGCTGTCGTTCGCGGGGGTGCGAGCCGGCGCGTCCGCGGTCGAGCCCGCGCACGAACCGGGCGCGGGGCGGGCTCCGTTGTGGTCCCACTTCCGAACCGGCCAGCTGCTCGAACTGTCGGGGCACGCACCGGGCAAGCTGAGCACGGCGGCGCGGCTGATCGCACGCGCCCAAGCCGAGGGCGAGCCGGTGGCGTGGATCGGCGCGCGCGACGTGGCGGGCTTCTATCCGCCGGACTTCGCGCAGGTCGGGGTGGAGCTGGCGTCGCTGGTGGTGGTGCGCATGCCGGTCGAGCCCGGCTCGCATGCGCTGCTGCGCGCCAGCGAGGTGCTGCTGCGCTCGGGGGCGTTCGGCCTGATGATGATCGACTTCGGGAACATGGCGCTGCCGCGCGGCGAGCTGTCGTGGCAGGCGCGGCTCTCGGGGCTGGTGCGCAAGCACGATGCGCGCATGGTGCTGCTCACCGGCAGCTCGCATGACGTGCCCTCGCTCGGTCCGCTGATCGGGCTGCGCGTGACGCCGGAGACGGAGCGCATGCCGGGGCATACGGGACGCACCCTGCTCACGCCGCGCGTGCTCAAGAGCAAGCTCGGCGAGGAGGCCGCGTTGTCGCCGGACCTGCGCTCGCTGCCCATCGGCGCGGTCTGGGTCTGAGCCATGCTGCGCCGGATCGCCTGCGTGGACATCCCGGACCTGCCGCTGCAGATGCTGCTGCGGCAGAACCCCGGCTGGCGTGATGCGCCAGCGGCGGTGGTGCTGGAGGAGCGGCCGGAGGCGGAGCTGCTGCTGCTCAACGCCAAGGCGCGCGCGCTGCGGCTGAGCACGGGCATGCGCTTTGGCGCGGCCAAGAGCCTGGTGCCGGGGCTGCGCGTGGGCACGGTGTCGTCGCTCGAGGCCGAGCAGATGGTGGGCGAGCTGGTGCGCGACCTGCAAACGTTCTCGCCGCACGTCGAGCGCGACCCGGTGCACGCGGGCGTGTTCTACGTCGACCCGAGCGGGCTCGCGCACCTGTACGGCGGCGAGGCCAGCTGGGCGCGCTGCCTGCATCGTTATCTGTCGGCGCGTCAGTTCCACACCGCGGTGGTGGTCGGCTTCGGGCGCGCGCTGGCCTACGCCTCGGCGCGCATCACGCGCGGTGTGCGCGTGTTCGAGCGCGAGGAGCAAGCGCTGACGCATGCGCGCGAGGTGAGCTTCGAGCGGCTGGCCATGCCGCCCAAGCTGCGCACGGCGCTGGAGCGCATCGGGCTCTCCACGCTGGGCGACTTGTCGACGTTCGGCGCGGATCAGCTGGGGCTGCGCTTTGGCGGCGAGGCGGCGCGCTGGAGCGCGGTCGCACGTGGGCAAGAGGTGATGCCGCTGTGTCCGGAGCCGCACGTCGAGGCGCCACGGCGGGAGGTCGAGGTGGAGCCGCCGGACGCGGACGTCGCGCGCCTGTGCTTCGCGATCAAGCAGGCGCTCGACCAGCTGGTGGAAGACGTGCGGCAGCGCGGCGCCAGCGTGCGCGCGTTGTGGCTGCGCCTGGTGTTCGAGCGCGGCGGCGAGAGCGTGCAGCGGCTGGAGCCGTCGGCGGCCACGCGCAATGCGCCGTTGCTGTTGGAGCTGCTGCGGCTGCGGCTGAGCTCGCTGACGCTGGACGATGTCGAGCGGCCGCAGGCGGCGCGCGAGCAAAAACTGGTGGCGCGGGTGGTGCTGGAGGCGGAGCTGACGGACCTCGCGCCGGGGCAGATCGCGATCTTCGCGCCCAAGCGCGACCTGGCGGCGGGAGAGCGCGCGCTGGCGCGGCTGCGTGCCAGCTACGGCGATGACGTGGTGTGTCGCGCATCGCTGGAGGACGCGCACCTGCCGGAGGCCAAGTATCGCTGGACGTCGCTCACGAACATGGAGCTGCCCGCGCGCCGCGTGAAGCATGGCGAGACGGAAGACGGCGAGCTGGTCGACGAGCTGACGCCGGCGCCGCTGGTGCGTCGGGTGTTGCTCAAGCCGGAGCCGCTCGCGGGCAGCTTCGAGGTGGATCCGGCGACGGGTGCGCTGGCGCTCGTGCACGCGGGAGAGCGGCTGTCCCTGCGTGGTCCGTACCGCGTCAGCGGAGGCTGGTGGGTGCGCGAGGTATCGCGCGACTACTACTACGCGCGCACACCCAGCGATCAGTGGCTGTGGGTGTTCTTCGACGTGCCGCGCAACGCCTGGTTCCTGCACGCGCTGGTTGATTGAAGAAAGCGTCGATTGAGATGCAGCCGTACGTCCCACTCTGGCTGAAGAGCAACCACTCGTTCCTGGAGGGCGCCAGCCACCCCGAGGAGCTGGTCGAGCGCGCCAAGGAGCTCGGGCTCGACACGCTCGTGATCACGGATCGCGACGGCCTGTACGGCGCGGTGAAGGCGCACGTGCGCGCCAAGAAGCTGGGGCTGAAGTTGATCCTCGGTGCGCAGGTGTCGCTCACGGTCGACCTGGAGCACGAGCAAATCCAGAGTGTGGTGCTGCTCGCGAAGACGCGCGCGGGCTACGCGGGCTTGTGCCGGCTGCTGTCGATCGGGCGCGCCCGCAAGGAGAAGGGGCAGAGCCTGATCAGCTTGTCGGAGCTGCGCGCCGCGCACGAGGGGCTGATCGCGCTGTGCCCGGAGCCGTCGCTGCTCGCGTCGCTGAAGTCGGCGTATGGACAGGACCTGTTCGCGCTGTGCACGCGGCACGTGACGGCGGAGGAGCTGCGCCACGAGCAGGTGCTGCGCGAGCGGGCGCGTGCGCTGAGCGTGCCGCTGGTGGCGGCCACGGAGGTGCTCTATCACGACGCCGCACGCCGTCCGCTGCAGGACGTGCTCACCTGCATCCGGCTCGGCTGCACGCTGCGCGCGGCGGGCTCGCGCATCAAGCCCAACGCCGAGCACGACCTGAAGACGCACGCCGTGATGGTGGAGCGCTTCGCGGAAGACCCGGAGGCGCTCGCGAACACGCGCGTGGTGGCGGACCGCTGTCACTTCACGTTCGACGAGATTCGCTATCGCTACCCGGGCGAGGCGCTGCCCGAGGGCGTGAGCGAGAGCGAGCACCTGCGCGCGCTGACGTTGGCGGGCGCGGCGCGACGCTTTCCGGAGGGCGTGCCGGAGGACACGCGCAAGCAGCTGGAGTCCGAGCTCGCGCTGATCAAGGAGCTCGACTACGGCGGGTACTTCCTCACGATGCACGAGCTGGTGCAGTACTGCCGGCAGAGTGGGATCTTGTGCCAGGGGCGCGGCAGCGCGGCCAACAGCGTGGTCTGCTTCTGCCTCGGCATCACCGCGGTCGATCCGATCCGCATGGACCTGTTGTTCGAGCGCTTCTTGAGCCGCGAGCGAGAGGAGCCGCCGGACATCGACCTCGACATCGAGCACGCGCGGCGCGAGGAGGTCATCCAGTGGATGTACTCGCGCTACGGGCGTCGCCACGCGGCGATGGTGGCCAACCTGATCCGCTACCGCGTGCGCTCCGCGGTGCGCGACGTGGGCAAGGTGCTCGGCATCCCGGCCACGGAGCTCGACGGCGTGGCGCGCTTGCTCGGGCATTATGCCGATCACTTCTCGGCGGACACGCTGCGCGAGGCGGGGCTCGACCCGGCGGCGGGCGCGTACCTTCAGCTCGCCAAGCTCTGCTCGGAGATCAAGGACTTCCCGCGCCACCTCTCCATCCACCCGGGCGGCTTCCTGCTCGGGCACGAGCCGGTGGACAGCCTGGTGCCGATCGAGCCCGCGACGATGGAGGGGCGCACCGTCATCCAGTGGGACAAGTACGACGTCGAGTCGCTCGGGCTGTTCAAGGTCGACTTGCTTGGGCTCGGCGCGCTGACGGCGATCCGGCACAGCTTCGACCTGCTGGAGAAGCACAAGCAGCAGTCGCTCGACATGGCGCGCGTGCCGCAAGAAGACCCGGAGACCTACGCGATGATCTCGCGCGGCGACACGGTGGGTGTGTTCCAGATCGAGAGCCGCGCGCAGATGTCGATGTTGCCGCGCATCAAGCCGCGCACGTTCTACGACCTGGTGATCGAGGTGGCGATCGTGCGGCCGGGGCCGATCCAGGGCGACATGGTGCATCCGTACCTGCGTCGCCGCGAGGGCAAGGAGCCGGTCAGCTATCCGCACGACAGCTTCCGGCGCGTGCTCGCCAAGACGCTGGG
>JBEVNG010000436.1:0-5119 GCA_040508235.1 Polyangiales bacterium | reverse complement strand
GTCGCCGGACTCGTCGGAGCCGCTCTCGACGCGGCTCTGGCGTCGCTACGGCGAGAGCGCGCTGCGCCTGCTGGAGGACATCCGCGCCGACAAGACCATGGCCGAGGTGCTGATCGTGGGCACCGAGTACCTGCGCGGCGAGCTGTACCACGCGGCCCGGCGCGAGATGGTGACGCGGCTCGACGACTTCCTGCGGCGGCGCTCGAAGATCGCACTGATCGCGCGCACCAGCACCATCCGGGAGGCGCCCGGCCTGTTCGAGGCATGCCGCATCCTGTTCGGCGACAAGGCGGAGGACAAGTTCGAGGAGTACTTCTCCAGCCGCCCGAGCAAGGAGCTCATCCGCTCGTCGATGCGGCCTCCCGCACCGTTCGCCGAGGCGCCGCAGTAACCAGCAGCGAGTCGACCAGCGCGTCGACGGCAGCCTCGGCGCGGGCGACGCTCTCGGCGTGGCGTGGGTCGCGCGGGAACTCGTCGTACTCGATCGCGATCGAGCGCACGTCGAGGATGCCCAGGTAGCCGAAGGCCGTGCGGATGCTCGGCTCGACGTGGTTCATGTGCGCGGCGCGCTGGCCGGGTTCGTAGCCGTAGTCGCCGCGTGCGCTGAGCAGTACCAGCGTCTTGCCGGCGGGCAACAGCGGAAAGTACGGAGGCTCACGCGCGCGGTCGAAGCCGAACGTGCGGCCGACGCGGACCACGTTGTCGATGTACGCCTTGAACTGCGCGGGCGGCGCGAAGTTGTACATCGGCACGCCCGCGACGATCAGGTCCGACGCGATCAGCTCGTCGACCAGCGCGTCGCTCTCCGCGAGCGCGCGCACCATTTCGGAGCTGCGTTGGGTGGCCGACGTGAGCGAGGCCTCCACGAAGGCGGCAGTGGGAAACGAGGGCGGCGCGCTGCCGAGGTCACGGCGGCACACCGCGGTGTGCGGAGCCGCGGCCAGCCAGCGCTGCATGAAGCGTGCGCTGAGTCGGCGGGTGTGGGATCCGTCGCGGCCGGGCACGAGCGGGCGAGGGCTGGCGTCGAGGTGCAGGATCATGGCTTCCTCCTGAGTGAGCTGTACTGACTCTTCCGCGCTTGTTCGCCGGCTACAAACGACGAATCATCAGCCGACAGATGAACGGAGCTCATCCATGAACTCGCCGCCGCTGGGCGCCCTGCGCGTGTTCGAGGCCGCCGCGCGCCGGCTCAGCTTCAAGGCGGCGGCAGCCGAGCTGCACGTCACGCCCACCGCGATCAGCCACCAGATCAAGCTGCTGGAGCAGCACCTGGAGACGCGCCTGTTCGAGCGCGGCGCGCGTCAGGTGGCGTTGACCGCGGATGGCCAGAAGCTGCTGCCGTTCGTGCGGGAGGGCTTCGAGGCGCTGGCGCGCGGCGTGGCGACGCTGCGCGAGAAGCCGCGCGCGATCACGATCACCGCGACGATGGCGTTCACCTCGCGCTGGCTGGTCCCGCGCGTGGCCACGTTCCGCAAGCTGGAGCCCACGCTCGATCTGCACTTCTTGGCCTCCGACGACGCGGTCGATCTGCACGCGGGCGCGGCGGACGTGGCGGTCCGCTACGGCGCGGGTCCCTGGCCGGGGCTGCGCCACGAATCCCTGCTGCGCGATCGCTTCGTGGTCGCGGCCAGCCCCAGGCTCAAGCTGCGCAAGCCCACCGACCTCGCGCGGCAGGTGCTGGTGCACTTCGCCTGGCGCACGGTTCGACCGGACACGCCGCTCTGGCCGCTCTGGTTCGCGCGCGCGGGGCTGCCGCTTTCGCACCGGGGCGAGCTGCACTTCTCGGACGAGAGCCACGCCATCCAGGCCGCGCTGATGGGGCACGGCGTGGTGCTGATCAGTCGCACGGTGATCGCGGAGGAGCTACGCAGCGGGGCGCTGGTCTGCCCGTTCGGACCGGAGCTGCCCAGTGCTTCGTATCAGCTGGCGTACCCGCCGCGTGCGCTGGAGGACGTGCGCATCCAGAAGGTGCGCGCCTGGCTGCTGCGCGAGGCCCGCGCCTTCCAGCGCACGCACGCCTGACGTTTCGCGAATGCGCGAAACGCTCCGAGGGTTCATGAGACCGTACGAGCATGGGCGCGCGTTGGACATGGCTGGCGTTGGTTCTCACGGCCTGTGCGCCGCGAGCGACGCATGCCGTGACGCACGCCGCGATGCCTGCCGTGACGAACGCCGTGGTGGTGCGCGAGCGCTTCGAGCCGGCGCCCGAGTTCGGCGGCTCGATGTACGTGTTCGAGGCGGGGCCCGAGGAGGGGACGCCGCTGGTGCTGATCCACGGGCTGGGTGCGGACGGCTCGCGCGACTTCGCGGCGATCTTGCCCGCGCTCGCGCTCCAGTACCGCGTGTTCGCGTTCGACTTGCCGGGCTTTGGGCGCTCGGGCCGGCGTGACGCCGCCTACACCCCCGCGCGCTACGTCGCGCTGCTGAGCGCGCTGTTGAAGCGCCACTTCGGCGAGCAGCCGGTGGCGGTGCTCGGCCACTCGATGGGTGGTGCGCTCGCGATCCAGCTGGCGGGGGATCATCCGGAGCAAGTGGAGCGCTTGCTGGTGCTCGACGTGGCGGGAGTGCTGCACTACCGCGAGTACATGCGCGAGGTGATCGCCGGCAGCCCGCAGACGGCCTGGACACGCACGACCTCGCGCTTGCGCAGGGCGCTGTTCCGGATCGGCATGCTGCCCGTGAAGCGAAGGCGGCTGGAGGACCTGGCGCTCGACGCCAACCCCACGCTGCGCAGCTACTTCTCCAGCGCGCGCACGGCCGCGATCCTGTTCGTGCAGCACGACTTTGGTCCGGCGATGCGGCGCGTGCGGGCGCCCACATTCATCGGCTGGGGCGCACGCGACACGGTGGCGCCGCGGCGCACCTCCACGCTGCTGCGCGCGCAGCTGCCGGTGCGCGAGTTTCAGCTCTTCGCGTCGTCCGGCCACGTGCCCATGCGCAGCGAGCCCGAGGCGGTGACGCAGGCGGTGCTGCGGTTCCTCGAGCGTCCGCTGCTCGAGCCGAGCGAGGTCGAGCGCCCCGGCAACGTGGGTCGCGACGGCGAGTGCGTGCGGCGCGCGGACCGCGTGTTCGAGGGCGACTACGATCGCATCACGATCGTGGGCTGCAAGCGCGTGGTGCTGCGCAACGTGCGCGCGCGCGAGCTGATCGTCGACCGATCCGACGTGCGGCTGGAGCAGGTGACGCTCGACAGCCTGGGCGTCGCGGTGACGCTGCGGCGTGCGCGCCTGCGCTGGACCGGCGGCACGATCGAGGGCGAGGTGTGCATCGAGAACGACGGCTCCGCGCTCGACCTCGGCGGCGTGCAGTGCGACTACCGGCGCGCCCCGATGCGCGTGCTGCGTCCCTCGCGCATGCTCGCCTCGGCCAGCGTGCTGCGGCGCCACAAGGAGACTCCCTTGCACGGCGAGTACGAGCTGTTCCGCACGCAGAAGGGCGCGCTGCCGCCGCTGTACGCGCGCAACACGGACAGCTGGGAGCGCAACTCGCGCGCGGGGGAGCCGGCGAAGTGAAGCGCGCGCTCGCGTTCTGCCTGGCCGCGTCGATCGCGCTGACCGCGCGTGCGCAGGAGGTGCACGAGGTCACCGACACGGACGAGGCGGAGCTGGCGTTCGCGGACGTGTCCGACCCCAACCCCGGCTCCGGGCGCGGCCAGATCCTCGCGGGCTGGATCGCCACCGGCGTCGGCGTGGCCGGCGTGGTGCAGGCCCCGCTGTGCGAGCGCGACGACTTCGACCTCGGCCGCCGCGTGCGCCGCTGCCGCAACCTCGGCATCGTGTTCGGCGCGCTCGGGCTCTCGCTCGGCATCCCGTGGCTGGTGTTCGGCTACCAGCGGCGCTCGGCCCAGCGCGCCTGGAAGCAACGCCACGGGCTCACGCAGCTACCCGACGTCCAGCTAGGCTTCGACGAGCTGCTCCTCACGTTCCGCTTCTGAAGGACGTCTCTCAAGAGAGCAGGGCGAGCAGGTCGTCGCGCGTGATGCCGAGTGCGGCCTCGCCGCCGTCGGTGGCGACGCTGGCGATCGCGCGCTTCTTTTCCTGCAGCGCGAGGATGCGCTCCTCGACGCTGTCGCTGGCGATCAGGCGATGCACGAGCACCGGGCGATCTTGCCCGATGCGGTGGGCGCGGTCGGCGGCTTGATCCTCCGCGGCGGGGTTCCACCACGGGTCGAGCAGGAACACGTGATCGGCGGCGGTCAGGTTCAGGCCGGTGCCGCCCGCCTTGAGCGACAGCAGCATCACGCTGACGCTGGCGTCGTCCTGGAAGCGCTTCACCACCGCGCCGCGATCGTGCGTGCTGCCGTCGAGGCGCTCGAAGCGGATGCCGCGCTCGTTCAACAGCGGCTCGACCAGGTTGAGCAGGCTGGTCCACTGCGAGAACACCAGCGCCTTGTGGCCCTCGCTGAGCGCCTCCTCCAGCGTGTCCATCAGCAGCTCCAGCTTGGAAGACTTGTCGGCCTTCATGCCGGGCAACAGCGCGCGATGGCAGCACGCCTGACGCAGGCGCAGCAGCGCCTCCAGCGCGGCGAGCACGCTGCCGCCCTCGCTCAGCTGCTGCACGATCTCTTCCTGGGTGGCGGCGCGGATGCTCTCGTAGCTGGCGCGCTCGTCGGCATCGAGCGTGCAGCGCAGCACCACGTCCGTGCGCGGCGGCAGCTCCTTGGCGACCTCACGCTTCATGCGGCGCAGCACGAACGGCTTGATGCGCGTGCGTAGGCGCGCGGCGGCGTCGCGGTCGCCCTCGGTGATGGGGCGCTGCACCTGCTGCTCGAAGTCGGCCAGGCCGCCGAGGAAGCCGCGGTTGAGGAAGTGGAACAGGCTCCACAGATCGGTGAGCCGGTTCTCGACCGGCGTGCCGGTGAGCGCGAGCCGGAAGCACGCGGGCAGCTGGTAGGCGGCGCGCGCCACCTGGCTGTCCGGGTTCTTGATCGCCTGCGCCTCGTCGAGCACCACGCTGTCCCACTTGAGCGTGCTCAGCGCCGCCACGTCGATGCGCATGGTGCCGTAGGTGGTGATCGTGACGTCGGCGCTCGGGTCGAGCTTGCGGTTGCCGCCGTGGTAGCTGTTGATGCGCAGGTTGGGGCGGAACTTCTTCAGCTCCTCGGCCCAGTTGAACAGCA
>JBEVNG010000116.1:0-7041 GCA_040508235.1 Polyangiales bacterium | reverse complement strand
CAGGCGATTTTGCCGCTGCGCGGCACGATCTTGAACGTCGAGCGCGCGCGCTTCGAGAAGATGCTGTCGAGCGCGGAGATCGGCACGCTGATCACGGCGCTCGGCTGCGGCGTCGACGGCGGCGGCAACTTCGACATCGAGAAGCTGCGCTACCACCAGATCATCCTGATGACCGACGCCGACGTCGACGGCTCGCACATTCGCACGCTGCTGCTGACGTTCTTCTACCGCCAGATGCCCGAGGTGATCCGCAACGGTTACCTCTACATCGCGCAGCCGCCGCTCTACAAAGTGAAGCGCGGCAAGAAGGAGCAGTTCCTCAAGGACGACGAGGCGCTCAGCCGCTACCTGTTCGACACCGGCATCGACGGCTTGATCGTGCGCTGCTCCGACGGCGGCACGCCGCTGGCTGGTGATCCGCTGCGCCGGCTGATCGAGGACCTCGGGCGCTTTCGCGCCATCCTCAACAAGCTCGGCCGCAAGCAGGATTCGCGCGTGATCGAGGCGTTCGTTCGCAGCAACCGGCTCGGGCGCGACGACCTCAGCGATGGCGCGCTGGAGAAGGCGCGCGACGACGTGCGCGCGTACCTGGAGCGCGTGCACCCGGACATCGGTCGCTTCGAGGCGCGCGTGGAGCGCGACGAGGAGCACGGCCGCAACAAGCTGGTGGTGCAGTCGCGCGTCGGGGCGAGCGTGCGCACCACGGTGTTCGACTTCGAGTTCATCGCCAGCGTCGACTTCGAGCGCCTGCGCGAGATCGAGGCCAGCGTGCAGGGCCTCGGCAAGCAGCCGTTCTACGCGCTCGACAACTTCGAGCAGGCGGTAGGCGACGCCGAGGTGATCGGCGACGCGGACGCGCTCTACCGCTTCGTCGACACGCGCGCCCGTCGCGGGCTCGACGTGCAGCGCTACAAGGGTCTGGGCGAGATGAACGCGGAGACGTTGTGGGAGACCACCATGGACCCCGACGCGCGCATCCTGCTCCAGGTCCGCGTCGACGACGCGGTCGAGGCCGAGCAGCTGTTCAGCGTGCTGATGGGCGACGAGGTCGAGCCGCGTCGCGAGTTCATCGAGACCAACGCCCTCGCGGTCCGCAACCTCGACATCTAACCAGGGGAGGGCATGCGCCTTCCCCTCCGCGCGGTTCGCTACGCTCACGTCCCGGCGCGCTCCGGGCGGAAGGACTACTCCTTCATCGCGGAGCTGGTCAGGCCCTCGGAGCGGGCGCGCTTACGGGCGCGCCGTTCCTCGTCGGAGGACTTCCACGGCGGGTCGCCGATCAGCACGCCAGTCAGCACGTCGCGGGCGTCGTAGAGCTCGCTGTCCGACTTCATCTCCAGGTGCAGGTGCTCGCGCGACTCCTTGCAGCCGGTGCGGCCCACGGTGCCGACAGGCTCGCCGCGCTTCACCTCTTGGCCCTTGGCCACGTAGGTGTTCTCGAGGTGCATGTAGCAGGACACCGTGAGGCTCTCGGGGTTGAAGCCGAAGATCTCCAGCGGGGCCAGCTCGATGCGCGCACGCTTGCCGGGCACCGCCGGCTCGCTCTGCGCCTCGGTGGCGGTCGCCTCGGGCGCGCCGTCCTCGTCGTCGGTCTCTTCCGTGGTGTCGCCGGCCGCGGGTGCACGCGGCACCGCGGTGACGGGCGGGTCCGGCGCGAAGGCCGAGCTGGAGTGCTGACGGGTCGGGTTGGGCCGATGCGTGATGCACACGTAGCGGCCGCCCGCGCCCATGTCCTTGGTGGGGATCTGGCGGATCTCGTCGGGCGAGAGCTCGACCGCGGTACCGCGACCGGGCAAGTCGACGCCGGCGAAGCTGACGCGCCCATCCGCCATCGCGAGCACCGGCTCGTGCATCGCCGCATCGACGTCGACGCCGCGGTGCATGCGCAGGCCGCGGTCGCGGTCGGCGCCGGGCTTGCTGCTGATCACGCGCGGCTCACCCTCGAGCGGAGCGCCCCACTCGACGCCCCGGAACAGGCGCGTGGCGTTGGGCACGTCGTAGCCGTAGTGGCCGAGCAGGCGGCGGCGATCGGTCAGCACGCCGTTCTCGCCGCGCGTGCTCTGCACCCGGTCGCCCCACAGGAAGTGGGAGACGTAGTGACGGTGCGGCGTCTGCTCGAACTGGTGGTCGATCGCGTCGTGCTGCTCGCGCCACATCGAGAGCAGGGCGGCCGTCCACTCGATGTTGACCTGCGCGTTGTCGAGGTTGCGGGAGCTGAGCGGCTTCGACAGCATCTTGGCGCGCACGGTCCACTCGTCGCCTTCCTGGACCGCGTACTGCAGCATGTCGACGTCGACGTTGCCTCGGTACATGTCGGGCTGGATGCCGGCCATGCCGATGCCTTCCTGATCGTCGTTCTTCTCGCCCAGGCAGCGGCTCGCGCGCGAGATGACGCCGGCGATCAGGAACGGATCCTCGTCGTTCTGCTCCGCGGCCTCATGGATCCAGGTGGCCAGTTGCTTGGCGCGCTCGGAGCTGAGCCGGTCGCACACCTTGCGCAGCGCGCTCGCGAAGCGGGGCACGTCGAGCTTGAGCGGGCTGTCCGGCTCGCTGGGCCAGTTGTCGACCTCGATCAGCGTCGAGGTATAGCGATTCAGATCACCACCATCGCCGCGGCGGGTTGGCCACTTGGGCCAGTCCGCGCCGAGCAGACAGAGTGCGAGACAGACCGCGACCGCCATACGAGCCAGCACAGCCCGCAAAGTGTCGAACCTGTAGCAAGGCGTCAAGAGTGGCCGCACCGGAGGGTTACATCCGTACGGTGGTCGGACCTGCAGCGTCAACACCGACCATCACCTCCATACGTAGCTAATGCGGACAACCTCGAAAAGATCCGGCCACGACGGAATAGAACCGAAGTTGCGACCGGGCGGTCACGTCACGCTACGGCTTGGTCGACCGGAGCTGTGACCGCCATGTCCTTGAGCGCGAGCTGCGCCTCCAGCCGCTGCCTCAGCTCCGTCCGCTCCAGCAGCGACTGCCGGGCGCGCTCCCGACCCTGACCCAGGCTCTCCTCGCCGAGCGAGTAGTAGGCGCCGTTCTTGGTGACCAGGCCCGACTCGGTCGCGCTGTCGAGCAGGTCGCCCAGCGCATCGATGCCCGTGCCGTAGCGGATGTCGAACTCGGCCGAGCCGACGGGCGGCGCCAGCTTGTTCTTCACCACCTTCACGCGCGTGCGGCTGCCGACCACGTTCTCGCCCGACTTCACCGGCCCGATGCGCCGCACATCGAGCCGCTGCGAGGCGTAGAACTTGAGCGCGTTGCCACCGGTGGTGGTCTCCGGGTTGCCGAACGTGACGCCGATCTTCTGGCGCAGCTGGTTGATGAACATGATCGCGGTGCTGCCGCGGTGCGCGGCCGGCGTCAGCTTGCGCAGCGCCTGGCTCATCAGCCGTGCCTGCATGCCCATCTGTGGGTCGCCCATGTCGCCCTCCAGCTCCGCCTGCGGGACCAGCGCCGCCACCGAGTCGATCACCACCAGGTCGACCGCGCCGCTGCGCACCAGCGTGTCGACGATCTCGAGCCCCTGCTCGCCGGTGTCCGGCTGGCTGATCAACAGCGTGTCCGCCTGCACGCCCAGGTTCTTGGCGTAGCTGACGTCGAGCGCGTGCTCCGCGTCGATGAACGCCGCGATGCCGCCCGCCCGCTGGCACTCCGCGATCGCGTGCAGCGTCAGCGTGGTCTTGCCGCTCGACTCGGGCCCGAAGATCTCGATGATGCGCCCGCGCGCGTAGCCGCCCACGCCCAGCGCACGCGCCAGTGAGGGTGCGCCGCAGCCGATTACCGCCACATCGGGCGCGGCCTCGGCGCCGAGCGGCATGATCGCGTTCTTCCCGAACTGCTTCTCGATCGACTGGATGGCGAGCTTGATGGACTTGAGCTTGTCTTGAATGGTCATGGGGTCTGGCTCCTTGCCTTGGTCCAGTGCAGCGACCGCACCGGAGCCGCGTGACGTACTTTCGAGCGTTTGCGGCGCGTCGACGGGCGGCATTGGCGGCGGCCGCCGGCGGCCGTCAGCGCTTGCGACGAGGCTCGATGCGACGATCGAGCAGGCGGTACTGGATCGCCTCGGCCATGTGCACGAGGCCGACCCGATCGCCGCCATCGAGGTCCGCGATCGTGCGCGACACGCGCAGCACCTTGACGTAGGCGCGCACCGAGAGGCCCAGCGCGTCGACGGAACGATCGAGCAATGCGAGCGCGTCCGCGTCCGTGTTCGCCGCGAAGCGAGCGATGACTTGCTGTGTGGAGGGAGCGTCGACCGCACGCTCGAGCGCGCGCTGCCGTGCGCGCACCACACGCTCGCGCACGCACTCGCTACTGTCACCGGGCTCGCCTTCCCGCAGCGAGCGCGCATCCACCGGCTGCAAGGCGAGGTGCAGATCGAAGCGATCCAGCAGCGGCCCCGAGATGCGCGCCCGGTAGCGCTCGACGCGATCCACCGGACACGTGCAAAGGCGCAGCGGATCCTCCGCGTAGCCGCACGGGCAAGGGTTCATCGCGGCGAGCACGAGCGGACGCGCCGGCCAGCTGGCGCTCTGGTGCACGCGCGTGATCAGCGCCAGCCCCGACTCCATGGTTGGTCGCAGTGCCTCCAGCGCGACGCGCCCGAACTCGGGCAGCTCATCGAGGAACAGCACCCCGCCGTGCGCGACCGTGACCTCGCCAGGTCGCAGTGGCTTGCCGCCACCGACCAGAGCCGCGGCACTGACGCTGTGGTGGGGAGCGCGAAACGGGCGCTCCACGCGGTCGAGCCCGGTGGGAGCGGCGTTGCCGATCGCGGTCGCGATGGTGGCGATCTCCAGCGCTTCTTCCTCGGTGGGCGGCGGCAGCAGCGTGACCATGCGCTGGGCGAGCATCGTCTTGCCGGTGCCCGGCGGCCCGACCATCAGCAGGTTGTGCATGCCCGCCGCCGCGACCTCCAGCGCGCGCTTGGCGGCCTGTTGTCCGCGCACGTCGCGCAGGTCGAACGTGGTCCCCGGTCGCTCGCCGCTTGGCTGCGTGCGCGCCACCGGCAATTCGAGCGCGCCGTCGAGGTGCTGCACCACGTCGCGCAGCGTGCGTGCGCAGCGCACCTCGCACTCGCCCACCAGCGATGCCTCGTGCGCGTCCGAGCAGGGCAGGATCGCGCGCGTGATGCCGCGCTGCACCGCCGCGCGCAGGTGTGCCAGCACGCCGCGCACGCCTCGCAGCTCGCCGCTCAGCGTGAGCTCCCCGAGGACGAGCACGCCATCGAGCCGTGCCATGGTGGTGATGCCGCCCGCGCAGAGCAGTGCGAGCGCGATCGCGAGGTCGAGCGCGGAGCCGGACTTGCGCATGTCCGCCGGAGCGAGGTTGAGCACCACGTTGCGATGCGGCAGCGTGAGCCCGCTGCTCTCCAGCGCGGACTTCACGCGCACGCGGCTCTCGCGGATCGCCGCGTCGCCGAGCCCCACGATGTCGAACTCCGGGATGCCCTTGCCGAACAGGGCTTGCACCTCGACGGGCATCGACTCGATGCCGTGGAGCGTGGCGGCGTGCAGGGTGGCGAGCATGGTCGCGCCAGTGCACGTGAGGGACCGCGGCCGAAGTCCGTGATCGCGCGCATTTGGCGATGCTACCGTGGCGGACTGGCGGCTCGAGGCTGGCGGCCGCCAGGCCAGGAAGGTCGCCATCACGGGTGACTGGTCTAGACTTCAGCGGCCATGCCCGACGAGTACGACAGCGGTCCGCGCAGCCACGAGATGGCCGTAACGACCGTCTCCGAGCAGGGCACGAGCCAGCGCAGCGAAGCCTCGCGCGCGGAGGACCTGGAGAGCTATGGACTGCGCTTCCAGACGCAGCGTCGGATCGCTCGCGGCGGCATGGCGTCGATCCTCCACGCGCACGATCCGGTGCTCGGTCGGCACGTCGCCGTGAAGCTGATCAATCCGTCGCTGCTGGAGCAGCACGGCGAGCTGGACGCGTTCCTGCGCGAGGCGCGCGTGACGGCCCAGCTGGAGCACCCGAGCATCGTGCCGGTGTACGAGCTGGCGAGTGGTCCGCTCGGCGAGTGGGCATGCTTCGCGATGAAGCTGGTGCAGGGCGAGTCGCTGGCGCAGACGTTCGCGCGGCTCGGGGCACGGCGACTCAGCGCGAGCGAGCTGCCCACTCTGCTCGATGCGCTGCTCAAGGTGTGTGATGCCGTCTCGTTCGCGCACAGCCGGCGCGTGCTGCACCTCGACCTCAAGCCGCACAACGTGATGATCGGCAGCCACGGGCAGGTCTACGTGATGGACTGGGGCATCGCGGTGCGCTGCGAGCGCGCGGATTCGGGCTTCCTCAAGCCCGTCGAGGCGCACGCGAGCCTGCGCGGAACGCTGGCATACATGGCGCCGGAGCAGCTCGATCGTTCGCTGTCGCAGGTGGACGAACGCGCGGATGTGTACGGCGTTGGCGCGATCTTGTACGAGCTCTTGACCGGGCGACCTCCGTTCGAGGCGCAGGGCAACGAGCAGGACACCGAGCGCTTGCGAGAACATCGCGTCAGCGAGCCTTCGGTGGATGTGACGGGACAGCGCATTCCACCCGGGCTTGCACGCGTCGCGTTGCGCGCGCTCGCGCAGCACGCCTCCGACCGCTATCCGAGCGTCGATGCGCTGCGCCACGAGCTGGAGCAGCTGGTGCGCGGTGGAGGTTGGCTGCGCGAGCGTCAGTTTGCGGACGGCGAGCTGATCGTGCGTGAGGGCGAGCCGAGCGAGGACGCGTTCATCATCGTGCGCGGCGAGTGCGACGTGTACCGCGAGGACGAGCACATGCGACGCATGCGCGAGGGCGACGTGTTCGGCGAGGTCGGCCTGTTCACGCGCGGCACGCGCTCGGCGACCGTGCGTGCCGTGGGGCCGGTGACCGTGCTGGTGGTCACGCGCGAGACCTTCGAGCTGGAGCTGTCCGCGCTGGGTTGGCTGGGTACGTTCATGCGCGCGCTGGCTGACCGTTTCCGCGAGGCCGACGACGAGCGCGTCGCCCTGCGCCGCTCGCAAAACGGCGGCTAAAGCGTGCGTTTGCATGCGTAGTGGAATC
>JBEVNG010000416.1:0-5519 GCA_040508235.1 Polyangiales bacterium | reverse complement strand
CATGAACGGCGTGCGCGGTGTGACCTGCGCCAGCTCGTGCGCGGCGGTCAGCCGTCCGTCGCTCGCGTTCGCGTCATCGAGCGCGCGCACCACGCGCGCGGCATCCAGCGGGCACAGCGCCGCTCCCAAGCTCGCGAACGCACAGGCGGCCAGCGCGAGCCGCCAGTCGACCCACGCCAGCGCGCAGCCGCTCGCGCCCACCGCGTACACCGCCGCCGTCTGCGCGCGGCGCATGCGCACGAGCAGCGAGGTCCGCCGGAGCGAGCGCGCCAAGGACATGCGCGCACTCTACAACAGGATCGCGCTCAGCTCGCTGCCCTCCGGGAGCTGCTCGCTCTCGGCCGGGATGATCACCAGCGCGTCGACCTGCGCGGTGGAGAGGATGGTGCCCGAGCCCTGGCGCGGGAACAGGTACGCCACCGCACCGTCGAGCCGCGCGCGCGCGAACTCGGTTCGCCCTGGCTGGCGCTTGATCGCGCTGGCCAGGCGCACGGTGGTGCGCGCGCGCTGCGGGTGGGGATCCCCCAGCATGCGGCGCAGACCGGGCCGCACGATCAGCTCGAACGTCACCCAGGCGCTGACCGGGTTGCCGGGCAGGCCCAGCACCGGGACCTCTCCCGCGCGCGCGAACGCCACGGGCTTGCCCGGCTTCATGCGGATCTTCCAGAAGTCGAGCGTCACGCCCGCCGCCGCGAGCGCATCCCGCACGACGTCGTATTCGCCCACCGACACGCCGCCGATCAACACCACCACGTCGGCGCGCAGGCCAGCGCGGATGGCGGCAGTCGCCGGCTCCAGCTTGTCCGGTACCGGCGGCAACACCCACGGCTCGCCGCCCGCCTCCAGCACCTGCGCGGCGAGCATGTACGCGTTCGAGTTCACGATGCTGCCGGGGCGCTCCGGCTCGCCGATGTCGCGCAGCTCGTCGCCGGTGGAGAGGATCGCCACGCGCGGGCGGCGGTGCACGATGGCGCTCGCGAGGTCCTGGCTCGCGAGCAGGCCGAGCTCGCCCGCGCCGAGCCGCGCGCCGCGCTGCAGCATCGGCTGGCCCGCGCGCAGGTCCGAGCCGCGCTTGCGCACGTTGCCCTCGACCTCGATCGCCTCCAGCACGTCGATCCGGTCTTGCACGCGCCGCGTGTCCTCCTGGATCACGACCGCATCGGCCCCGGCGGGCATCGCCGCCCCCGTGAAGATGCGCTGCGCGCCCGCGGCGATCAGCGCGGCGGGCGTGGGTCCACCCGCGCGGCTCTCGCCTTCGACGCGCAGGTTGATCGGCGTCTGCGCCGTGGCGCCGACGGTCTCGTGCGCGCGCACCGCGTAGCCATCCATCGCGCTGTTGTCGAAGGGAGGGGCGTCATGCTGCGCGACGACGTCGCGCGCCAGGTGGCGGCCCAGCGCGGACAGCAGCGGCACTCGCTCTTCGGGCTGCGGCGCGAAGGCGGCGAGGATCTCCGCCGCCGCTTCGTCGACCGGCTTCACTTCTTGCTCTTGCTCGAGGACGCCTTCTTCTTGGGGGCCTGCGCCGGGCGCTCGTCGATGTGCGCGCGCGTGGCGGGCGCGGCGGGCGCGGCGATCGCGGGGCGCACTGCGCGCAGGGGAGGCGGTGAGAGCGAGACGCGGTGATCGCGCCCGTCGCGCGGCGCCTCGCTGGCCCACGTCGTCGGCGGCGTCAGCTTCACGGCCTCGACCTTGGGCGTTTCAACTTTGGGCGGCTCGACCTTCGCCGTGTCCTTGACGGGCTTGTCGCTCGGCTCCATCAGCTGCCCACCCCAGGTGTGCTCGCCGGGTTCGTCGACCGCTCTCTTGGGCGGCTCGACCTTGGCCACGGTGCGCACCGCGGGCGCGTCGTCGTCGTGCAGCGGCGCGAGCACGCCGCGCGCGGTCAGCTCCGCGACGTCGTCCTTGGGCGCGTACACCACCATCGTCTCGCCGGCGCGCAGGGCCTTATCGCTCGGGAACTGGTTGATGCGCCCGAGCGAGCCGGGCGTGAGATCGAAGCGCTGGCCGAGCGACGTCAGCGTGTCGCCCTGCTGCACCCGGTAGCGCACGCGCACGCGCCCACGCTGGGCCTCGTGGTAGGCGAAGAACTCGTCCGAGCCGAGCGCCAGGATGCGCACCTCCTTGGGCTCGTAGACCACCGCCTGCTTGAGGTCGACCTCGGGCGCGACGAACAGCTGCAGCAACATGCCCGGCTGCAGCGCGGCGCCGAGGCCCAGGTTGTTCCAGCCCAGCAGCTCGTCCTGCGTCACCTCGAAGAACTGCGCCACCTTGCTGGCGTCGTCCTCGATGCCCACCCGATAGAACACGTGCTTGCGATCGGGATACGAGAACTCGCGCGCCGGCACCGTGGCCACCATCGGCTCGACCAGATCCTTGGTCGGCGTGGCGTGCGCCGGCACGAACAGCGTGATGCCCGGCTTGATCTTCTCGTCGAGCGCCAGCTCGTTCAGCTCGCGCAGCTTGTCGACGGAGATGTCCGCGCGCTTGGCCAGGTCCTCCAGACCTTCGCCGAGCCGCACGGTGTAGGGCAGCACGCCGCCGCCCGCCTTGCGCGCTGCCCAGCGCTGCGCGAACTGCACCTGCTGCTCGCGCGGCACGTAGACCTGCACGTCTTCCCCGGGCGGCGTCCGGCTCTGCTTCAGGTGCGGGTTGTACTGCCGCAGCTGGTCGACGGTGATGCCGGCCGCCGCGGCGATCTCGTCGAGCGCGCTGCCTGGGGAGACGTCGACCTTGGCCATCGCGCGCGGGCGCTCCATGACCAGATCCTTGAAGCCGAAGCGCTCCGGGTTGTGGCCGACGATCGCCATCGCGGTGATCTTCGACACGTAGAGCGAGGTCTCGAAGGGCAGGCCCGCTTCCAGGTGCGAGAGCAGCCAGTAGTCGTTGGAGTTGTACTTCTTGATCGCGCGCAGCAGGCCGCCGTAGCCCATGTTGTAGGCGGCGAACGCGAGCTCCCAGCTGCCGAAGCGGTCGTACAGGTCGCGCATGAAGCGCGAGGCCGCGCGCGTGGAGCGCTCGGGGTCGAGGCGCTCGTCGACCCAGCGATCGATGCGCAGGCCGTACGAGCTGCCCGGCTGCTGCATGAACTGCCACATGCCCCAGGCGTCCACCTGCGAGCGCGCGCTCGGGTCGTAGCCGCTCTCGATCATCGCGACGTACTGCACGTCGGCGGGCAGGCCGTGCTCGTCGAGCACGCGGCGGATCATCGTGCCGAAGCGCTCGCGCCGCTTCACCCAGCCGGCAGCCAGCTCGCGTCCGCGCGGGTCGTCCTTGAAGAACAACAGGTACTCGATCACGCGCCGGTCCCAGCGCACCGGCAGGCTCGGCAGCTCCAGGCCCTTCAGGAACGCCAGGTCGACGTGCTTGCCGTTCAGCTCGATCGACGCCGGCGGCGCCTCGAACACCGCGTCCGCCGGGCTCTTGGCCTCGCGCGGGTCGTCGGGCTGATCCTTGCTGAACAGCTCCTCCTCCGCGAGCCGCAGCGCCTTGAGCTCGGGCGACTCCACCTCTTGCTCGACGCCGGTGAGCACTTCCTGGCTCCACGTAGAGTGCGCGCTGGAGGGGAAGGGCGATGCGACCGACGGCGCCTCCGCGCGTGCACCCGCCGCGAACAGCAGCAGCAGACCGGCGAAGGAGCAGGAGCAGAGTGGGCGGTATGAGGATTGGCGCATGGTGTATGGCGTCGAAGGTACGACCTTGTAACCGTATCCCCCGGGCCGACGGCCCGGCCAGAAAGCGGCGCAAGCGCCAAGTCACAGCGCGGAAGTGATACCTTTTGGCTGTGATGCTGCGTGTCCACCGGCTGGCCCCCTGCCTGATCGCGCTGGCGACCGCCGGGTGCTCGCTGATCGGCTACGACGAGACGCCCGAGCTGGACGCAGGCGCCCCGGACGCGGCCACCCCGGACGCCGCCGAGCCCGTGCTCGATGCGCGCGTGGAAGACGCCGAGGAGCGCGAAGACGCACAGGCCGATGCGCGGTCGGTCGAGGATGCCGCGCTCGCGGATGCGGATCTGGAAGAGACGCAAGACGCCGCGAGCGACGCGCAGGCAGAGCAAGATGCCGCGAGCGACGCGGGAGACGCGGAGGTCGATGCGGGCCTCGATTCAGGTGTCGACGCAGGGGACGCCGGTGTGGACGCCGGTGTGGACGCTGCGACCGACGCGGCCGTCGACGGCAGCCTTCCCCCCTCCACGGCGGTCGACGCGGGCCCCGACAACAGCGAAGCGGGTGTGCCGTGGGATGCGGGCACCGCGACCTGCGCCGGCACGCGCGCGCTCAACCTGTGCTGGTACCTCGCGCCCACCTCGACCAGCTGCAACACCTTCTGCGCCAGCCACGGTGGCTTCGACACGCGCGCGCTCGCGACCGTCGGAGGACGCATGCAGGGAGGCAGCCGCGCCAACTGCCGCGTGGTGCTCAACGCGCTCGGCCTGAGCGGCGACGTCACCGCGGGCACGCGCTCGGATGGCCGCGGCTTCGGCTGCCACCAGTGGCAGAACCCGATCGCATCCTGGTGGCTGGCGAACCCCGGCTTCAGCGCGAACGCCAGCGCCGCCATCGTGCGCCCCGCCTGCGCCTGCAGCCGCTAGCTGCAGACGCGGTTGCGGCCGGTGCGCTTGGCTTCGTAGAGCTTGGCGTCGGCGGACTTCACCAGCCGGACCGGATCGCTCTCGTGCTCGGGGGTCAGCTGGTTGCAGCCGATGGAGATGGTGACCGGGATGCGCTCGCCCTCGAACTCGAACACGCGGTCCGCGATCAGCTTGCGCAGCTCCTCGGCGATCACGGCGCCGCCCTGCAGATCCGTCTCCGGCAGCAGCACCGCGAACTCCTCGCCGCCGTAGCGCGCGAGGATGTCATCGGGGCGCAGGCGAATGCGCACCGCGCTCGCCACTTCCTTGAGCACGTAGTCGCCCGCGATGTGGCCGAACGTGTCGTTCACGGTCTTGAAGTGATCGAGGTCGAACATGCACAACGTCAGCGGGCGCGCGTGGCGCGTCGCACGCGGCAGCTCGCGCTCCAGCGTCTCGAGCAGGTAGCGCTTGTTATGGACGTTGGTCAGCCCGTCCATGATCGTCATGCGGTAGATCGTCTCGTGGTACTGCGCCTCGACGTCCTGGCCGCTCAGGTACTTGAAGATGGTGTCGCCCACCTTGACCTGATCACCACGGCGCAGCTGGTACTCCTCGACCAGCTCGTCGTTGACGTACGTGCCGTTGGTCGAGCCGAGGTCCTTGATGAACCAGGCGGCCTTGCGGCGATCGATGCGGCAGTGACGCCGCGACACGCTGTCCGAAGGCAGCACGATCTGATTGCCGCGCTCACGACCAATGCGCAGCGTCTCGTTGCCGAGCACCTGGCGCTTGCCGAGGTTGTGAGGGTCGGGGGAGTAGATCATGACGAGACAATCGTCGACCATTCCCTCGGGCTGCCCAACTTCGCTGAGCGGCGTGATTCGTGTTTTGACCTCGGAATCCAAGGCGCTCGACAGTCCGCTTTCCTGCGAAAAAACCGCAGCTC
>JBEVNG010000385.1:0-6800 GCA_040508235.1 Polyangiales bacterium | reverse complement strand
GCCCCTCGAGCGGCAGCGGCGTCTTGGCGCCGAGGCCCGCGCCCACCGCGTAGCCCGAGGCACCCCCCGCGTACGGCGCGAGTGCGAGGCTCACAAAGCTGTAGTTGTACTTGGCCTCCAGGCGCAGCGCGAGGAACGGCGCCATCAGCTCGTCGACCGAGACCTCCGGGTGCACGCCGCCCTGGCGCGTGATGCCGAGCGGCGCGAGCGAGACGTCCGCCTCGTCCGCGTAGTTGAGCAGACCGACCTGCATGCCGTGCACCCGCCCCGCCGCGACGTTCACGAAGCCGAGCTGCAGCCCGGTCAGATCGCGCGCCAGGTTCAGCCCACCCAGCTGCGCCCCCTCACCAGCCTTGCTCCAGTTGATGCCGCCGAGCTGCAGCCCGTGCAGGTGCTCGCGCACCATGTTCAATCCGAACGCGGATTGCACACCCCGCAGCGTCTCGACGTGGTTGATCAGGGCGCTCGCTTGCAGGCCACGCAGCTCGCGGCTGGCATAGTTGGCGACGCCCGCGAGCTGCAGGCCGTAGCCGTAGCTGCGCACCGCGTTGGCGACGAAGCTCATCTGCATGCCGAGCAGCTCGCCCGCGTCGTTGAAGAAGGTGCCGAACTGGTAGCCGTGCAGGTACCGGCGCGCGGACACGCCAAAGAAGCCGAGCTGCAAGCCCGCCACCGCATCGGGATCGTCGTACAACAGCGAGACGTTCACGCGGTTGCGCACCGGGCGCTGCAGGCGCGTGCGCAGCCGCTGGTTGGTCGCGAAGGGCGGGATGATGCCGGCGCCGAACGGCGCGTCCGCGAACTGCTCGATCACGCCGCGCGCGAGCGTGGCCTCCCGCTCGACCCCGCGGAACAGCGCCTTGTTCACGCGCTGCGGACGTCCCGCCAGCGCCTGCACGTCGGCGACGTAGTAGTGCGCACCGCGCGAGAGCTCGAGCCGGTAGCTGTTCGCGGGCAGCGCCAGCACCAGCGCGCGCCCCGGCGGCTTGTCGACCTCGACCAGGAGCTTGCGCGGCGGCTCCCACACGAACAACCGACCATCGACGCTCTCGTCGAGCGTCAGCTCGGCCGTCGCGGTGCGCAGGTCCGTCATCACCAGATCCCCGGTGCCGGCGAGCCGGATCTCATACGCTGGATGCTGCGAGCCAAACTGCGTCGGCGTGGTGCGCGCGAGCGTCTCCTCGAACGCGAAGCGGTACGCCTCCGTCAGCGTGATCTTGCGATCGCCACTGCTATCCGCGGCGCCGCGCAGGCCGGACACCAGATAGTGCGTGAAGAACGAGCCGCCGATGCGATCGGACTCCTGCGCGGCCTCGTCCGCCGACGACGAGGTCAAGAACGCGTGCCCTCGCACGTCCGTCGAGCTGTCGACGATGAACGGCGGACGCGCCGTGCCGCCCTTCTCGCGCGTGAAGCCGCCGGACGCGCACGAGTCCAGGATCGCGATGCGCACCTGCGTCGGCAACTCCTGCAGCAGCTGGCGCAGCGCGGCGTACGACACGCGATCGCGTCCGAGCAAGAGGCCGCTCTCGTCGGAGTGCCCGGAGTAGTAGAAGATCACCTCCGTGCGCTGCCCGGCCAGCTGTCGCGCAAGCTCTGCGAACGCGGCGCGCAGGCCGTCCGCGCTGGGCTGCACCAGGTGGCGGGCGTCACGCGGCTCGACGCCACCGAGCTGCTGCAACACCTCCAGCAACGCCTGCGCATCGCCCTCGGCAAAACGCAGCTTCTCGCGCGCGGGTCCACCGTCGTTCGCGGACACACCCAGCGCGAAGCGACGCAGTGGCTCGGCGCGCGCGAGCCCTGGCACCAGCATGAGCAGCACGAACGCGAGCGTACGGATCACGGCTTCACCACCAGCAGCGAGCGCTGGTGATTGGGAGTCGCCAGCGCAAGCGGCGCCGTGCGTGCTCGCTGGGGATCGGCGGCGAGCGCACGCGCGGCAGCCAGCACGGCCTTCACATCGAGCGGCTGATCCGCGGCCACGAACACGAAGCGCTCGAACGAGGGCGCGTCGTCCAGCTCGTAGGCGTGACCGAGCAACTGCTCGCCGCTCTCCTGGGGCAGCTCGCTGGACTGCTGCTCGCCGGGCGGCGCGTGCAGCGTGACCGCGCCGCGGCCGTCGAGAGAGAGCAGCACGCCGTGCGAGTGGCCCTCGCGCACGAAGCCGAGCTGCAGCAGCTCGCGTGGCGCCACGCGCGCGCCTTCGTGCAGGCGCTCGACGCCGCCGTCGCGCTGACGGTAGACGCGCAGCTCCATGGTCTGTCCCTTGACGCGCTCGCTCGGTGCTTCGGGCGTGCGCACGAGCAGGAACAGCGCGGCCGCGGCGGCGACCAGGCTGGCGACGTACAGACGGCGGCGGCTGTGCGAACGCTGCAGCCTGGCCACGAAGCGCGCGGGCGGTTGTGCCGCGAACAGGCGCTCGCGCAGCGCCGCGTCGTCGGCACGCAGTTGCTCGCGCTGGTCCACGTCGAGCCTGGCCTCGGTGCGCGCACGCTGCGCGGGCGTCTGCTCGTCGAGCAACCACTGCTCGAGCTCCAGCGGATGGGGGCGTTCACTGGACTTCATGGACTTCCTCCGTAAGCGAGGCCAGCTGCTCGCGCAGCTTGCGCAGGCGCTTGCGCACGCCCGAGACACTCAGGTTCATCTCCGCGGCCACCTCTTCGAGCGTCATGCCGTCGACGTAGTGCAGCACCGCCATCACGCGTGTCGACGGTGGCTCGCGCCCGAACAGCTGGGCCAGCATCGACTCCGCGAGCGTGCGCTCCTCGACGTTCTCGCTGCGCGCGATCGCGTCGAGCAGCTGCTCTTCGTGCTCGGGATGGCGCCGTCGCGAGCGCAGCCGGTTGAGGCTGACGTGGGTCGCGATCTGAAACAGCAGGCTCGACAGCCCACGATCCTCCAGCGCCTCGCGCCGACGCAGCAGCTCGACGAACACGTCGTGCATCGCCTCCTCGGCGTGGGCTTCGCTACGCAGCAAGCGCAAGCAGCGCCGGTACACCAGCGGGCCGTAGCGGCGGTAGCAAGCTTCGAGGTCGATCATGGGTCGTTGCCGGTCGAACACCGACGCGCCCCGGAAGTGTTACCGCGCTGGGGGCGATAGGCGAAAAACTCAGCGAGAACGACGCGCTGGCCGTGGCGATCGCGAGCTGGCATGCTGCCCGCCATGGAAGACGCGCGGGCAGTGGTCGAGTTCTGGCGCGAGGCCGGCGAGGACAAGTGGTGGCGCAAGGACCAGGCGTTCGACCAGGAGTTTCGTGCGCGCTTCCTCGCGCTGCACGAGCAGGCCGCGGCGGGGCAGCTGGAGAGCTGGCTCGGCGACGCGAGCTCCGCGCTGGCGCTGTTGATCCTGCTCGACCAGTTCCCGCGCAACGCCTTCCGCGGCACGGCGCGCATGTTCGCCACCGATGCGCTCGCGCGTCGCTACGCCGACGCCGCGCTGAGCCAGGGCTTCGACAAGCAGGTCGACGGCACGCTGCACATGTTCTTCTACATGCCGTTCGAGCACTCGGAGTCGCTGCCCGATCAAGAGCGCTCGGTGCGGCTGCAGGAACACCTCGGGGCCGAGCTGCACAAGTACGCCGTGCTGCACCAGGACATCATCCAGCGCTTCGGCCGCTTCCCACACCGCAACGCACTGCTCGGCCGCGCGACCACGCCGGAGGAACAGGCGTTCCTCGACGGCGGTGGCTTCTCGGGCTGAGCTTCAGTCCGAGCCCAGGCTGAGCACGGCGATCCACAACGGGATGGCGAGCAACAGCGCGAAGCTCTGCCCGGCCCAGGTCGCGAACAAGCTGCGCACCCGGCCCGCGCCGCACACGCCGCGCGCGGCGACGTAGCTCGCGACGAACACCATCGGCCAGGCGAAGATGCCACCGAATTGCAGCAAGCTGAGCAGGTGGAACAGGTTCGCGAAGCCGAGCGCGCGCAGCAGCTCCAGCGTGCGCACGCCGCCTCGGCCCGCGGCCAGCCAGGACGTCAGCACCGCGGCGGCCGGCCAGTTCACGCACGCGGCGGCGGCGGCGGCGATGGCGCGCAGGTTGGCGTTGGCCACGCTGGGCGCGACCTGCGCTCCGTTGAGCACCAGCCCACTGCCTCCGAGTCCGTCCGCGTAGCCGATGATCAGCGCGACCAGCGCCACGATCGCGAACGCGGGCCAGGTGGAGGCGGGATCGAAGCCGAGCTCGCGGTAACGCACGGACCGCAGCAGCAGCGCGCCGACCACGCGGGTGGACCAGGAGACCGGCTGCCGGGGCGCGCGCTCGCTGGGCTCCTCGGGTCGCTCCGACTCCGCTTCTTCTTCGCGCTCCGGCTCCGCGCGCACGGGCCGGAGCTTGGGCCAGGCGCCCCAGAGCAGCGCGGCCAAGGCGGCGATCGCGGCCAGCGCGCGCGCGAAGGCGTGCCGCTCCTCGACGCGTAGCTCGGGCGCCGCGTTCCCGGCGAAGCGATCCAGCGCGCTGGCCGCTTCCTCCTGGCGGGCGCGGCTCCACGATGCGCTGCCCGCGAGCGGCACGTCTCCGCCCCGGGCCTGCACCACCAGCCGGGCCTCGGCACGGTCATAGCCCTCGTCCTCGACGTAGGCGCCCTGCACGTCCGCCAGCACCAGCGTGCCGCGGGCCAGACCCAGCTGCGAATCGGTCACCACGCAGCGCGTCCCGCTGGCCCGACGCTGGCAGTGCAGGATCGTGGTCGCGAACACATCCCGCCAGAACAGGACCCCGAGCAGCGCGGCCAGCGCGAGCGCGGCGACCGTGGCACGGCGTGTGGGGTCGGACACCCGCCGTTTCTAGTCCAGATCGCATCGAGAGGCCCGCGGCCGGGCCTGGTTCCGCGGGGTTGCCCGGGGGTAACGGCCAACTTTCACAAGGTCAATGCCCCGGACCCCAACACCACGTAAACCTGCGGCCATGGCATTCCGTCCGGTCTCGCTTCTCTTGCTGGCGCTCGCGCTCGTGCCGCTCTCGGGCTGCAAGGTGCTCGGCATGCGCACCATCCCCACCGAGATGCTCGAGGAGGACTACGAGAAGCCGAACTCCCGCTACATCGAGATCGACGGCACCAAGATGCACTACACGGTCGAGGGCAAGGGCCCGCCCGTGTTGCTGCTGCACGGCGTGCTCGCCTCGCTGCACACTTGGGATGCCTGGGTGCCGCTGCTCAAGGAAGCGTTCACCGTCGTGCGCGTCGACATCCCGGGCTTCGGCCTCAGCGAGGCCTTCGACGACGACGACAAGTACACGCCCGAGTACGCGGTCGAGTTCGTCGAGAAGGCGCGCAAGAAGCTTGGCTTCGAGAAGTTCCACATCGTCGGCAACTCACTCGGTGGCTTCATCGCCTGGTACTACGCCACCAAGTTCCCCGAGCGCGTCGACAAGCTGATCCTGATCGATCCGGCCAGCTACCCGCAGGATCTGCCGTTCATCATTGGCCTGGCGGCCAACCGCCTGTTCGGCGCCGCGGCGCAGCTGACGTCGCCGCGCTTCATCGTGAAGCGCAACCTGCGCAAGGTGTACGGCAACCCCGATGCGGTCACGGACGAGACCATCGACCGTTACCACAACCTGCTGCTGCGCGACGGCCACCGCCACGCGATGGTCCAGTACTGCCGCGTGCTCGAGAAGTACGCCGACACCGAAGAGCTCGTGCAGCACATCCCGGAGATCAAGTCGCGCACGCTGCTGATGTGGGGCGAGAAGGATCGCTGGGTCCCGCCCGAGCTGGTCGAGCGCTGGCGCCACGACCTGCCCGACATCGAGGTGCGCATGTACCCCGAGGGTGGGCACATCCCGATGGAGGAGATCGGCGAGGAGACCGCGCGCGACGCGTACGGCTTCCTCACCGACGGCGCCGAGCCGCCGGACGAGGAGGAGCAGGGCGCGGCCAAGGCCAAGGTGGTGGCCGACGACCCCGAGGCAGGCGAGACCGCGGCCCCCAAGGCCGCACCGGTGGCCAAGCCCAAGCTCGACGACGAAGAGAGCGAGGGCAGCTCCGGCGGCGAGGCCCCCGCCCAGCAGGAGGCCCCCAAGTCGACCAAGCCCGACATCGGCTGGGACGACGACGAAGAGTGAGCCTTGTCAGATGCGCTCAACGTTGTGGTAGCCACTATCAACGATGCGCAGTTTGACGTGTATTCTGCATGACGTGACCCCGCGCACCCTGGCGCGTCCAGCGCGGATGCATGCTACGGGTTGGCCATGCCGATCCGCACCGCAGACGAGTACATCGAGAGCCTGCGCGGCCGAAAGCTGCGCGTGTTTCTGTTCGGCCAGCAGGTCGAGGAGCCCGTCGATCACCCGGTGATCCGGCCGTCGATCAACGCGGTCGCGGACACGTACAAGCTGGCCGAGGAAGACCCCGAGCTGGCCACCGCGGAGTCCAAGCTGAGCGGCGGCAAGCGCGTCAATCGCTTCCTGCAGGTGACGCAGGACGTCAACGACGTGGTGATGCAGAACCGCATGCAGCGCCGGCTCGGGCAGCGCACCGGCACCTGCTTCCAGCGCTGCGTCGGCATGGACGCAATCAACTCGCTGTACTCGGTCACGTTCGACACGGACCAGGCGCACGGCACCCAGTACCACGCGCGCTTCCAAGACTTCGTGAAGCACATGCAGCGCGAGAACTTCGTGGTCGGCGGCGCGATGACCGACCCCAAGGGCGACCGCGGCAAGGCGCCGCACGAACAGTTCGATCCCGATCTGTTCACGCGCGTCGTCGCGCGGCGCCCCGACGGCGTCGTCCTGCGCGGGGCCAAGCTGCACCAGACGGGCTGCATCAACTCGCACTGGCTGCTCGTGATGCCCACG
>JBEVNG010000363.1:0-10189 GCA_040508235.1 Polyangiales bacterium | reverse complement strand
CGAGGCGGGCGAGATCGACGGCGTCGATCGCAACTACCCGGACAGCACCGGCAGCACCGCGACGTGGGGCTGGGACAGCCGCCGCAACATGCTCGTGCCGCCCACCAACAAGGACATCATGGGCTACTGCGAGCCCAACTGGATCGGCGTGTACAACTACGCCGGCCTGGCCGCGCGCTCGCAGGCCGTGAACCTGAAGGCGCTGCGCATCAGCTCGGGCATCCGCTGGCGCAACGTGGTGCTCTACGACGACGGCAAGGCGCGCTGGGGTGGCGACCTGCTCCAGGAAGACCCCGCGGGCGAGTACGAGAGCGCGCAGGTGCTCGACGCCAGCGGGCGCGTGCTCGATACGGTCGAGGTAGTGCGGCTCGGGCTCTCGCACGCGGGTGCGCAGTTCGTGTACCTCCCGCAGCCGGGAGCGCAGTGGAGCGCGCTGAAGCTCCAGGACCGCGTGGTCCAGCTCAGCGCCGTGCTCCCCGCACTCTGAAGCTCAGCTCGCCTGCAGGACCGGGAGCCGCGTGACCGCGCCGTAGGCGCGCGTGGCGACTTGCTCGCTCTCCACGATGGAGGCGATCTCCGGACGGCAGCCGCCGCAGCCGGTACCTGCATCACAGGCGTTGCCGACCTCTCCCACGCTGCACGCACCTTCGCGCACGCAGCTACGAATCTCTCGGTCGGACACGCGATAACAGTGACAGACGATCATCGATACGACCTCGACCCCCTGAGCATGCCTCACCCGGGATGAGAATCAATAGCGAAGTTGTCCCACCTGTCACGCCGTGGGCACATCCGGCTGAAATCGCGAACGAAACCGTGCGTTCAGCCGTTCCCGTGATGGTGTCCCAGCTCGCTACTGCGCGTTGACGATCAACTTCACCTCGCCGTTCGGCGGGATGACGGCGGTCTTGGGCTTGGCCGGCGGCTTGCCCGGTTGCTCGGCGATCACCTGGTAAATGCCGCCCGCGACGCCCTTGATGACGCAGCGACCGGCGTCGTCCGTGGTGCAGCGGTGCTGGGTCTCGCCCTTGGTGAGCACGACCGCGGCAGCGACGGGGCTGCCGTCCGCGCGCTTGAGCTCGACCACCACGCTCGCGTCGGCCGAAGCCAGCGACGCGATGCTCCAGATCATCAGAGTGAAGCTCAGCTTCCGTAGAACGCGTGACGGCACGGGACACCTCATCGGTCGCGACGGCCCAAGTCAGGCGACCGGCCGTCGCTTGGGACGCACACCTCCGCGCGGCATTCAGCGCCAGCCCAGGTCCGGGCTCAACCCCGCGCAGCTTCCAAGATCGTGGATCTTTCGCTGGTTTGTCGGTACAAGGCAAGCTGTCCCGGCCGAAGCCCCACCTTGCCTTCCTCTGCGAAGAGCCGCATGCGCGCAAGCTTGATCACCGCCCTGGCCCTCGGCTGCTGTCTCCAGGCAGGTCGCACCCAGGCCGACGACTTCGACGACGACTTCGGCTCCCTGCCGCCGCCCCCGCCACGTCCGGCCGGGGCGCCCCCCGTCTCGGTCGAGCCGGCCGCGCCCGCGCCTGCAAAGCCCGCCCCGAGCGTCTCGCCCGCGGCGACCACCACGCCGGTCGTCGTGGGCACCACGCCCCCGCCCTCGCGTGAGGAGATCGCGGATCCCTGGTACGGGAGCTATCCGCCGCTCGACGACGAGGACGCGCCTCCGCCCATGCCGCGCACGCAGTTCGTGCACCCCACGGTCCAGGGCTTGCTCGGCGGCGTGCACCTGGTCGATGCGGCCTCGGGCTCCAAGGGCAGCTTCCGGGTCGGGCTGAACGGCGGCTTCTTCCGCAAGGACGGCTTCACCACGCGCGGGGATCGGCACCGCCAGGGCATCGGCGCGCTGGTGCTCAACGTCACGCCGATCGAGCACCTGGAGCTGGCGGCCAACGTGACGGTGGCCTCCACCGAGAACCACGCCAACGAGCCGCGCCTGATCCAGGCCGTCGGGGACACGCACCTGTTCGCCAAGGGCTACGCACACGCCCTGCCTTGGCTGGCGCTCGGCGGCGACGTCGAGCTCGGCCTGCTCAACGGCGTGGGCAGCTTCGGCGTGCGCGACGGCGCGGTGAACGTCGGGCTGCGCGCCAACGCCAGCGCGGATCTGCGCGCGCTACGCGAGCACGCTCTGCCGCTGATCCTGCGCGGCAACGTGCGCTACCTGTTCGACAACTCCAGCAAGCTCGTGCGCGGCATCGAGCGCGACCGCTACGACTCGCTCGGCAACGCCGCTCCGCGCGAAAGCGAGTATCGCCAGCTGCTCACGCCAGCGGAGCGCAACGCCCTCGGCATCAACCGCGTCGACCAGCTGGCCTTCGCGTTCGGCGTCGAGGTCCCGCTGCAGCCGAATGCGCGCGTGCACCTGAGCCCGCTGGTCGAGTGGTCGGTCGCGGTGCCGGTCAACCGTCAGGACTTCGACTGCCTCGCCACCACGGTGCCGGGTCAGCGCGACCGCTGCCTCGATCAGGCGGGCTTCGCGACGCGGCCGTCGAACTTGACCGTGGGCCTGCGCGCGCAGCCGTACGTCGAGGGCCTGGGTGTGCTGCTCGCCGTCGATGTCGCCACCTCCGGGGCGCGCGAGTTCGTGCGCGAGCTGGCCCCGCAGCCACGCTACATGCTGCGCTTCGCGCTGTCGTACGCGTACGATCCGGCGGCGCGCGTCGCCTCGCGCACGCGCGTGCAGCGCATCGAGATCTCCGCCGGCAACACGCGCGGCCGCATCGTGGGCCAGGTGGTCGACGCCCAGAGCGGCGGCCCGCTGGCGAACGCGATCGTGCACTTCGAGAACACCAGCTTGTCGGACGTGGTCAGCGACGAAGCGGGTGCGTTCCGCAGCGCCGAGCTGAGCCCGGGCGCGCAAGGCATGCGCGTACGCGCGGAAGGCTACCGCGAGGCGCTGTGCGTGGCGGTGGTCAGCTCCCAAGGCAGCGAGGTGAACGCACGCTGCGAGCTGACGCCGAGCGCGTACTACGGCCAGCTGGAGGGCCGCATCACCGACAACGCCGGCAAGCCGGTGGCGAACGCGCGCATCACGCTGCGCGGCGCGAGCGAGGCCATGCTCGCCAGCGATCCGACGGGCAGCTTCCGCGTGGCCAAGCTGATCGAGGGCGACTACGAGCTGCTGGTCTCCGCGGACGGCTACTTCCCGCGCAACAGCACCTTCGCGATCTCGCGCGGCGCCGAGAGCACGCCGGCGCTCACGCTGATCCCGCGGCCGGACGCGCCCACGGTGCGCGTGACGCCCAAGCGCATCGTGCTGTTGAAGCCGCTCGCGTTCGCGCCCGACACCGCGATCCTGCAGCCGCAGAGCGAGTCGCAGCTGGCGGAGATCGCCGAGCAGCTGCAGAAGCACGACGAGCTGAAGCAGCTGGAGATCCAGGGCCACGGCGAGGACGTACCGGTAGCGCCCGGCGCCGCGCCGCTCACGCAGCAGCGCGCCGAGGCCGTGCGCAACTGGCTGGTCGGCGCGGGTGTGTCCAGCGAGCGCCTCAGCGCCAAGGGCTACGGCACCACGCGCCCGCTGGTGCCGAACATCACGCCCGCCAACCGCACGCGCAATCGCCGCATCGAGCTGCTGGTCACGCCCTGATCAGGCGACCCGGCAGAGCACGACCTTGAGGTAGTCGCCCTCCGGGAAGGCCAGCAGGCGCGGATGATCGAACGGCGCGCCGGTCTGCTCCAGGATCGTCAGCACGCGACGCGCGCGCCGTGCGCCCTCGCGCAGCGTGTCTAGGAAGTCGCCGCTGCGCACGTGGCTGGAGCAGGACGCCGCCAGGTACATGCCTCCCGGCTCGATCAAGCCGAGCGCACTACCGTGCAGCGTGGCGTAGCTCTCGAGCGCGCCCTCCAGCTTGGCCTGCGCGGGAGCGAAGTTGGGTGGGTCCGCGATCACCAGCTGATAACGGCGCTTCTCTTCGTGCGCGCGACGCAGGAACTCCGCCACGTCCTCGGCGAGCGCGTGGTGCGGCTGCGGCAGGTCGTTCGCGCTGAACGTGCGCGCGGCCAGGTCGATGGCGGGCTTGGCGAGATCGACGGTGGTCACCTCGCTCGCGCCGCCCAGCCCAGCCGCCACCGAGAAGCCACCGGTGTAGCCGTAGAGGTTGAGCACGCTGAGGTCGCGCGACAGCGAGCGCACCCGCGCGCGCGACTCGCGGTGGTCGAGGAACAGGCCGGTCTTCTGGCCCTCCCACAGGTTCGCGAGCAGGCGCATGCCGCGCTCGCGCACCGTCACCTCGCGCTCGGGCGCGTCGCCCCACAGCTGCTCGACCTCGCTGCCCAGCTTGCGTGAGGTCCGCGTCAGCAGCCCGCGCACGCCCAGCTCGCGCAGCGGCGCCTCCAGGATCGAGCCCAGCTCGTCGCGGAAGGGCAACACACCCTCTCCGTCGAGCTTGAGCACGGCGAAGTCGCCATAACGGTCGACCACCACGCCGGGCAGGCGGTCGCCCTCTCCGTGCAGCAGGCGGTAGGCGTCGGTCTCGGGGGGCAACGCGCGCGCCCGTAGTGCAAACGCAGCGAGGATGCGCTCGCGGAATAACTCGGCGCCGACGCGCTCCTTCGCCTGCGTCGTGTATACGCGCACGCCGATCGGACCGGCGTCGACGACGCCCTTGGCGATCAGCCGACCGCGCTTGTCGAAGACGTCGACCAGCTCGCCCGGAGGCGCGGAAAACGCTGCCAAAGCATCGCGATAGATCCAGGGGTGGCCCGCCAGGATGGCGCGCTCGAGGGGACGATTGAGGCGTACGGCGCGTGGCACGGCGTGAACGTAGGACGCGCGCCCGCTGGGGCAACTTGGCCGCTCCCGATGCAGTCCTCGTTCATCTTCTCAACGCCGCTGATCGAGCATGAAACTCAGCTCACGCGGTGGTCGTTTTGAGTATCTCTCACGCTGGTGTTTTGAACCACGCCTGTGTAGGTTCCTGCACTTCGTGGAAGTACTTGGAGGGAACTTAGACATGGCAGTCATCAAGACTTCTTCGCGGTGGAAGCAGTTCCTCGCAGCCAGCGTGTCCGTGCTTGCGCTCGCCTGTGGCGGCGACGATGGCAAGGACAGCGAGGATGGAAACGGCAATCAGCCGCCCGCCACCGGTGTGGTGCTCGGCAACGGCATCGTCGGCAAGGAGTGCGCGGTGGACGGCGACTGCGGCGCCGGCGGCAGCTGCAAGAAAACGCAGTCGCTCGGCGGGCTGAGCGATCTGCTCTCCGCCATCGGCTTCGACACTTCGTTGACCGCGCCGGGTGGCTACTGCTCGATCGCGTGCACCAACAGCGCCAACTGCGGCCAGGGTGGCGTGTGCGTCGGCGCGATCGGCGGCATCGTCATGGGCGAGTGTCGCAAGAGCTGCGCGGCGGCAACCGACTGCCGCAGCGGCTACGAGTGCGCCAAGGTGCAGGCCACGGCCGATGCCGGCACGGCCGGCGCCGGCTTGCTGGGCCAGCTGCCCGCACAGTGCCAGGCGCTGCCCCCCACGCAGACGCTCGGACCGGACCAGGCGGGCAAGGCGTGCAGCGATGCCGCCGACGCGGGCGTCGCGCTCAACGCGGCCTGTGATCCCGGCTTCTGCGCGCTCGGCTCGTGCAGCGCCACGTGCGTGAACGACAGCACCTGCGGCGCCAACTCGGTGTGCGTGCCGAACGGCATCTACGGCACCACCGGCAGCTGCCAGGAGACCTGCAACGCGGACGCGGACTGCAACCAGTTCTCGCCCACCGGCAGCGTCGGCTGCGTCGAGGCCAACGGTCGCAAGCTGTGCACCCTCAAGCAGTACCCGCTCGACACGGGTGTGCTCGGCAAGGCCTGCGAGGCGAGCAGCGAGTGCGGTCGCGGCGCAACCTGCGCCACCACGCTCGGCGGCGGCTTCCTCAACCCCACGCCGGCCCCCGGCGGCTACTGCACGCTCAACGGCTGCCAGAACGACAGCGTCTGCACCGGCGGCGTGTGCGTCGGCAACGGCGCGGGCGCGCGCTGCTACGACAGCTGCTCGGTCGATGGCGAGTGCCGCACCGGCTACAGCTGCCAGGACCGCGTGACCTCGGGCATGGCGACCAGCAAGGTCTGCGCGCCGGTCGTGGGTGCGGCCGGCGACGCGGGCACGGCCGCGCTCGTGGTCGGTGGACTCGACGGCGGCGTCTGAGCCAGTCCGTCTCGTGAGCCGAGCCCGCGTTCCTGCCCGGAGCGCGGGCTCTTTCATTTGCAGTACGGACGCCCCGGGTGCGGCTGCTTCTCCCACGCCTTGCGGCGCGCCAGGAACGCCAGCACCTCTGGATGCGGCGACGCCTTCTTCACCGCGGCCTCGGCCTGCTCCTGCGTCACCACCTCCGCCGGATCGTCCGACTTGGTGCGCGTGGCGAGGACGGGCTTGAGCTTGGCGGCGGCGAGCTGCTGCGTACGCCACGGGTACTGCGGCGGCAGATCCTGGCAGCCCTGCGCCAGATCCTCCAGGCTGCAGTACCAGCGCACGTGCAGGTGATCGTCGTGCGGATAGCCGGGCTGGCAGCTGACGTCGGCGAAGCGCTGCACGATCGCGCGCGGTGCGTGCGAGCGCTCGGCCTCCGTGAGCAGCTTGGCGCGCAGGTGCTCGACCACGAAGATGCGCTGCACGGGCGCCTCCGGATCCTCCAGTAGCGCGCGCACGAAGCGCCACGTGCGCTCGGCGTCGAAGTGCACGCGGATGTCGTCCTCCGCGATCGCGAGGTCCTTGTAGTCGTAGCCCGTTCCGTCGGGCTCGATCGCCTCGCCCACGGCGGGCCGCGTGTTGCCGGCGTCGTCGCGCAGGAAGAACAGGATGTCGGCGTCGCGGCCGGCGCGGTGCGAGCCGTGATGCGAGATCTTGCCGCCCTCCGGCAGACCGAGATCGTTCACCACCAGCTCGCTGCCCGGCGCTTCGCGTGCGACGCGATCCGCCGCACGAATGATCGCGCGCACCGCCTCCACCGTGCCGAAGCGCGCGTCGCGGCTGCGCTTGTCGTTGTGGCGAAAGCCGGGACCCTGCAGCGGCAGAGGTACACCGCCCGTGAGCTTGCCGTTGGTCGGGCTGCCGACCGAGGTGCTCGCGCTGGCCGGGGGCAGCGAGGCCAGCAGCTCCTCGAAGGTGGCCTCTTTCTTCGTGGGCGCGACCGGCGCGGGGGTGGCGGTGACCGTCTCGGCTACCGTCACCGGTGTAGTGGCATCTTTGGGCGGCGGTTTGGCGTGCGCGGGCTCGCGCCACGAGCAACCCGACGCGACCAGGAGAGCGAGCGACAGACGCTTCATGCTGCCGCCATGGTACGCGAATGGCCTGGTGGATCGGCGAGGGCTTTCTAAACTCCGGGCCTAGATCTAGGAGACACTCGCATGACGACCATCACGCTCAAGGGCAACCCGATCGAGACCGTGGGCACGCTGCCGAAGGTCGGCGACAAGGCGCAAGACTTCTCGCTGCTGAAGCAGGATCTCTCGCGCGTGAGCCTCAAGGACTTCCCGGGCAAGAAGGTGCTCAACATCTTCCCCAGCATCGACACCGGCGTGTGCGCGGCCAGCGTGCGCAAGTTCAACGAGCTGGCGACCAAGAAGGACATCCAGGTGCTCAACATCTCGGAGGACCTGCCGTTCGCGCTCAAGCGCTTCTGCGGCGCCGAGGGCATCGAGAAGGCCGTCGCGCTGAGCGCCTTCCGCTCCTCGTTCAGCAAGGACTACGGCCTGGAGATCAAGACCGGCCCGCTGACCGGTCTCGCCTCGCGCTCGGTGATCGTGCTCGATGCCGAGAACAAGGTGCTCTACACGGAGCAGGTCCCGGAGATCGGCCAGGAGCCGAACTACGACGCCGCGCTCGCCAAGCTCGGCTGAGGTTCCTCGGCGAGAGCGTGCACGGCGAGCATCACTAGCGAGAGCCACACCATGTCCGCGAGGAACAAGTGGGTCAGCTGGATGGGCGCCGGCGCGAGCAAGTACAAGTTGAGCGCACCGACCGAGAGCTGCAGCAGGTAGAGCCCGGTCAGCGCCCACGCCCAGCGCGCGACCTGCTGGCTGCTCGTCAGCCCACGCAGGTACTGCGCGATGTACACGATCAGCGCGCCGCCCAGCACCGCCAGCGCCGGATGGTAGATGCGCAGCCGCACCAGGAAGTGCGCGCTCGACGAGAGATCCTGAACGAAGCCCTCCTGCAGCGACGCCGCCGGGAACAGCGTGTCGCCGAGGCCCGTGATGGCACCGGTGGCGCCGAGGCAGAGCGCGACCAGGAAGCACAACCCGAGCGGCAGCGCCCGGCTGCTCCAGCGCGGCACCACGCCGTCGCGCGCGAAGTGCAGGGTCAGCACCTGCGCGGCGAGGAGCAAGAACGTGTTGCACAGGTGCAGGCCGACCACGAACGCGCGCTCGGCGGAGGCGTCCTTCACGACCAGGCCACGCTTCACCAGCAGCGCGCCGATCGCGCCCTCTAGGATCATCAGGACCAGGCTGATCAGCGCGGCGCGGCGCACGGGACTGCCAGCAGGGAACAGCCGACGCGCGAAGAAGAACACGGCCAGCGTCAGCAAGCCGGTGGCACCGCTGGTGACGCGATGCGTGAACTCGATCAGCGTCTGCAGCTTGGGCGCGCGCGGCACCAGCTCGCCGTTGCACAGCGGCCAGTGATCCGCGCAGCCCGCGCCCGAGCCGGTGACGCGCACGAACGCGCCCCACACGATCACCAACACGGTGGCGACCAGGAGCGCGATGCACAGCTGCTGAAACCGACGTACCGTCACGGCGCGGTACTTAGTGCCGCTGGGACGGCGCGCCAAGCCGCTACACGATCGTGAGCACGCTAACGGCGATCTTGCCCGCGAACACCACGTCGACGTCGAGGCCCTTGATGCGCGGGCGGTTCAGGAACACGCCGCTGTACTGGTAGCCGCCCTGGACGATGTCGAACTTCACGTCGTGCGGGCTGGGATCGGGCGCGCACAGCACGATCTCGGGCTCGTCACTCTCGGGGGCGAACGGCAGGTTCACGTTGTAGAGCTGGCCCTGCTGCAGCGGGCGGCCGAGCAGCTCGCGCAGCACGCGCTCGGTGGTCAGCCGCATGCGCGCGATGTCCGGCGGATGGCGCACGCTCAGCACCTGCGAGATGGCGATCGCCTGCGCGCCCAGGATGGCGCCCTCGCGCGCGCCCGCGACGGTGCCCGACATGTTGATGTCGACGCCCATGTTGCCGCCGTGGTTGAGCCCCGAGATCACCCAGTCCGCGCCGCTGTGCAGCGCGCGCATGCCGATGCGCGTGCAGTCGGCCGGGGTCCCGGAGAGCGCATGGCCGTTGGCCAGCTGCTGCAGCTTCAGCGGCTCGCGCGTGTTGACGCGGTGACCGACCCCGGATTGCTCGCAGTCCGGAGCCACCACGGTGACCTCGCCCAGCTTGGCGCACACGTCCGCGAGCAGCGCCAGCCCCTTGGCCTCGATGCCGTCGTCGTTGGTCAGCAGGAACTTCATGGTCCCGCCGATCTAGCACGCGAGACACCAAATTCCCGAGCCATGCTATGGGGACCGGGTGGGTGTGCGCACGCGTGTTTCGTTACTCGATTTCCGTCCGCCGAAGGATCAGTGCGACTCGAGCACCATGCTCGACGCCTTCCTGGAGTGGACGGTGGCCTCCGGCATCTCGCTCTACCCGGCCCAGGAAGAGGCCGTGCTGGAGATCATGGAGGGCCGGCACGTGGTGCTCAACACGCCCACCGGCTCGGGCAAGTCGCTGGTCGCCACCGCGATGCACTTCCGCGCGCTGTGCCTGGAGCTGCGCAGCGTCTACACGTCGCCGATCAAGGCGCTGGTGAGCGAGAAGTTCTTCGAGTGCTGCGAGATCTTCGGCGCCGAGAACGTGGGCATGTCCACCGGCGACACCAGCATCAACCGCGAGGCGCCGATCCTGTGCTGCACCGCGGAGATCCTCGCCAACATGGCGCTGCGCGACGGCAACAAGGCGGATGTCGACTACGTGGTGATGGACGAGTTCCACTACTACGGCGACCCCGATCGCGGCATGGCCTGGCAGATCCCGCTGCTGGTGCTGAGCGAGGTGCGCTTCCTGCTGATGAGCGCGACGCTCGGCGACCTGAAGGCGATCGTCGAGGGCATCGAGGAGGTCACCAAGCGCAAGGTCGCGATCGTGAGCTCCAACGATCGGCCCGTGCCGCTCGACTACGAGTACCGCGAGACGCCGCTGCT
>JBEVNG010000358.1:0-5121 GCA_040508235.1 Polyangiales bacterium | reverse complement strand
ATGCGTGCGGTCTGCGCTGTACGCTCCATCATCACGCCCATCCACAAGAAGCGCATCGGCTCGCCGTGCAGCATCGTGCTGCGCACCAGCCCCAAGATCAGCTGGGTGGTACGCCGCACGTGGCGGTAGAACTCCTCGCGGTTCTCCCAGTACAGGGTCTCGGTGCTCTCGCGCCCGAGGAACAGGTAGAGCTCGTTGATCTCCTCCCACAGCTCGAGCGAGAGCTGGTCGCGGATCGAGCGCGCGCAGTCGCGCGCCGCGCGCACGCTGGAGTTGAGGCTGACCAGGTTCTCGCGGCTCCAGGTCATGTACTCCTGGACCAGCTCGCCGTTGCCGAGCGCGTCGCGGCCGTGCCGCTCGACGAACGGCGCCTCCTCCCCCGACACGATCACCAGCGGCTGCCAGCAGTGCGTGACGGGGATATCGGCATCGAACACGAGCGAGCGGGTCGCCTGCAGCAAGCGCGCCGAGCTCTCGGCACGATCGATGTAGCGCCCAAACCAGAAACAATAGTCCGCTACGCGTGAGATCACGTGCTCGCCTCGCGCTCGACCCAGGTGTCCTTCGAGCCGCCACCCTGGCTCGAGTTCACGACGTACGAACCTTCCACCAGCGCCACCCGCGTGAGCCCACCCGGAAGCACCCACGAGCCCTCGGGGCTGGTCAGGATGAAGGGGCGAAGATCGACGCGACGCGGGGCCAGGCGCTCGTTGGCCGGATCCCACGTGGGGCACGAGGAGAGCTCGATGCGGTGCTGCGCGATGTACTTGCGCGGCTCCGCGATGATGCGACGCTTGAATTCGTCGCGCTGCGCCTGGGTGGACTGCGGGCCCATCAACATGCCGTAGCCGCCGGCCTCGTCGACCGCCTTGACCACGAGCTTGTCGAGGTTCTCCAGCACGTACTTGCGGTCGTCGTCGCGCATGCAGACGTAGGTATCGACCTGCGCCAGCGTGTGCTCCTCGCCGAGGTAGTACTTGATCATGTCGGGCACGAACGGGTAGACGGCCTTGTCGTCCGCGCAGCCGTTGCCCGGCGCGTTGGCGAGCGTGACCCGCCCCTTGGCGTAAGCGCCCATCAGCCCCGGCACGCCGAGCATGCTGTCGGGCCGGAAGAACTTGGGGTCGAGGTAGGCGTCGTCGATGCGCTTGTAGATGACGTGCACACGCTTGGGGCCGTGCGTCGTGCGCACGAACACCGTGTCGTCATCGACGAACAGGTCGCCCGGCTCCACCAGGTCGATGCCCATGTGGCGCGCCAGGAACGAGTGCTCGAAGTAGGCCGAGTTGTAGACGCCCGGCGTGAGCACCACCATGTTCACGTCCGGATCGCGGTCCGGACCGATGGCGCGCAGCGTGTGCGCCAGCTCGATGGGGTACTGCTCGACCGAGCGCACCGAGCTCATCTCCACGCTCTCGCGGAAGATGCGCTTGGTGACCAGCCGGTTCTCGACCACGTAGGACACGCCCGAGGGCGTGCGCACGTTGTCCTCCAGCACGCGGAAGGTGCCTTGCGGATCCCGGATCAGGTCGATGCCGGCGATCGGGATGCGCACCCGGCCGGCCGGCTTCATGCCTAGGACCTTCTTCTCGAACGCCTTGGCGCCGAGCACGAGGTCCGCGGGCACGACTCCATCCTTGAGGATCTTTTGCTCCCCGTACATGTCGTCGAGGAACATGTTGAGCGCGCGGATACGCTGGACCAGCCCGCGCTCCACCTTCGCCCACTCCGCCGCGCCGATCACACGCGGCACGAGGCAGATCGGAAAGATCTTCTCGGTCCCCTGCTGGTCCGAGTAGACCGAGAACGTGACCCCCTGATTGAAGAGCGACAGCTCCGCGAGCGATTGGTACCTAGCGAATTCACGCGGGGGAGTACTGCTCAACAGCGCGTGGATGCGTTTCGTGTACGGTCTCGGAGAACCATCGGCGTTGACCAGCTCGTCGAAACATCCGGCGAGAGGTTGGTACGAGTCGAACACTCCGCTTCTCGCATTCGGGACGGCTTGCAGCACGCGCTACATGTAAGCATTAAGGAGCGAGGCGACACTGGCTAAAGCGCCCCACCTCGTCGTTTTGACGGTCGAGAAACCACTCGGAAACTCGTCCCCCCTATCCCGTTTAGCGACTAGCGCGCGTGCCTACGTGGCGTAGCGCGCAGTTATGACAAGCGAGCTCACTCATGGGAATCCGCGTCGCACTCCATCACGTCACGCACTACACCTACGATCGACCCGTTCAGTTGGGTCCGCACGTGATACGCCTGCGTCCGGCCCCGCACTCACGTACGCCCATCCAGGCCTACTCGCTCAAGGTCACGCCCTCCGATCACTTCCTGAACTGGCAGCAAGATCCGTTCAGCAACTGGCAGGCGCGCTTCGTGTTCCCGAAGCTGACGCGGGAGTTCAAGTTCGAGGTCGACCTGGTCGCGGACCTGACCTCGATCAATCCGTTCGACTTCTTCCTGGAGGAGTACGCCGAGCACGTCCCGTTCGACTACGAGGCGGAGCTCAAGCGCGAGCTCGCGCCCTACCTGGAGAAGCTCGACGGCAGCACGCGCTTTCAGCAGCTGGTCGCCCACGTGCGCGACGAGATCCTGCGCCCGGAGCGCCGCACCATCGATGTGCTGGTCGACATCAACCAGCTGATCCAGCGCACCCTCAAGTACGACATCCGCATGGAGCCGGGCGTGTTCGCGCCCGAGGAGACGCTCACGCGCGGCCACGGCTCCTGCCGTGACTTCGCCTGGCTGATGGTCAACACCTGCCGCGAGCTCGGCTTCGCCGCGCGCTTCGTGTCGGGCTACTCCATCCAGCTGGTCGCCGATCAGAAGCCGGTCGAGGGCCCCGTCGGCGTGCTGCAAGACGTCACCGATCTGCACGCCTGGACGGAGGTGTACCTGCCTGGTGCGGGCTGGATCGGGCTCGACTCGACCAGCGGCCTGATGTGCGGCGAGGGGCACATCCCGCTCGCCTGCACCGCGGAGCCCGGCTCGGCGGCGCCCGTCACCGGCTCCTACTCGTGGCAGTCGGACGACGACGACGACAAGGTCGAGGAGAAGTTCAAGTTCGAGATGACGGTCACCCGCATCGAGGACCGTCCGCGCCCCACCAAGCCGTTCAGCGACGAGCAGTGGGAGCAGCTGATCGCATGTGGCGATCAAGTGGAGCGCTCGCTGGTCGCGGGCGACGTGCGGCTCACGTTCGGCGGCGAGCCGACGTTCGTGGCGATGGACGACCCGGAAGGGGACGAGTGGAACACGGCCGCGGTCGGCCCCACCAAGCGCATCTACGCCGACAAGCTGATCAAGCGGCTGATGGCGCGCTTCGCGCCGGGGGGCCTGCTGCACTACGGCCAGGGCAAGTGGTACCCGGGCGAGCCGCTGCCGCGCTGGGCGTTCAGCTGCTACTTCCGGCGCGACGGCGAGCCCATCTGGAAGGACCCGGCGCTGATCGCCGACGAGAAGACCAGCTACCAGCACGGCGACAAGGAAGCCAACGCGCTGATGAAGGCGCTGGCCGAGCGCCTGCAGGTCGGCGCGCAGTACATCATCCCCGCCACCGAGGACGTCTTCTACTACTTGTGGCGCGAGAAGCGCCTGCCGGTGAACGTCGACCCGTTCGACTCCAAGCTCGAAGACAAGCAGGAGCGCGACCGGCTACGCCGCATCTTCATGAGCGGCCTCGGTGCCACCACCGGCTACTGCTTGCCGGTGCGCCCGTGGTGGGAGCGCGATCGCATCACCTGGCAGAGCGGCAAGTGGTTCCTGCGCGACGAGCGCATGATGCTGACGCCGGGTGACTCGCCCATGGGCTATCGCCTGCCGCTCGACTCGCTGCCCTGGCAGAGCAAGGGCGACAGCGAGCTGTTCGTGCAGAAGGACCCGTTCGCGCCGCGTACGGTGCTGCCGTCGCGCAAGGAGCTGGCGGAGCCCAAGCCGGGCAAGGTCGGCGCCGCACGACGCGAGCAAGGCAACCCGCCGGTCCCGGGTGTCGGCCAGTCCTACGGCGACCTGGTGCGCACCGCCCTGTGCATCGAGCCGCGCGAGGGCCGGCTGCACGTGTTCATGCCGCCGCTGATGTTGCTCGAGGAGTACCTCGACCTGATCGCGAACATCGAGGAGGCGGCCGCCTCGCTGAAGCTGCCGGTGCACATCGAGGGCTACCACCCGCCCAGCGACTACCGGCTCGACAAGCTCGGGGTCACGCCCGATCCCGGCGTCATCGAGGTCAACGTGCACGCCGCGCGCTCGTGGCGTGAGGTGGTCGCGAACACCACCGCCATCTACGAGGAGGCACGCGAGTGCAAGCTCGACAGCTCCAAGTACATGGTCGACGGTCGCCACACCGGCACCGGCGGCGGCAACCACATCACGCTCGGCGGTCCGACGCCCAGCGACTCGCCGTTCCTGCGTCGGCCGGATCTGCTGCGTAGCTTCACCAGCTACTGGCTGAACCACCCCTCGCTCTCGTACCTGTTCTCGGGCCTGTTCGTGGGTCCCACCTCGCAGGCGCCGCGCATGGACGAGGCGCGCATGGACAGCCTGTACGAGCTCGACATCGCCTACGGCGCGCTCAAGGACCAGGGCCAGACGCCGCCGCCGTGGCTGGTCGATCTCGTGTTCCGCCACCTGCTGGTCGACGTCACCGGCAACACCCATCGCACCGAGATGTGCATCGACAAGATGTACAGCCCGGACGCCAGCTCGGGCCGCCAGGGCCTGCTGGAGATGCGCGCGTTCGAGATGCCGCCCGACTCGCGCATGAGCGCGGCCGCGCAGCTGTTGATCCGCGGCCTGCTCGCCTGGTTCTGGCGCGAGCCCTACGAGAAGCGCGTCGTCCGCTGGCCCCCCGGGCTCAACGATCGCTTCATGCTGCCGCACTTCGTGCACTCGGACTTCGACGACGTGGTGGCCGATCTGCGCCACGCGGGCTTCCCGTTCGACATGCGCTGGTTCGAGCCGCAGTACGAGTTCCGGTTCCCGTTCCTCGGCCGCGTGGCCAGCTCGGGCGTGGAGATCGAGCTGCGCCAGGCGATCGAGCCCTGGCACGTGCTCGGGGAGCAGCCGGGCGGCGGCGGCACCGTGCGCTACGTCGACTCGTCGGTCGAGCGCGTCCAGGTC
>JBEVNG010000327.1:0-7721 GCA_040508235.1 Polyangiales bacterium | reverse complement strand
ACGTCGTGGAACATCGCGCGCCACTCGTGGAAGGCGATGCGCAGCGGGTTGTAGGTGTCGATGTTCTTGGTGATGCCGTAGACGCACGGTTCGTCCTCGCGCTCCGCCACGAACGTGCCGAACAGGCGATCCCAGACGATGAAGATGCCCGCGTGGTTGGCATCGAGATAGCGCACGTTCACCGCGTGGTGCACGCGATGGTGGCTCGGCGTGTTCATGAACCACTCCAGAACGCCCAGCTTGCCCACCGTCTCGGTGTGGATCCAGAACTGGTAGATCAAGCTGATCGCCTGCTGCAGCAGGATCATCTCGGGCGAGAACCCGAGCAGCGGCAGCGGCAGCCAGAACATCCACATCACGTACGGCTGCGTCCACGACTGCCGCACCGCCGTCGCCAGGTTGTACTTCTGGCTGGAGTGATGGTTGACGTGCGCGGCCCAGAACATGCGCACCTCGTGGTTGGTGCGATGCGACCAGTAGTAGGCGAGGTCCTCCGCGAAGATCAGCGCGACGTAGCCGCCGACGCTCCACGGGATGGTGAACAACCGGTGCTCGTAGAGCTTGGCCAGCAGCCACACGAAGCCGAGCTTGAACGGGATGCCCGCCGCCACCGAGCCGAAGCCCATGGCGATGCTCGCCCAGGTGTCCTTGGTTTCGAAGCTCCCGAGGCCCTTGCGATGCGAGTGCCAGGCTTCGAGCGCGATCGACAACGCGAACACGGGGATCGCATAGAGAATGAGCGTATCCATCAGCTCCCTCCCTCCAGCATCGAGACAGACATCTTCTTGAGCACGGCGAGCGCCGGAGCACCCACGTCCCCCGCGCCGTAGCGCTCGACGACCAGGCCCTCCATCGCCATCATCATCAGGTCGATCCAGGCGTCGAACTCGGGCCGCTGCGCTGCCTCCGGGAACAGCACGCGAGCGTGCGCGATCAGCTGCGCACGGTGGCTGCGCACCACCGGCTCCAGCGCGCCACGCAGCGCCTCCTCGGTGCGCGCCGCGAGGTACAGCTCGAACGCGATCGCCAGCTTGGGCCCGGTGAAGAACTCCCACAGCAGGTCGAACGCATGCGAAGCATCGCGCGGCAGCTGCGCGAAGGTGCCCTCGTAGCTGGCCACCAGCTCGCTGAACAGCTGCTCGACCGCGGCCGACAGCAGCGCCGCCTTGCTCGGGAAGTGCTTGAACAGCGCGCCCTGCGAGATGCCCGCGCGCTGCACGATCTCGGTCGTGGTGGTGCGTGCGTAGCCGAGCTCGCCGAGGCAGGCGAGGGTGGCATCGAGCAGCTTGCCCCGCGTCTCGTCGCGGCGGGCTTGCTGGGTCCGGCGGGCAGGAACGACCATGCCTCCAGGCTGGCCCCTCAGATAGAAAGTGACAAGTCACTTCTTATCTTGGCGTGCCCTCCCTCACCCAAAGAGCCAGAGCAGCCCGATCAGGCTGAGCGCGAGCACGATGGCCGCCATCCCGTAAATCACCAGATCCACAGGGGTCGAGGCCGGCGGGTCGGATGACGGCGGAGGCGGCGGCAGCGACTCCACGACCTCCTCTTCCTCCGGCGGCGGGCTCAGTGGCTGGGTCGGCGGCTCCTGGTAGGTCTGGTCGGCCTGCCGCTCCAGCTCGCGCAGGGCCTGCTCTGCGAAGTCCTGGTACACGACCACTTCGCTGCCGGCGCGCACCACGTCGCCGTGCCGGAGCCTTCGCTCGCGCACGCGCCTTCCGTTCACCTCGATGCCATGCGCGTCGAGCGCGCGCGCCATCGTGCCGTCGGCGTCGCGAAGTAGCTCCGCCTGCTCGCCCTCGTGCTCGCCGAGCAGCAGGCTCGCGGGTGGCTCCCCGAGCGCGAGCGTCTTGCCGGCCCCCGCGCCCTCCATCGCGCGCAGGAACGGCGGCTGGTGCGCGGCGTGCTCCGTGCCGAGCAGCTCGCGCACCATACGTCGCGCCAGGGAGGCGGTGCGCTCGGGTAGCGTGGTGCCGCGCTGCAGGGAGCCAATCGAGAACGAGACCGTGAACTCCGCGATCCGCAGCTCGTCGCCCTCGGCGAGCCCGCGCGGCCGGCCCGGGACCAGCGCCTTGCCGTTGACGCGGGTGCCGTTGGTGGAGCCCTCGTCGCGCACGCTGTAGTGGTCGCCTTCGCGCTCGATGGTGGCGTGGCTGTCACTCACGGTGAGTCCGGGCAGGCGCACGTCGGCGCCCGCGCTGCGCCCGATCACCACGCGCACCTGCTCGAACTCGAACTGGATCTCGCCGGCTTCGCCCGATTCGCTGTTCGGGTGTCGCACCACGAGCCGCAACGCCATGACCGAAAGTGTGCATGCGTCACGTCGGGGTCAAGAAACGCGACACGAGCACGAAAACTGGACACGCGCGTAGCTCTCAACCAAACACTGGAAGCTCGCCGTGGAGCGCGGGTGCGTTCGCGGGCGAAGGCGCGCGAGGACGTACATGCAACATTCGGCTCACAACGCGAGTGGCCGGCGAGAGGATCGCGTTCCGCTCGCGACGGTGATCTCGGTCCGCGAATCTCCGCACAAGCCGGATCGTGACCTCGAGGCCGACGGACTCAACGTCAGCATCGGTGGACTTGCGATGCGCGCGCGCTTCCTTCCGGAGCCCGGCTCACGGCTGCAGTGTACGTTCACACTCCCGCCGACCGGTGAGCTGGTGAGCGCGCAGGGCGAGGTGATCTGGTCCGAGCCGCACGGTCCTGGCCACGGTCAGTTCGGCGTGCGCTTCGTCGAGCTCGACACCAAGAGCGCCACCGCGCTGCGCCGGCTGGTCAACAAGAACGGCCAGGAGCCGCCCAAGGTCACGCGTCCGCGCATGGCGCGCATGCAGATCGACGGCCTGCAGGCCGGCGTCGAGGCCGAGCTGAAGCTGGTCGACGAGACGCGCGTGGTGCTGGAGCAGCCGCTGACCTTCCTGCAGCTCGGGCGCGGCGTGGACATCACGGTGCCCGGCCGCGGCAACGAGCGCGGACGGATCGCCTCCATCGAGCTACGCCACGGCCAGTTCGACACGCCCAAGCTGGTGTTCGGCATCCTGTTCGACGACGCGCCCAGCAAGGCGCGCGCGGCCCGCGAGGCCCAGGTCCCGCCGGCGGTCGACGACAGCACGGCCTGGTTCACCGGCGAGCTGGAGGAGCCGTTTCCGCACCTGCACTCGGTCAAGGCCAACGCGACCGCGTGGGGCAAGCGCAAGAGCGAGGCACCGCCTCCGGAGCCGGTGGCCGAGGAAGGCGAGCGCATCAGCGAGCTCGCGCTCGACCGCACCAGCGAGCTGTCGCTCGACCCCTCGTCGGCGCGCTCGCTCGACCGTGCCTCGGCGCGCTTCCGTGAGCCGCCCAGGACGCGCCAGGATCGCGAGCAAGAGGCGCGCGCGGCGCTGGCCAAGGCGTCGCCCACCGCCACGCTGCAGGGCATCGGGCGCGTGTCCGAGCTGCCGGTCGAGGTCGACGAGAGCGACTTCGCGAGCCTGGTGCCGGACGAGCACCAGCTGCCCGGCCAGACCTTCGAGGTGCTGCCGCTGACGCCGCCACGCGTGCGCGACTCGGAGCCGGTGCACGAGCTCACCCAGCGCAAGTCGAGCCCGCCGTCGTCGGAGTCGGTCGACATCCACGACGAGCCCACGGTCAACGAGCCGGTGCACGAGCTGCTCGACGACAGCCAGGATGAAGACGAGCGCGAGCCGGGTCACGGCGAGTTCACGCCGCTGACCCTGCGCAACCTGCCCACGCATGCGCGCGTGCTCTTTCAGAAGCAGGCCGAGCAGCTGGCCGAGCTGCGCTCCAAGATCGCTCCGGCGCTGCGCGAGCAGGCCGAGAACTTCGACCTGCCCGAGGCCAAGAACCGCGTGATCGGCTTCTTCGCGCGGCTGGGTCGCTTCTTCGCCGCGTTGTTCGTGCGCGCCAAGCGCCAGCGCGAGACCGAGGACGCACCGGTGAGCGAGCGCAGGAAGGTCCGCCTGCGCGTGCAGCGCGCGACCATCCCGGGCATCGGTCAGTCCGAGGAAGAGCCCGGCGTCGAGGGTGGCGGCAACGGCGCCAAGATGCTCATCGTCGCGGTGGCGCTCGCCGGAGTCGGCCTGGCCGCGTACGTGCTCGCGCCCAGCGCGCCCGCGGATCAGATCGAGCTGCCCGCGCGCATCGCCAACGCGGAGTCGCTGGAGCCGCCGGTCGCCGACGAGGTGCTCGCGGTCGACATCGAGCCGCCGACGCCGAAGGCGGAGAAGAAGAAGCCCGCCAAGGAGCCCAAGAAGGTCGAGCCGACCAAGGACGTCGAGGACGTCGCGGCGCCGGCTCCGTTTGGCGAGCTGGAGGTCCCCAACGGCCGCGTGTTCACGCTGCGCATGAACGGCCCCATCGGCGCGCTGGAGGGGCAGGCCTTCGAGAACGGCTTCACGGTCAAGGTGCCCGGCCGCAGCCCCGTCGACCCGGCGCGTCCCATCGCGTCCGCCCATCGCGCGGTCAAGCGCGCGCTGTTCATGAACCAGGGCAAGTTCGCCGAGCTGACGATCGAGTTCCTGCCCGGGTTCGCGCCGCGCTACCAGGTGCGCGCGAAGGGCGACGCGCTGGAGATCACGCTGGAGCGGCTCTGACCGTCAGTCGCTGAGCGCGGTGAAGCTGGTCTTGCCGCCGCGGCTGAGCTTGAGCAGTGCCTTGCCGCTCGCGATCGCGTCCTGAACCACCTTCTCGTCCTTGGCGGGCTTGCGGTTCACCTCTTCGATCACGTCGCCGCGCGAGAGGCCCGCGCGATCCGCCGCCGAGCCGGACGCCACGTCCGCGACCACCAGGCCTCCGGGGCCCTTGTAGTCGATGCGGCGTGCGATCTCCGGCGTCACTGGCACCAGCTCCACGCCCGTGGAAGCCGGCGCCGCGCGCGTGCCGCGCTTGTTGCCACCGAACGGCGCGTTGTTGGCCTCGCGCGCGTCCGGACGCTCCGCGGTGATGACGCTCAGCTTCTGCTGCTGGCCATCGCGCAGCACCGTGACGCTGAGCTTCTCACCCACGGGGTAGGCGAGCACGGCGCGGAACAAGTCGCGGCTCTCCTTCACCTCGCGGCCGTTGATGTCGAGCACGATGTCGCCCGAGCGCATGCCCCCCTTGGCCGCCGGACCGTTGGGCACCAGGTCGGTCACCAGCGCGCCGCGCGTACGCTGCACGCCGAAGCCGGACGCCAGCTCGGGCGTCAGCGGCTGGTAGCTCACGCCGATGTACGAGCGCGAGACGTCACCCTTCTGCAGCAGCTCCAGGCCGACCTTGCGCGCCAGGTTCGACGGGATCGCGAAGCCGATGCCGCTGGAGCCGATGATCATGGTGTTCACGCCGAGCACCTCGCCCTGCAAGTTCACCAGCGGGCCGCCCGAGTTGCCGGGGTTGATGCTGGCGTCGGTCTGCAGGTAGTCCTCGATCTCGTTGGCGCCCATGCCGCGACCCTTGGCGCTGAGCACGCCGGCGGTCACGGTGTAGTCGAGCCCGAACGGCGAGCCGATCGCGACCACCCACTGGCCGACCATCGCCGACTCCGAGTCCGCGAACTTCACCGCGGGCAGGCCCTTGGCCTCGATCTTCACCACCGCGAGGTCGGTCGCAGGATCGGTGCCCACCACCTTGCCGGTGAAGTGCCGGCCATCTTGCAGCGTGACCTGGATGCGCGAGGCGTGCTCGACCACGTGGTTGTTGGTGAGGATCGCGCCGTCGGGCGTCAGGAGCATGCCGGAGCCGGAGCCCTTCTGCGTGCCGGGGTCCATCTGCTGGCGGCCGCCGAACGGGAAGCCGAAGAAGCCCGGCGCGGGCTGGTTGTTCTTCACCTCGACCTGCAGCGTGACCACGCTGGGCGAGACTTGCTCCGCGATGTGCGAGAACGCGATGCCCAGGTTCTGGGCGGTCGCGATCGGACTCTCGCTGGGCGGCGACGCCCACGCGGGCGTCGCGGCCAGAGGTGCCATCAATGCGAGCCCCAAGGCGAGGGGGGCTCCACGAGAAATGACCTGCTTGTTCATCGCGGGTTGCAACGAACAGGCGCATTCGATCATTCCGTGTCGAGCGTCTCTGGGTGCAGACGGCCGAGCGCAGTGGCCAAGCTCACGGATATCACTCGGATTCGCCGGGCTCCGGGTCGAGGAACGCCTGGGCGTCGAGGTCGAGCTTCAGCTCTCGCTTCCAGTAACGCACGGCGCGGCAGGCCTCCAGGAACTTCTGGGCGTCGCTCGGCTTGGTCAGCAGCGTGAAGCCGGCGTCCGGCTTGGGCACGCGCGACTTCTTGAACAGCAGCGCGCTGGTCGCCGTGAAGGCGATGAACTTGCAGTGGCCGTAGGCGTCGGACACGAAGTCCTTGGCCGCGGCGTCGATCGCAAGCTGGGCGGCACCCGTGGTCGAGGTCAGCACCGCGACCGCGTCGTAGAACACCGAGGGACCGCCATCGATCTTCTGGCGCGCGGCGACCAGGGTTCCGTCGTCGAGCTTCACGCCGCCGATCTTGGGCGCGATCACCTCCCACACCGCGCCCTCCTGCTCGAAGGCGTCGCGCAGCGCGTGGAACAACGTCGCGTCCGCGTCGTCCGTGAGCAGGATGCCGAGCTTTCGGCCGCGCAGGCTCGGAGGTGGGTTGGCGACGATGCTGAGCGCCTGCGAGGGCGGCAGATCGAGGGTGGGGCGCGCCGCTTGCGCCGGCTCGGGCAGCGCCAGACCGAGGCCATCCGCCACCGTCGCCGCCAGCTTCTCGTCGATGTTGCGCAGGTGCGAGACGGAGCGCGCGCGGATGTCGACCCGCAGGCACTTGCTCAGCTCGAACACCAGCGCGTCGCCGATGTGCTTCTGCTCGATCTCGGTCTGGCTGCGGAAGAACTGCCGCGCCTGGCTGTAGTGATCTGCGAAGGTGTCCGGACGCGTGCGCAGCTTGGGGCCCGAGAGCTCCGCGGGGAAGCTGCGGAAGCCGCGCACCGGACACTCGCGCGGTCCACCTTCGGCCGTGCCCCAGCTGTTGGGCTCGTAGTTCGCGCGCCCGACCGGGTTGCGCATGGCCATGTGGCCGTCCTGCTGGAAGTTCATCACCGGACAGCGCGGCGCGTTCACCGGGATGTGCGTGAAGTTGGGGCTGCCCAGGCGCTTGAGCTGGGTGTCGAGGTACGAGAAGTTGCGGCCTTGCAGCAGCGGGTCGTCGCTGAAGTCGATGCCCGGCGGCACGTTCTGCGTGCAGAACGCCACCTGCTCGGTCTCGGCGAAGAAGTTGTCGACGTTGCGGTCGAGCACCAGGCGGCCGACGCGCTGCACGGGCACCAGCTCCTCCGGGATCAGCTTGGTCGCATCGAGGTGATCGAACGGCAAGCTCGCCGCCGTCTTCTCGTCGAACAGCTGCACCCCTAGCTCCCACTCGGGGAAGTCGCCGGCGTCGATCGCTTCCCACAGATCACGGCGGTGGTAGTCCGGATCGGCGCCGTTGATCTTCACGGCCTCGTTCCAGAGCACCGACTGCACGCCCTGCTTCGGCTTCCAGTGGAACTTCACGAACGTCGACTCGCCCGCCTCGTTCACGAGCCGGAACGAGTGCACGCCGAAGCCCTCCATGGTGCGATACGAACGCGGGATCGCGCGGTCCGACATCGTCCACATGATCATGTGCCAGGCTTCCTTGAGCCCGCCCTGCGCGCGTGCCTCACGCAGAACGGAAACGACATCGGGCGACTGACCGGATTGGCTGATGCCGATCGCGAGCGTGCGCAGCAGCC
>JBEVNG010000554.1:0-4833 GCA_040508235.1 Polyangiales bacterium | reverse complement strand
AAGCGCAGCGCTCCGCGAGACAGCGTGCCCATCTAGTCGCGCTCCAGGCGGTTGTAGTCGAGCATGCCGAACTCCAGCGGGTCGAGCCGCTTGAAGGCCGCGTGCATGCGGTCACTGAAGTCCCAGAAGCGTGCATCGGTGCGGCGCACGCCGAAGCGATCGCGGAAGGCTGTGTACGACTCCGGCGTCTCCAGCGCGGCCAGCGCGGCGGTGAAGGCGGGCAGGTCGGCCTCGGCCACGCTGTAGAGCGTGTTGGGGTAGGAGCCGACCAGGCCGCGGACGAGGGTGAGCTGGTCTTCGCTGGTCACGCGCCGGTCCTTCTCGCCGAACAGCTGCGCGACGTTGGTGTGCGCGCTGTCGCGCAGCAGCGAGAAGTACGCCTCCCCGCCGCCGCTGCGCCGCACCTCGATGAAGCTCATCTCCGAGATCAGCGAGGCCGCCTTGCCGCGTACCTTGCCGGCCGGGAGGATCGCGTCGCGCAGGGCCGCGTCGGGCTCCTCCTCGACCTCCAGCTTGCGCTCCAGCACGGGCGAGGTCCAGATCCGGAAGATCTGCGCGAGCTCATGCTCCGGGGTGCTGGTCTGGTAGGTGATGCCGGGCTCGTGATCGTAGAACGCGAACTCGCCGTAGACGTGGTTGCGGACTTCGTCGTCGGCCTCGCGGTACCAGCTCTGCATCAGCGGCTTGCGACGGTCGCGCGGCAAGAAGGTAAGGTAGTTGAACTCGCCTTCCATGCGCAGGAAGTCCATGTACATGCGCGACTGCAGCTGGTGTCCCACGTTGCCGAACACATCGTAGCCGGCCACCAGCAGGTAGTGGATGCGCTCGAACAGCGAGTAGTCGAGCACCCAGGTGGTCTTGGGATCGCCTCCGACCAGGCCCTTGACCACGGTCGCGCTGTCGAAGTGGCGGAGCACCGTCAGCGCGGCGTTGTCGTTGCCGTCGCCGTTCCAGATCTTCGCCGCCTCCATCGAGCCGGTGTCGTACAGGGAGTTGAAGAAGCTGCTCTTCGCCTTCAGGAAGCTCTCCTGCTGCTTGGCGTAGCGCCGCCAGGTGACGAGCAGGTTGTTGCTGCCCATCTCGGCGGGCAGATCGAGACGGTCCTTGGTCGCCTCCAGAAACTGGGCCTCGCGCTCGATCAGCGGCGAGTCGGGCTCCAGGAACAGGATCCAGAAGCGATCCTCGATCACGTTGAGCGCAACCTGCCCGCGGCAGACCGGGCCCTTGATGAAGCCCGCCATGATGAACTGCGCTTCGTCGAGCATGAAGCGGTAGCGCGACCCGACGGGGATCTGCGCGAACGCCTTGAACGGATTCGCGGCGACCTCGCGGTCGTAGCCCGGCAGCGTCGTGACGGCGTAGGTGGGGTCGAGGAACAGCTCCCGGTAGCGCGCCATGCGCTTGTCCGACAGCGCGTACGGGATCTGCGTCTTGTTGAGGGGCGTCTCTTCGCGCCGCTGGAGTCTGTAGAAGAACGTGGGCTGGTCCGGCTCCTCGAAGGGACGCCGCGTGGGGATCTCGTCGATGGGCGCGCCACTCGGCGTCCGCGAGCGGACCAGACGGAAGAAGTTCTGTTCGTCCTGCCCCTCGAAGTACAGCGCGCCCAGGAACAGGTGCTCGTAGATGTAGCGCGAGACCAGGGCCTCCTTGAGGCCCGGCGTGTTGAAGAACGCTTCCCAGCGCGCGACGCTCGCCTCCACCTCGCCGCTCAGCGCGGGCACCGGCTGATGCGGAACGCCGGCGTTGATCCAGCCGACGACGGACTGATGATCGGCGTCGTTGAGTCCAGGCAGCCCATACGGCATGCCCCAGGTCGGCTTGTCCTTCTCGTACTCGCTGAAGGCCTCCGGAACCGGACACTTCTCCTCGCGGTCGATGCCGACGTCGAACTCCCTGGACAGCGGACGTCCATCGAGCGGCAGCGGGTTGCGCAGCTTGAGGTTGAGCATGCGCGTGATCGGCGCCAGCGCCGGATCGAGTCGGTCGTTCTCCGGCAAGACGGGATGGAAGCCCTTGCCGCGCCAGCCCTCGACCGTGGTGCTGTCGATGTACAATCGCGTCGGGTCGGCCTCGCGAAAGCGCGACGGCTCGTACACCTTGTCCTTGCTGGCGCCGCGCGCGATGCCCTCCCACGAGGTCAGCTTCAGCTGGCAGGGCGCGTCGTAGCAGCCGTGGCAAACGACACACCGGCGGTCAAAGGTACTCTTGGCCGCCTGCCACTCCACGACCTGCTGCTCCGGAGAGCTGGTCGGCACGGGCAAGGTAACAGGCCCCACGTCCTTGTCGCCGCAGCCACCCAGCAGCGCGAGCGCAACCACACCAAGCAACCCGAGCTTCATCTAACCCCCAGTGCGCACGCGGGCTACCACGGCAACGGGGAGCGCGGTACTGGGGGGCGCGGCGGCCTTACTTCGGGAAGACCTTGTCGAGGTGGTCGTTGAACAGGCTGTAGTTGACGCGTTCCAGCGAGGTGCCGTTCTTGAGCGTCTCCAGGGGCACGATGTCGAGGTTCGTGGGGCGCGACTTGTCGGGGATGCTGGAGCAGCCGGTGTTGGCGGGTAGCATCAGCTCCTTGCCGGTGCCGAGCTTGCGCACCACCAGCGGGCGCAGCGTGTACTGCAGCGTGTTGCCGCGCTGATCGACGACGATCTCGACCGCGATGGCCAGGAACTGCGTGCCCACGCTGCCGACCGCATTGAGGTGACCGAGGCTGTAGAACGCGAGATCGCGGTCCACGCCAGGGAAGAGCTTGCCGGGTTGCAGCACGCTCGGATGCGAGCCCGCGATCAGGTCGAAGCCCTTGTCGTGCAGCGCGTCGGTGGTGCGCACCGTGTATGGCTGCGGGAACCAGTGCCACTGGCAGTCCCAGTGCGGCAGTCCGATCAGCATGTTCAGACCGAGTGCCTGCTTGCGACTCGACCAGTCGGTCGCCCTGGTGACCTGACGCGAGGGCTGCCAGGTCGTTCCCTTGTAGAACTGCGCGGCGCTGTTCTGCAGGTGCGTCCAGCCGACGATGCCGACCTTCAGACCACCGACGTTCTTGACCTCGATCTCCGCACTCGCGCTGGTGTCGTGCACGCCGACGAGCGTGGGCCGCGCCTGCGTCTGCTTTTTCATCCAGTCCTGACTCTTCCAGGTCTCCTCCCAGCGATTCTTGTCGCCTGAGTGGTTGTTGGCGACCGTCAGCACGGTCTTGCTCGGATCCATGCAGAACTGCGTCAGCGCCGAGTCGAGGTAGGCGACGTTGGCGTGGAAGTTCAGGAACTGGTTTCCGCTGTCTTCCAACACGCCGTTGTACAGCGTCACCGGCGCCTCGATGTTGCCGAGGATCAGGTCCGCGCTCGCGAACAGGCTGCGCACCTCGGGCGCCACGAATGCGGGCGTGTCCTTGTCCATCGCGAACAGGTCGCCGAACACGACGATGCGCTTGGGGTTCAGCCCCGCGCGCTGGCTCGCGGGCACGAACACCTTGCTGCGCGGGATCGTGGGCACGTTGTTCGGGTTGCTGGTGACGGGGAACAGCGCGTTTACCAGGTAGCTAGTCAGCGGAGCGTCGGTGCAGAAGGCGTTCTCCACGTCGTTGTCGCGGATGCAGTCGCTGCCGGCCGCCGAGCACTCCGGGGTCGCCTGGGCGAATGCGCTGGCGGGGATCACGCTGGCTGCCAGGCAGCCGACCAAGGTTGCACGTCGCAGGGTCGTCATGCGCCAGGGTCTACGTGCCGCCACTTGCGCGCGCTTGACGCGAGCGGCTAATCACGTGGCCGGCGACCCGCGGTTGCCACCGCAATGTGAGACGTGCTCTCAAGATCCGGAAAAGTGCTGACGTCGTGAGCCTCTACGGGGGCTTTGTGGAACATACCCGGGCCGGCTGACGCGAGCGGCGGGGCACACGAGCAGGGAGACTTGGTGCAGCGGTTCGCAGTCGTAAGTCGCCTCGGGGGAAAGCTAGTAGCTGCCGGTGCTTGCGCGCTGGTGCTGGCGGCCTGCAGTGGCTCGGTGAACACGCTGGGCTCGCTGGGCGGCAGCTCCGGCGAGGGCCAGGGTGACAAGGGTATCAATGCCGGTCCTTCCCTCGGTGGGACCAAGCAAGAGCTCTGCACCAAGCCGACGGTGAGCGCGTCGCCGATGCGCCGGCTGACCCACCACGAGTATGGCAACGCGGTCCGCGACCTGCTCGGGCCGAGCGCCAAGCTTCCGGCCCTGACCGCGGACACCCAGCCGGAGCTGTTCGACACCATGGCCGACCAGAGCCTGTCGTCCCTGCTCGCGGATGAGTACGTGAACGCGGCGGGCGACCTGGCCGACGGCATCGCGGACATCAACGCGGTCGTGGGCTGTGCACCGGGGAAGGCCAGCGAGGCTTGCGTTCGCGACTTCATCGCGCGCTTTGGCCGGCGCGCGTTTCGGCGTCCGCTGACCGGCGAGGAGAGCACGCGCCTGAGCACGCTGTACGAGAGCGCGCGCACGGCCGCGGACACGTCGACCGCGGTGCGCGCGGTGGTGGCGGCGGTGCTGGCCTCGCCGCACTTCCTGTTCCGCCCGGAGTGGGGCGGCGAGAAGACCAAGCTCGCCAACGCACTCACCGTCGCGCCGTACGAGATGGCCACGCGCCTCTCGTTCCTGCTCTGGTCCTCGGTGCCGGACGACGTGCTGCTCGACGCCGCGGAAGATGGCGAGCTGGAGACCCCGGCGCAGCTGACCGCGCAGGCCGAGCGCATGCTCAAGGATCCGCGCGGTCGCTCCGCCAACTACAACTTCTACAAGCAGTGGTTCGGCCTGTCGCTGCTCGACACCGCCACCAAGAACCCGGACGTGTACCCGAACTTCGACGAC
>JBEVNG010000196.1:0-15852 GCA_040508235.1 Polyangiales bacterium | reverse complement strand
CCACCCCCGGTCCAAAACCAACCCGCCCCGCGCTGATCTCGCACCGTTGACGTTCACGTCAACGGTGGAGAGGGGTCAGGTAGCTGGCGGGGTTAGTGCTTCTGCCAGACCTGCCACGGTCCACGGCCGCGCGTGAGGAGCTCGTCGAGCTGCATCTTGTCGCGGAACGTGTCCATGTTGCGCCAGAAGCCGTCGTACGGCGTCGCGAGGAGCTGCTTGGCGGCCATCAGGCGCTGGAACGGCTCCAGCACCAGCTCCTCGCCGGGCGCCATGTGCTCGAACAGCTCCTTCCGGAACAGGAAGAAGCCGCCGTTGATGCGCACGTTCGACTCCGTCACCAGCTCGAACTTGGACGCGTGCTGCTCGGCGTCGGCGTGCACGATGTGGAACGTGTGGGGCGCGGGCACGCTGATGAACGAGGCGATCTTCTCGCGCTTCTTGAACGACTCGACGTACTGATCGAGATCGAGGTCGCACAGCGCGTCCGCGTAGTTGGCGAAGAACATCTCGTCGCCCTCGAGGTACTCGCGCACCGCGCGCAGACGCTCGCCGACGTTGCTGTGCAGCCCCGTGTCCACGAACGTGATGCGCCAATCCTGGATGTCGCGCTCCAGCAGGTCGACCTTGCCGTCGGTCAGCACGAAGTCGCTGGACACGGTCTGGTCGTACTTGAGGAAGAAATCCTTGATCGCGCCGGCGCCGTGGCCGAGGCAGAGGATGAAGTCCTTGTGCCCGTAGTGGGCGTAGTACTTCATCAGGTGCCACAAGATCGGCCGTGAGCCGACCTCGACCAGCGGCTTGGGCACCCGTTCCGAGTAGTCCCTGAGGCGCGTACCCAACCCGCCACAGAACAACACCACCTTCATTATGCGCTCCGTCGCTGTACGCGTTCGTGCTTGTCTACGCGCCCGCCCAAGACCGGTCAAACCCGGTGGCCAGCGAGATTACAACATCGGGCGCTCGTGTCCGGGAGTGCAAGCGCGCAAACTCGGGATGGTTTTCCCGCTGGAGAGGGGGAGCGAGTGGTCATGCTCCACACAGCGCGGCGCACCTTCATTGCCGAATGCTACGCGTGCTGGCCAAGCCAACGGCTTGCGCTTATTCTGCGCTGCCTTGGTGTCGTGTTCTCACGTCGCTTCGGGCCCCCTACGCCGGGCCGTATGCCTGAGATGATGTACTCGTCATGCTGACCGTCACCCTCACGCTTACCGGCTCGCGTTTCTGCTCGCGCGCGGTGAGACCGCGCGCTTGGACGCGTGCGCGCAGGACGCGGAAGTGGCCTTCGGCCTGAGCAAGCTCCACCTGCCGGATGCGTCCCGGCTACGCAGCTTGGCCGCCATGTATGCGTTGCATGGCCTCAACCTCGCGTTGCCGCTGGTCACGCTGCCGATCATCACGCGCGCGCTCGGCCCGAGCGAATACGGTCGCTACGGCGTGCTGATCAACTGGGCAGGCATCGGCGTGATCCTGATCGAGTTCGGCATGGGTGTCGCCGCCACCAAGCAGCTCACCGGCAAGGACGACCACGAGGCGCGCATCACGCAGTCGCGCGTGCTGTTCCAGCAGACCCTCAACGCGCTGGTGGTGTTGCCCTTGCTGGCGATCGCCGCGCTGTGCTGGATGCACCCGCCGCCCGACGTCACCGCGACCGTGCTGATGCTCGCCAACGCGTGGAGCCTCGGGCTGACCACGCTCTGGTTCCGCGTCGCGCGCGCCAACGTGCCCAAGCTGCTGCCGGCCACCTTCGCCGCCAAGTTCCTCAGCTTGCTGATCGTGGTGCTCGTGCTGCCCCAGCGTCCCACGCTGGAGGTCGCGCTGTGGGCCAACCTCGCCTCCGGCTTCTGGCCCGTGTTCGATGCCTGGTTCGCCCGCCACGAGCTGGCCGAGGCAGCGCGCGGCTTCTCCCTGCGCGGCTGGGTCGAGAGCCTGAAGGTCAGCTTCCCGGTGCCGCTGCAGCGCATCGGCAGCGCCATCTACCTGCTGCTGCCCGCCACGCTGGTGGCCGTCTTCTTCAGCGCCACCGTCGCGGGCTGGTACGTGCTGGCCGACCGCATCATCCGCGCGGGCACGGGCATGTTCCAGCCGCTGACCTCCACGCTGTTCCCGCTCCAGCTGGAGGTGCGCGGGCAGCCCGCCGGCTCCCCCGCACGCCTGCGCCTGCGCCGCTACCTCGGCGCGACCATCGGCCTGGCGGTGTTCGCCTCCGCCTTCACCTTCCTGCTGGCCGGCCCGGTGGTGCGCCTGATCGGCGGCGAAAAGTTCGTCGAGGCCGCCCTGTTCCTGCGCTGGATGGCCCCGCTGGTGGCGCTGATCACCATCAACATGGCGCTGACCAACCAGCTCTACGTGATCGACCGCGAGAAGGTGATCGCGCAGGCGGTCTGGGTGAGTGGCCTGACCTTCGCGGTGGCGATCTTCTTCCTGGGACGGCTGTCGCCGAACCTGTTCGCGGCCTGCTGCATGCTGGTCGAGGCGTTGGTCTGCGTCTGGCTGCTGATCGCCTGGCGCGTCTACCGCGGACGTGAATCGCGCCAGCCGCCGGCTCCGGGCTATCCTCCCCTTCCGGAGAGCGATCCCGGCAGGTCGTCCGAATAGTCGAAGCAAGAGAAGGCAGGTTCGAGTGGTACTGCCCGTCAAGTTGGGGAGCGGAGCGCTGAGCGTGCTGTGCCTGGGTGCGCACAGCGACGACATCGAGATCGGCTGCGGCGGCACGCTGCTGCGGCTGCTCGCCGAGTACCCCGGCACGCAGGTGACCTGGGTGGTGTTCGCCTCGAACCCCGACCGCGAGCAGGAGGCGCGCGCCAGTGCCGCCTCGTTCTGCGCCGATGCCGGCAGCAGCCAGGTGATCGTGCATGCCTTCCGCGAGAGCTTCTTCCCCGCGCAGTGGAGCGACATCAAGGACGCGGTGCACGCCGCCAGCAAGCTGTGCACGCCCGACCTCGTGCTCAGCCATCGCCTGGAGGACATGCACCAGGACCACCGCGTGCTCGCCGAGCTGACCTGGAACAGCTTCCGCAACCACCTGGTCTGGCAGTACGAGATCGCCAAGTACGAGGGCGACCTCGGCCGCCCCAACCTGTTCGTGCCGCTCACCCGCGCCCAGGCCGAGCGCAAGGTGGAGCTGTTGCATCAGCACTTCCCGACCCAGCGCTCGCGCACCTGGTTCAGCGCCGACACCTTCCATGGACTGATGTCCCTGCGCGCCATCGAGTGCAACGCCCCGGAGGGCCGCGCCGAGGCCTTCCACGTCCGAAAAATCGTGGTTTAGGCGGCTTTTTTGCCTCGCCGCGGGTTCGGATGTACCCAAATCCGCATGAAAAAGCTGATCATCGTGGCGAGCCTGGTCGCCCTCACGGGCTGCGTGAAGAAGAGCGAGTTCGAAGCGCTCAAGGCGCAGAGCGCCGCGCAGCAGAAGGCGCTCGAGGACTCGCTGACCAGCGAGCGTGAAAAGGCGCAGTCACTCGATCAAGCGCTCAAGGCCGAGCAGGCGCGCTCCGCCTCGCAGGCCGAGGAGATCGCGCGCCTGAACGCGGACCTCGACGCCGCCAACAAGAAGATCAGCGAGATGATCGGCGACAGCTCCAAGCTGAAGAGCTCGATCCAGGAGATGCAGACCGCGCTCAACGCGCTCAACGAGCAGAAGCGCCAGACCGACGCGCGCATCGCCGAGTACCGCAAGCTGCTGTCGAGCTTCCAGGCGCTGATCGACGCCGGCAAGCTCAAGGTCAAGGTCGTCAACGGCCGCATGATCGTCGAGCTGCCGTCGGACGTGTTGTTCGCCAGCGGCTCGATCGACCTGTCCGAGGCCGGCAAGCAGAGCATCACCGAGATCGGCGCCATCCTGGCCTCGATGTCCGACCGTCAGTTCCAGGTCGAGGGCCACACCGACGACCAGCCGATCAAGTCCGCGCGCTTTCCCAACAACTGGTGGCTCGCCAGCGGCCGCGCGATCGCGGTCGCCGAGATCCTGATCAAGGCCGCGCTGCCGCCCACCAGCGTCAGCGCCGCCAGCTTCGGCGAATTCCGCCCGATCACCAGCAACGCCACGCCGCAGGGCCGCAGCCAGAACCGCCGCATCGAGATCGTGCTCGTTCCCGACCTGTCCAAGGTGCCGGGCTTCGAGGATCTGGACCGCGCCGCGAAGCAGTAGCTACGTGCGCGCGGGCGGCGGAATGCTGCTGACGCGCACGCGGAAGTTCTTGGGCGGAGCGCTGGGGCGCACGTCGTCGTCCTCGCGGATGCGCAGCATGGCGCCGAGCACGATGTACGCGATCGCGTAGATGGGCACCGACAGACCGGCGCCGCAGAGGTTGTAATAAACGGCCAGCACGATCGCGAGCATGCGGCTGGGCGCGCGCTCGAACAGCGTGTGGAAGTGCAGCACGAAGAACGCGATCGCGGTCAGCGAGCCGTACTCGGTAACCAGTTTGTTGATCGCGAGCGTGACGGTGGCGATGTCCTCGCGCTCGACGGTCGAGCCCGCCCCGGTGCCGAAGAACGCCCGCTCCGGTGTGCTCAGCGCCTCGACCAGCTGCATGAACGGCAGCGTGAAGCGGTAGTAGCCGCTGGTGCCCTCCTGGTTCACCTCGGCCATGCGCTCGATGGTCTTGTCGAGCAGGCCCATGCTGCCCGCGACGCCGCCGCCGACCCCCGCGATCACCACGGCCGCGATCAGCAGGCCGGCGGGCAGCTTCTTGGCGACCAGCGGCGCCGCGAAGATCAGCATCAGCATGCCGGTGCCCGAGCCCGTCAGCAGCAGCGCGGGCAGGAAGATCAGCATGTAGAGGTTGCGCTTGAAGAACTCGAACTCGATGACGATCGCGATCGCCAGGAACTGCGACACGATCGACGGCTCCAGGAACACCACCGCGTGCGGCGACAGCTTGCCGCTGTTGAACGAGGTCTCGCGGTAATAGTTGAAGCCCTGCACCAGCAGCGCCTCGGGCACCAGCTTGTTCATGTCGGGCCAGGCGTGCCAGCTGGCCACCTTCTGGATCGCCTGCAGCGCGAACACGATGAACGACACCACGAACATGCTGGTGTTGAAGAACCGCATCACGCGCAGGTAGTCCTCGCGGCGCACCTCCCAGCGGAAGATCAGCGGCACGTACATGCCGAGCATCAGCGCCAGGCCCGTGGGCGAGAAGTCGAGCGAGCCGCCGAACACCTGGCTCATGATCGCGATGCCGCTGAACATCGAGAACATGATCGTGCGCTTGGGGTCGACCACGATCGTGCTCGGGTTGAGCAACCACAACACGCCGAGGCTGCCGAGGATCAGCGGCAGGTTGATGGCGATCACCTTGCCGCCGCCCGCGGGCATGCCGAGCTTCTGCAGCCAGACCAGCCCTACCACCTGCACGAGCATGAAGCCCCACAGGCCAGGCCAGCCCGCAAAGCCGCCCTCGCTCTCGCCGTAGTCGACGCTGCGCGCACGCGTACTGCTGCTGCTGCTCACCGGCCGCTCACTCCGTCGGGCCGCACTTCTGGAACGTGTTGCCGCGCTTGAGGAACGGCAGGTTCTGCGGCACGCGCAGCGTGTCCCCCTCCATGGCGAGCATGAAGCGCGTGCCGTCGCGCGCGCGCATGCGGATCTGGTTGCTCGCGATGTCGAGCCGCCACCAGCCGGTGACCCGGTTGTTGTAGATGAAGTAGCCGTTGGGCTGGAACTTGAACGCCAGGAAGCCCACCAGGCAGCCGCCGGCGTAGTCGCGCTCGGGCAGCGTCATCGACCAGACCGTGTTGGCCAGCGCCGAGAGCTCCGGATCATCGAGCTCGGCGTCGAGCTTCTGCGCGTGCGCGGCCGATGCCGCGACCAGCAACGAGAGCCCCGCCATGCGCATCCAGCCCCGCACGATCACAGACGCTTGTAGAGCGAGTTCGGGATGTAGAAGCGGCGCTTGTTCAGCACCGAGCCGATGATGGTGCCGCCGTGCATCTCGATGGCCTTGCGCGTGGCGCGCAGCGCGGGCAGGCGCGTGCGCTCCGCCTCCACCACGACCACCACGCCGTCGAGCCCCTTGCACAGCGACGGACCGAGTGGACCCTCGCTGGCGGGCGGCAGATCGACCACCACCAGATCGAACGAGCTGGTCAAGCTACGCACGATGTACGCGAGGTCCGAGGGCGACGTGAGCGCGCCCATCATCGGGCCCGACTGCGAGCCATTGGCGTTGGCGAGCGGATAGCTGCCAGCGTTGCTGGGCCCCGCGTTGGAGGGCAGCTGCGGGGCGGTGTTCTGCGCGTACGCGTTGGCCGGGTGCACGATGGGCTCGAGGTAGACGAACGGCGTCGACGAGTCTTCCTGGCCCTCCGGATCGTTGGTGATCCGGCACATGATCACCTTGGTGCGCGGGTTGCGCGCCGCGACCTGCGCCATGCTGTGCGCGATCGTGGTGGTGCCCTCGCGCGACAGCGTCGAGATCAGGCCGACCGAGTAGCTGCGCTTCTGCGGCAGCGCGGCCTTGATGGCGCTGAGCAGGCCGATCATCTCCTCGTCCGGAACCGGCGAAGGCCCATACGAGCGAGGATTGGTCAACGTGATGACCCCTCCCCGTCGTCGCATCAGCGCTCCCAACCCGAACATCTTCTTACCCGGCCTTCTTCAGCTTGATCGAGGACAGCACCGGCAGCTTGAGCGCGTGCTCCAGCTGCTCCGGCATGCTGATCGTATCGTCCAGGGACTCGCGCAGCAGGCACAACCCGAGCGCGAAGATCACGCCACCCAACACCGACAGCCCCAACAGCATGCCCTTCTTCGGCTTGCCAGGCTTGTACGACAGGGTCGGCGCCTCGATCACGCTCAGGCCCGAGATGCCGGCCTCGTTCATGTCGCGCACGATGCGCGCCGACTCCGAGCGCTGCAGGTAAGCCTTGTAGCTGCTGTCCGAGATGTTCTGGCGCTGCTCCAGGCCGCGCAGCTCGATCTCGTTGGCGTCCAGGTACGCCAGACGTGCGTTCACGCTCTCCAGCTGGCGCTCGCGCTCCTTGACCGCGTTCTTGAGTGCGGTGGCATCCGAACGGGCGGTCGACAGGTTGCCGGTGATCTGTTGCTGAATGGGGTTGATGCCCTTGCGCACGCGCGTCTGCGAGGCGACGTTCGCGGCGGTCAGCTCCTGCTCGGCGGAGCGCAGCTCGGCGGCCAGGTCGAGCAGCTCCGGGTTGTCCTTGGTGAAGCGGCGCTGCGCGCTGTCGTAGCGAGCGCGCGCGGTGGCCACGCGTCCCTGCGCCTGATCGAGCGCGCGCTGCGAGCGGTCGTTCTCGTCGCTGAGCACGATCTGCTCCGGCACCGCGGTCAGCGTCGACTGCAGCGTGCCCGAGCGTCCCTGCGCGGAGACCATGTCCGCGCGCGACTGGCTGAGCGAGAGCTCGATGCCGTCGCGCTGGCGGAGCAGCAGCTGGCGCTCCTCGTCGAACATCGTGATCTGCGTGCGGCGCTTGAACTCGAGCAACGCGCGCTTGGCGTCCTCGGACTCCTTCTTGAGCACCGTCAGCTTGCGGTCGAGGAAGTCCGTGCGCGGATCGCGCAGCACGTTGGCTTGCTTCTCCATCGCCACGGAGATGATGGTGTCGAGCAGCTGCTGCGCCATCAGCGGGTCCGGGTTGAACGCGGACAACAGCAGCACGTTGCTCTCGCCGCTCGACTTCACGGTGAAGTCCTTGGACAGCTTCTCCGCGGCCCAGGCCAGCGGCGGCACGTGCAGCTTGGCGGCCTCCGACGCGGCCTTGGGGTAGACGCGCTCGACGCCGAGCCGCTCCAGCGAGCTGCGCAGCACGTCGCCGCTGCCGATGATCAGGATCTCGGAGAACATCATCTGGCGCGCCATCTGCGTGGCCGCCGCGCCCGCGCGACCCTGCTGGTCCGCGATCGAGTCCGGCGTCGCCATGTCCTCGTCGGCGATCTTCACCATCAGCTGGCCGGTGCTCTCGTACTCCGGCACCTGCAGGAACACGATCGCCGCGCAGATCAGCGGCGGCACCAGCAGCATGCCCAGGAACGTCCCACGGCGTCGGAACAGCACGTGCACGATGTTTCGCGTCGACAGACTGGTCAACATCGGGAACCTCCAGCTCGTGCGGCGCGCGTGCTCATGCCTTCACCGGTTGCCTTCACCGATTCAACGACGGGATGTTGAGCGGGATGCCCGCGTAGGTCGTGGCATTGAAGTTGTTGAGGAAGTACTGGTGCATCACCAGGTTCAGCTCGGCCATGCCGGAGCGCGGCACGTAGACATAGTCGCCGGGCATCAGCGTCACGTCCTGCGACGGGTCGTCCCCGCTCAACGCGCGAGCGACGTCCAGCTCGGCGACCAGCGGCTGCGCCTGGTTGGGTAGCCGGCGAATCAGCACGACCTTGTGTAGCGTAGCCTCGGGTGTCGCACCGCCCGACGCGGAGATACTCTCCAGCACGGTCCGGGCGCCGGTCATCATGCTGAACATGCCCGGCAGCTTGAGCTCGCCCGCGGTGAACACCCGGTGCCCGTTGAAGTTGCGCACGATGACCACGGCCGTCGACTTGAGGAAGTACGCCGAGTACGCCTTGGTGATCTCCGCCGAGAGCTCCTGCGCCGTGCGGCCGATGGCCTTGATCTCCCCGATCAGCGACAGCGAGATGTTGCCGTCCGGCCTGACCAGGACCTCTTCGTCGAGCTGCGGGTTGAAGTAGCAGCGCGTGGCGAGCAGATCGCCGACCGCCACCCTGTAGGTGCGGTCGCGGAAGGGCTTGGACATCTCGAGGAAGCGCGGCAACGGCGTAGCTTCCGCGACACGCACGCGCGTGGCGGTGCATGCGCAGAGCGTCAGCGCGAGCACGGCCAGCAGGGTCTCGGCGCGCCGGCGGATCGCGGCGGGGCGCGGGCGAAGCATCTCCATCGGGGAAGGCTCTATTCTAAGCGTCATACGTTGCAAGAAGCAGCGCGTTTTCGGGGGGTCGCGCACGCACCGTCCAGCCGGCGTGTACACGATGATGCGGAACCCGCACAGGTTTGGCTAGCGGTGTGAGTCATTTAGTTTCCAGGTGTAGAAGCGCAACGAAATGGGAGAGTTGGTCGCCGACATCGCACCCCGGCCGGGCGCCTGCCCGGACTGTGCTCGAGGTCGCTTCGGGCTTCCGCGGTGTGGCGGCGCACCCCCTGCGGGCGGCATCCGTGACCGGTCGACCCGGGACGGGCGATCGCCGCCGGACTCGGGCTCGACGCCCCCGCCGTGCTAGCGTCGCTCGACCTGGAGGAGTGCTCTCATGTGCGGAATCGTTGGCTACGTCGGCAGTGAGCCGTGTGCCCCCATCCTGCTGGATGGCTTGCGGCGCCTCGAGTATCGCGGCTACGACTCGGCGGGCGTGGCGGTGCGGACCGCGAACGGCATCGATGTGGTGCGCACCGTGGGCAAGCTGCGCAACCTGGAGACCGCGCTCAACCAGCGCCCGCTCGACGGCGTCACGGGCATCGGCCACACGCGCTGGGCCACCCACGGCCGTCCCAACGAGGTCAACGCGCACCCGCACGTCGTGGGCGGCATCGCGGTCGTGCACAACGGCATCATCGAGAACCACCTGCCGCTGCGCGCCCGGCTCAAGGAGCTGGGCCAGAAGATCGCCAGCGACACCGACACCGAGCTGATCGCGCACCTGATCTTCCTGGAGGCCAAGGGCGGCCACGACCTGGAGACCGCCACCCGGCGCGCGCTGGCGCAGGTACACGGCGCGTTCGCGATCGCGGTCATGAGCTTCACCGAGCCGTCGCGGCTGGTGGTCGCCAAGAGCGCGTCGCCGCTGGTGCTCGGCCTGTGTGAAGACGGAGCCGTGATGTGCGGCAGCGACATCCCGGCGCTGTTGCCGTTCACGCGCGACGTGATCCTGATGGAGGACGGCGAGATGGCCGTGCTCGAGGCAGGCGGCGTGCGGCTCAGCGACTTCGCGGGCAACGAGATCGTGCGCGCCTCGCGCCGCATCGACTGGTCGCCCAGCGCCGCCGAGAAGGGCGGCTTCAAGCACTTCATGCTCAAGGAGATCCACGAACAGCCGCGCGCCATGGAGGACACCCTGCGCGGGCGCCTGGATCTGCTGGCGGCCGACGTGCACGGCAGCGAGATCGGGCTCACCGAGGAGCAGCTGGCGCGCGTGCGCCGCGTGTACCTCGTCGCCTGTGGCACCAGCCACCACGCGGCCATGGTCGGCCGGCACTACATCGAGAGCGTCGCGCGCATCCCGGCCACCGTGGAGCTGGCCAGCGAGTTCCGCGCGCGCGATCCGGTCATCGACGAGGGTGACCTGGTGATCGCGGTCAGCCAGTCGGGCGAGACCAGCGACACACTGGCCGCGGTGCACGAGGCCAAGAAGCACGGCGCGACCGTGCTCGCGATCGCCAACGTGATCGGCAGCGCCATCCCGCGCGCCAGCCACGCCGCGTTCTACACGCATGCCGGCCCGGAGATCGGCGTCGCCTCCACCAAGTGCTTCAGCACGCAGCTGTGTGCGCTGCTGATGCTCGCGATCCACCTCGGTCGCCGGCGCAACAACCTGAGCAAGCAGCGCGCGGCCGAGCTCCTGGACGGCCTGGTCAAGCTGCCCACGCAGATGAACGACGTGGTGCTCGGCACCAAGCAGCTGGTGGCCAACATCGCCAAGCGCTACGTCGACGCGCGCGACGTGCTCTTCCTCGGCCGCGGCCCGAGCTACATGATCGCGCTGGAGAGCGCGCTCAAGCTCAAGGAGATCTCGTACGTGCACGCCGAGGGCTACGCGGCCGGCGAGATGAAGCACGGCCCCATCGCCCTGCTCGACGCCGCGGTGCCGGTGATCGTGGTGGCGCCGAAGGATCGCTTCTACGAGAAGACGATGAGCAACCTGCAGGAGGCGCGCGCGCGCGAGGCCAAGATCATCTGCATCGCCAGCGAGGGCGACGAGGCCGCCGCGCGCGAGAGCCACGAGGTGGTGCAGGTTCCGCTGGTCGACGAGCTGCTGACGCCGTTCCTGACCGTGCTGCCGCTGCAGCTCTACTCGTACTACGTCGCGGATCTGAAGGGCACCGACGTCGATCAGCCGCGCAACCTCGCCAAGACCGTCACCGTCGAATGAAGGTCGCGGTGGTTGTCCCGGCGTTCTGCGAAGAGCGCCTGCTCCCGCGTACCCTGCGCGGCATCCCGGACTTCGTCTCGCTGATCGTGGTGGTCGACGACGCCAGCCCCGATCGTACGCGCGAGGCGGCGCGCAGCGTGGCCGATGCGCGCGTGCGCGTGGTTCGCCATGCGGTGAACCGCGGCGTGGGTGCGGCGATCGCGACCGGCTACCGGGTGGCGTTCGCCGAGGGCGCCGACGTGTGCGCGGTGATGGCCGGCGACGCGCAGATGGATCCGGAAGACCTGCGCGCGCTGGTGGACCCGGTGCTGCGCGGCGAGGTCGACTACTGCAAGGGTGACCGCATGTCCCACCCGCGCGTGCGCGAGCTGATGCCGCGCCAGCGCTGGCTCGGCAACGGCATGCTGGCGCGACTCACCGAGCTGGCGACCGGCGTCTCGGTGCGCGACTCCCAGTGCGGCTACACGGCCCTGTCCGCGCGCGCCGCGGCGCAGCTGCCGCTGGAGAAGCTGTGGCCCCGCTACGGCTACCCCAACGACCTACTCGGCATGCTGGCCGAGCGTGGCCTGCGCGTGCGCGAGGTGATCGTGCGCCCGGTCTACGCGGACGAGTCCAGCGGCATCGGCCTGCGCCATGCGTTGCTGGTGATCCCGTTCGTACTCTTGCGCGTGATGTTGCGGCGCGTGGTCTACTCCCTGGCGGCGCCCGAGCTGGAGGTCGAGCCCGAGTGAAGATCGGCCTGCTGACCACGAGCTTCCCGCGCCGCGAGGGCGACCTGGCGGGGAGCTTCGTGCTCGGCTTCGCGCGCGCCTTCACGCGGCTCGGTCATCAGGTGCAGGTGTTGTGTCCCGAGCCCGCGCATGGAGAGGCGCCTCGTTTCGACGGGCTCGATGTGCACTGGGTGCGCTACCTGCCGCGCCGCCTGGAGCACACCTTCTACGGCGCGGGTGTGCTCGACAACCTGCGGCGAGCGCCCTGGACCGCGCTCGGGTTGGCGCCGTTCGTGGCCGCGCTCGCGCGCGATGCGCGCCGCTTTCAGTGGGACGCGGTGGTGAGCCACTGGGCCCTGCCCTGCGCGCTGGTGGCGCCGCGCGGCATCCCGCACCTGGCGGTGTGTCACTCGGCGGACGTGTTCGCGCTGGAGCAGCTGCCGCGCTCGCTGTCCGAGCTGATCGCGCGCGGCGCGGACGCGATGGTGTTTTCCTCGCGCGATCTGCGCAAGCGCTTCCTGGCGCGCTTGCCGCCGCTGGCCAGCGCGGCGATCGCCCAGCGTGCGCACGTGTGCCCGATGGGCATCGATCCGGCGCTGCCCGAGCCGGACAGCCGCGCCGCCTTGAACCTCAGCGGCCCCACCGCGCTGACGATGAGCAGGCTGGTGCCGATCAAGGGCCTGCAGTACGCGATCGAGGCGGTACGGGGCACACGCTGGACGCTGGCGATCGCGGGCGAGGGACCGGAGCGCGCCAAGCTCGCTGCGCTGGCGGGTCCAAACGTGCGCTTCCTGGGCAAGCTCGGCGGCGCCGTGAAGACGCGCTGGCTGAGCGCGGCGGACGCGTTGCTGGTGCCGTCGATCCCGCTCGCGAGCGGCCGCACCGAGGGCATGCCGACCGCGATCCTGGAGGCGATGGACCACGGGCTGCCCGTGATCGCGAGCGACACCGGCGGCATCGGCGACGTGGTGCACCACGGGGAAGACGGCTTGCTGGTGCCGCCCCGCGACGCGCAGGCGATCGCACGCGCGCTGGAGCAAGTGACCGCCGCCATGGCCCAGGCCGCACGCGAGACGGCTGCGCAGTACCACTGGGATACGCTGGCTCCGCGCTTCGAGGCGTTGCTCTCGTCAGAGCCGCACTGAACTGGTAAAGAGGCGGGGTGCGCCCCGTGATCCTCGCGTTGTGCTTGTCGGCCTGCAGCCTCGACGTGCGGGACCTCGACGCCTTCCGCGAGACCGCGCGTGGACCGGAGAAGCTGAGCGCGCTGGTGCACGACTCCTCGCGCCCGAGTGCCCTGCGCGCGGAGGCGGCCCTGCGCTTGCTCGACCTGGAGCGGCCCGAGCTCGATGGGCGAACGCTGCTGCTCGATGCGCTCAAGGCGCTGAGCGAGCCGGAGCGCGCGGCGCTGGTGCCCACCTTGGAGCACGGCCTGACCGAGCGCATGGAGACGCCCGCGAACGTCGCGCCCAACGCGCGGGCCGTGCGCGCCAAGGACGTGGCGGTGCGGCTGTTGCCGATGTTTCCGCCGCCGCAGCGCGCGGAGCTGGGCGCGGCCGTGGTGCGCTGGATCGGTGTCGATGTCGACCGCCGCGCGGACGTGGGTGAGTTCTCCCTGGAGCAGGTCACGGCGCAGGTGGGTGCGGCCAGCGCGGCGCCCAGCGCGGACAGCCTGCGCACCGACCTGCAGCTCAAGTCGCTGGCGCGGCTTACCGACAACGTGCTGCGCTACGGCGACACGGCCACGCGTGCGCGCGCGGCGGCCAAGCTGGTCGACGTGGAGCGCGCGTACCGCGGTCAGCCGGACAAGCGCGCCGCGCTCGACTCGTACGCCCTGCCCTCGCTCGGCCAGCTGGTCGACACGGACGCAGCACGTCAGCGCCTGGTCGCGATCGCCTGCGATGCACAGCTCGAGTTCGGCGAGCGCGAGAAGGCGTTCGATCTGCTGGTCGGCCACGTCGGCGAGGCGGACGTGCCGGCGCTGGCGCAGGTCGCGCTCGACGACAGCGCCCCGTTCTCGCTGCGCACGCGTGCCCTGGCCAGGCTCGGCGAGACGCGCTCGCCCGACGCGCTCAAGCCGCTGGTGACGCTGGTCGGCGCGCGCAACCGCAGCCTGCGCGAGCCGGCGTTCGGCTACGCGCTGGAGGTCGGCGGCGAGCGGGCGGTGTCGGACCTGATCGCCGCGCTCCCGCAGTACTGGAACGTCAGCTACGCCAAGGACGAGATCGAGGGCTACAGCGAGCAGCTGGCCAAGCTGCCCCCCACCACGTACCTGGTCACCACGCTCGGCCGCAAGATGTACGCCTACTTCTGGTGGCAGCGTGTGCTCGGCATCCGCTACGTCGCGCGCCGCGCCTCGGTGGTGGAGGCCAAGTGGCGGCTCAAGCTGCACGAGGGCGACACCAAGGAGATCACCGGCGACGGCTGGCCCGGCGGCTGGAACATCGCCCGTGAGGTCGCCCTCGGTCTGGCGCAGGTCGACAAGCGCAGCTGAGGGTTGGCCAAGCGGGCCCCCAGGCTCTATCGTCGCGGGCGCATGTTGACGATCGCCGTATTGCTGTCGGGTCCGCACCGTCGCGCCATGGTGGAGACCGCGCTCGAGTCGGTCCCGCTGGACTCGCCCCTGGTCAGCGAGCTGCTGATCCGCCACCAAAACGGCCCCTGGAACTGGGGCGCGGACCTGCGCCGCAAGTGGGAGCAACACCCCAAGGTGCGCGTGCTCGAGTTCCCGGACCGCGTCGACTTCGCCCAGAGCTACAACCGCACGTTCGACGCCATCAAGACGCCCTGGGCGATGCTGCTGCCGGACGACGACTTTTTGGTGCGCCCGGTCGCGCGCGCGGCGTTCGAGGCCGCCTTCGCGCAGCCCGCGGTCGACCAGCGTGGCCTGCTGATCTTCGGCTGGTACTACCTCAAGCATCAGCTCTACCTGCACGGCCACATCAAGGCGCAGGACCTGGCCGGCCTGATGCGCCAGACGCCCAAGTTCTCCAGCGTGCTGTTCAACCTGCGCCGCGTGCGCGAGCTGGGCGGCTTCCCCGGCGACGTCGGCGGCCTGCTCGACACCGCGCTGATCGGCAGCCTGGCGTACCGCTTCGATGCGCTGATCACCAACACGCCCATTGGCGTCTACCGCATGCACACCGGCCAGGAGTCCGCGCAGAAGCTGCCGCCGCAGTACGTGGAGACGCTGCGCCACGGGCTGGCCGGATTCGCGCGCAGCGAGGAAGAGCGGCTCGCGTTCGAGGCGATGCTCGACAACTCGACCACCGGTGCCGGCACGCTGCGCGGCCTGGTCGCCGAGGCGACCTTCGCGCTGCGCTCGCGTACGCGCCCCGCTCCCGCGCCGAGCAAGTTCCAGTTCCGCAGCTGGCTGCAGTAACTAGCGGACGATCTGCAGCTCGCCGACCTTCCAGCGTGTGGGCTGGCCGATGCGCTTGCGGTGCTTGGCGCCCGGCGCGTAGCGCAGGTTGAGCGTGCGCAGGCTGTTCTTGCCCTCGGCGTCCCACTCTTCCGGCGAGCCGATCGCCACGTACACGCCGTAGCTGCCGGGCTCGACCCACTCGGGCAGCTGCAAGCGCGTGTCGACCTCGACCGTGCGCCCGCCCCACTTGGTGGTCGGCGTCGGCAGCTCCACGCGCTGCCAGCCCACGCTCTCCCGCTTGGCGTTCACCAGGTACACGTAGAGCGCGTGTTTGTCGTCGGTGGAGACGCTGGCGTCGATGCGCTGCTTGAAGCCGATGAACGAGCCCGCGCGCGCGGACGGCGTGTCGATCACGGCGTCGTGGATGGTCGGCCGCTGCACGTCGTGGCCGGCGCTGCCGGTGGTGTACGCGAACTTGATGGGGTCCGGCGTGACCGCGCTACCGCCGCAGGTGCGGCTCCCATTCGCGGCATCCGTCAGCTGACAGACGCGCACGTAGTCGATGGTGAACTGCTGCGGGAACAGCTTGTCCTGGATGCCAAAGCGCCCCGCCCACGGCCCACCGACGGCCAGGTTCAACAGCACGTGCGCCGGCCCCGCCAGCTTGCCGTCGTTGTCGACCCACTTGTAGCCCTTGGTGTAGA